>JALSJV010000092.1 GCA_026989215.1 Acidimicrobiia bacterium | reverse complement strand
GACCCGTCCCATCGTTCAGGCGGCGAGCTCGGCGCGGACCCGGCGTTTGATCCTCGCCAGAATCGCGGCCATGCCCCGCAGCCGGAGCGGGGAGACGATCTCCTCCAACCCCATCTGATAGAAGAAGTCGTCGGGCACCTCCAGGATCACGTCGGGCGGCTCTCCGTCGAGCCCCTCGAACAGGATCCCGGCGAACGCCCTGATCGTCGGTGACTCGGCGGGGGCGTCGAAGAAGAGGCGAACCCGGCCGTCCTCGATCCGGGTGGCGAGGAAGAACGGGGTCTGGCACTCGTGGACCTGCTCGAGCCGGTCCGGATGCTCGACCAGGTCCGGCGGGAGCGGCGGGACCCGCTTCGAGTAGTCCACCAGGGCCTCGGTGCGGAACTGCCGCGGTGCGGAGCGAAACACCTCGACGGTGCGGGCGAGGCGCGGGGGAAGGGTCATGACGGGGGCAGTGTAGGACCCTCGCGGTGGACACGGCGGTCATCGATTTCCACTACCGGTGTAGTGTTTATCCTGGCCGTCGAACCAGGAGGACCGTCATGGCCGTGGCCACCGATCCGGACGCCAAGTTTCGAGCGTACGCCCACCCCGAGAAGATCGTCTCCACCCGATGGGTCGCCGACCATCTCGACCATCCCGAGGTGGTGGTCGTGGAGTCCGACGAAGACGTGCTCCTCTACGAGACCGGGCACATCCCGGGCGCCGTCAAGGTGGACTGGCACACCGAACTGAACGACCCCGTCGTCCGGGACTACCTCACCCCCGAGCGCTTCGCCGAGCTGATGGCGGAGAAGGGGATCCGGCGCTCCGACACCGTCGTGTTCTACGGGGACAACTTCAACTGGTGGGCCGCCTACGCCCTCTGGGTGTTCAGCCTGTTCGGGCATCCGGACGTCCGACTCATGGACGGGGGGCGGCAGAAGTGGATCGCCGAAGGGCGGCCGCTCACCACCGAGGCGCCTCGACGCCCGCGCAGCGACTACCCCGTCCCCACCCGGGACGACGCCCCGATCCGGGCGTTTCTCCCCGACGCCCTCTCCCAGTCCGAGGCCCGCCGGCCCCTCATCGACGTCCGGTCTCCCGAGGAGTATCGGGGTGAGCGCCTCCACATGCCCGACTACCCGAACGAGGGCGCCCTGCGTGGTGGACACATCCCCGGTGCGGTGAACATCCCCTGGAAGACGGCGGCGAACGAGGACGGGACCTTCAAGAGCGCCGAGGAGCTGCGGACGATCTACGGCGCGGTCGCCGCTCCGGACGACGACGTGGTCGTGTACTGCCGGATCGGCGAGCGCTCGAGCCACACCTGGTTCGTCCTCACCCACCTCCTCGGGTACGGGCGGGTGAAGAACTACGACGGATCCTGGACCGAGTACGGGAACGCGGTGCGGGTACCGATCGAGCGCCCCTAGGAGCCGCCTCCCGTCCGTTCCAGCGCCTCCAGGCTCTGCGGGTTCTCCAGGCTCGAGAGGTCGCCGGGGTCCTCGCCGAGGGTGATGGCCTTCACCACCCGTCGCATGATCTTCGCCGAGCGGGTCCGGGGCAGATCGGGGACGAACCGTACCTCCTTGGGGCGGAACGCCTTGCCCAGGGTCTCGGCCACCCGATCCGACACCCGGCGGGCCAGGTCGTCGTCACCGGTGATTCCGGGGGCGGGGACGCAGTAGACCATCACCACCTCGCCCTTCACCTCGTCGGGGACGCCGATGGCGGCGGCGGCGGTGATCTCGGGGAGCTCGACGGCGGCGGACTCGATCTCGGCAGGTCCGATGCGTTTGCCGGCGACGTTGAGGGTGTCGTCGGACCGTCCGTGCAGGTACCAGAAGCCGTCCTCGTCGATCGATGCCCAGTCGCCGTGGACCCACACGTCGGGCCACCGGGACCAGTAGGTCTGGAGATACCGCTCGGGTTCACCCCAGAACCCGCGGGTCATCGCCGGCCAGGGTTCTTTCACCACGAGCTCGCCGACTTCGCCCCGGACCGGGCGGCCCTCGTCGTCGAAGACGTCGGCGGCCATCCCCAGGGCGGGTCCCCCCAGCGAGGTGGGTTTGATCCCCTGGAGGAGGTTCACCGACAGGATGCAGGCGCCGATCTCGGTCCCGCCGGAGATGTTGACGATCGGGATCTGTTCGTCACCGACCTCCCGGAACAGCCACCACCACGGGTCCGGGTTCCACGGCTCCCCGGTCGAGCCGAACCCCCGCAGGCTCGACAGGTCGTGGCGCCGGGCCGTCTCCGCCCCGTGGGGCTGCAGCGCCCGGATGAGGGTGGGGGAGATGCCGAGGAAGGTGACGCCGAGCTTCTCGGTGATCGCCCAGAGGCGGTCCGGTCCGGGATGATCGGGAGCGCCGTCGAAGGTGGCGATCGCGGCTCCGTTCGCCAGGCCCGCCACCACCATCCACGGCCCCATGATCCATCCCATGTCGGTGGCCCACATGAGCACGTCGTCGGGGTGGAGATCCGCCTGGAACGCACCCTCCTGGGCGAGCTTCACGGTCAGCCCGCCGTGGACGTGGACCGCCCCCTTGGGGCGCCCCGTCGTCCCCGACGTATAGGCGATCAAGACGGGGTCCTCGGCGTCGGTGTCGACGGCGGCGACCGGCGCGGCGGCGTCGAGGGCGTCGTCCCAGAAGACGTCTCGACCCTCCGCCCACGGGGTGTCGGATCGATCGACGTAGCGGACGACGAGGAGATGGTCGACGCCGCCTGCGTCCGCCGCCGCCCGATCGGCGGTCTCCTTCATGGCGACCGGGCGGCCTCGGCGCATGAACCCGTCGGCGGTGATCAGCACCTTCGGCTTCGGGTCGAGGAGTCGGGTGGCGACCGCCTCGTGGCCGTAGCCGCTGAAGATGGGGATGAAGACCGCGCCCAGCCGGGCGATGGCGAGGAGGGACACCACCGCCTCGGCGGACATGGGGAGGTAGACCGCGACCGCATCACCGTGGCCGACACCGAGGTCGCGAAGGGCGCCGGCGAGTCGGGAGACCCGATCGGCCAGCTCGCCGAAGGTGAGGCGACCCGGTTCGCCGCCCTGCTCCCGTTCGGAGAGGACCGCGACCCGGTCGGGATCGGAGGCCGCCCACCGATCCACGCACACCTGGGAGAGGTTCACTCGACCGTCGACGAACCACCGGGCCCATGGTCTCCCCCGGGAGAGGTCGCGGACGTGGGTGTAGGGACGTTGGAACGGGATGCCCAGGAACTCGACGACCGCGTCCCAGAACCATTCGGGGTCGGAGACGGAGCGCTCCACCAGCTCCGGGTAGGTGGCGATCCCGTAGGTCTCCATGAAACGCCGGGTGTTCGATCTGGCCACCCGATCGGGGTCGGGTCTCCACACGATGGGGTCCACGGGTCCTCCCTTGTTCGGCGGGTTCGAGGATACGCAGCAGGGAGCGGCCGACCGGTCGATCCGGAGGACGTCGGCGGGTAGCCTGCGGCGGGTGACGGCTCAGCCCCCATCCCAGCAGGCTCCGCCGTGGCTGCCGCGGGCGGTGCTCTCCATCGTCGCGGTGCTCCTCGCCGTCTCCGCCCTGCTCTGGGTGCTCGTTCGGATCCGCACCCTGGTCTTCATGCTGTTCGTGTCGCTCTTCGTCGCCGTCGCCCTCGAGCCCGCGGTTCAGCGGCTCGCCAGGAGGGGATGGAGGAGAGGGGTGGCGACGGGCGTCGTCTTCGTCGTCGCGTTCCTGCTCGGTATGGGCTTCGTGGCGGCGCTCGTCCCTCTCTTCGTGAGTCAGGCCTCCCAGCTCGTCGCCAACATCCCCACCTATCTGGAGAACCTCCAGGGGCTGGTCGAACGCTTCGGGGACATCCAGCTCGTCAACCCGGAGACGGCGTCGGAGTTCCAGGACCTCGGCTCCCTCGTGGGGAGGTTCGGGGGCGACGTCGCCGGCGGCGTGTTCGCGGTGGGCAACACGATCCTGGGCCTGGTGTTCCGTTTCGTGACCATCGGCCTGTTCTCCTTCTACATGGTCGCCGAGGGACCGAAGATGCGTCGGATCCTGCTGGCCTTCCTCCCGCCCGCCCGCCAGCGCATCGCCCTCCGGATCTGGGAGATCTCGGTGGACAAGACCGGCGGCTACATCTACTCGCGCGCGGTCCTGGCGGCGGTGGCGGCCGTGTTCACGACCGGGGTGCTGACGCTCCTCGACGTTCCCTTCGCCATCGCCCTGGGGATGTGGGTGGGGGTGTTGAGCCAGTTCGTTCCGGTGATCGGCACCTACATCGCCCTCGTCCTGCCGGCACTGGTGGCCCTCGTCCAGAGTCCGGGCACGGCCCTGTGGGTGGTGGGAGCCCTCGTCGCCTACCAGCAGGTGGAGAACTACCTGATCGCCCCCAGGGTGACTGCACGCACCATGTCGCTGCACCCGGCGGTCTCGGTGGGCGCGGTCATCGCCGGCGCCTCCATCCTCGGGGGGATCGGGGCCGTGTTGGCGTTGCCGGTGGCGGCCATCCTGCAGGCCCTCGCCTCCACCACCCTCCATCGGCACGAACTGGTGGAGGAGCTCCGGGAGGGGCCGTCAGGCGAGTCGGGTACGGATGAAGGCGTGCATGCGGAGCAGCGCGGACCGTCCCAGGTCCGTGGGGAAGGCGTCGAAGGCGTGGGCGCCGCCGGGGTAGACGGCTGAGATCGCCTGGTTCCCCGCCGCCGTCCAGCGGGCGGCCATGAAGAGCGTGTCGTCCAGGAGGGGGTCCTCGGTCCCGACGGTGAACAGGGCCGGAGGCAGCCCCCTCAGGTCGGCCAACAGGGGTGAGACGTCCGGATCGTCACGGAGGTCGGGCGCCACGAAGTGGTCGATGAACCACCGCATCGTGGGGGTATCGAGCACCAGGGACCGGTCGCCCCACCGCCGGGCCGACGGGGTGAGCCGAAGGTCGTAGACGCCGTAGACGAGGTTGGCGCCGACGAAGCCGACGTCGTCGTGTCGGTCGCGCAGCCGGAGGAGGGTCACCGCCGCCAGATGGGCTCCCGCCGACTCGCCTCCGATGAGGAGCGTGTCGGTCCCGAACTCCTCCAGGGCATGCTCCTTCAGCCAGACCGCCGCCGCCTCGCAGTCGTCGGGAGCCGCCGGGTAGGGATGTTCGGGGGCGAGTCGATAGTCGACGGAGACCACCGCCACCTCACAGGTGTCGGCGAGGAGCTCCAGGCGAGGGTCCTGATGGTGGGCGCCTCCCAGCACCCATCCACCGCCGTGGAGGTGGAGATACACCCCCCGGGGCTCGGACGGGACGAAGAGGCGGAGACCCAGATCGCCGCCGGGCCCGGCGATGGTCCTCGTCTCCGCTCGCTCCGAGAGCTGGAGTGGCCCGAAGGCGGATCGTCCCTCCTCTCGGGCTCGCCGGGCCTCGACCGGATCGCTCTCCCACAGCGGAGGGAGCGACGCCAGCAGCTTCTCCAGCTCGGCGTTGAACGCCGCGGTCTCGGCGTCGATCGCATCGACGCCGAAGAGCGTCGGATCGATCCGGGGCAGATCGGTCACAGGGTCAGGCCTCCGTCGGCGACGACGATGGCGCCCGTCGTGTAGGGGGCGAGGACCAGCCCGAGCACCGCGGCGGCGATGTCGTCGGGCGTCCCCGAGCGTCGCAGGGGGGCGGTGGCTCGGACCTGGGCGCGGACCTCGTCCCAGTCGGCGGTCCAGGGGGTGTCGACGAGTCCCGGGGCGACGGCATTGACCCGGATCTCGGGGCCGAGGGCATGGGCGAGCTGTCGGGTCAGGTGGTTGGTGGCGGCCTTGGAGACGCCGTAGGGAATGGACGATCCGAGGGCTCGGATCCCGGCGATGGAGGTGACGTTGACCACACAGCCACGGTGTTCCCGCAGGGCGGGGACCGCGGCCCGGGTCACGTACCAGGTGCCGAGGAGGTTGACGCCGAGGATCCGGTCCCAGTCCTCGTCGGTGACGGCGTCGAGGTCGGGGAAGGGGATCACCCGCGTGGTCCCGGCGTTGTTCACCACGACGTCGAGGCGACCGCCGAACTCCACCGTCTCGTGGACCAGCCGCAGGGCGTCGGATTCCAGGGAGACGTCGGCCTGGACGTACAGGCCCCCCAGTTCCTCGGCGAGGGCCATGCCCTCGGCGACCGAGCGGATCGAATTCACCACCACCGTGGCGCCTTCGGCGGCGAGGGTCCTGGCCGTCGCCGCCCCGATCCCGCTGGCAGAACCGGTGACGAGCGCCACCTTCCCGTCGAGTCGTGCCATGGGTCGAGACGGTAGTCGCCGTCGACGACGACGATCTACTCTGCGTCCGATGTCAGGACCACTCGCCGGGATCCGCATCGTCGAGCTGGCCGGGATCGGCCCGGGGCCGTTCTGCGCCATGGTGTTGGCCGACCACGGTGCCGACGTCATCCGAGTGGATCGACCCGGGCCCGGCGCCCTCCCCATGCCACGGATCACCGGCCGCGGTCGACGCTCGATCGCCGTCGACCTGAAGCAGCCGGAAGGGGTCGAGATCGTCTTGGATCTGGTCGCGGGCGCCGACGGACTCATCGAGGGGTATCGGCCCGGGGTGGCCGAGCGTCTCGGGGTCGGCCCCGGTGTCTGCCTCGAACGGAACCCCCGTCTCGTGTACGGCCGCATGACCGGCTGGGGGCAGGAGGGACCGTTGGCCTCCACCGCCGGACACGACATCGACTACATCGCCCTCACGGGCGCCCTCGGCGCCATCGGTGGCGACCGTCCCGTCCCGCCGCTCAACCTCGTCGGCGATTACGGGGGTGGGGGGATGCTCCTCGCCTTCGGCATGGTGGCGGCGCTGTTGGAGGTGACCCGTACGGGGCGGGGCCAGGTCGTGGACGCCGCCATGGTCGACGGCGCGGCGCTGCTCATGACCCCGATCTACGAGCTCTTCGGCCTCGGGATGTGGCAGGACGTCCGTGGCGTCAACCTCCTCGACGGCGGAGCCCCCTTCTACGACACCTACGAATGTGCCGACGGCCGCTACGTGGCAGTGGGCGCCTTGGAGCCGCAGTTCTACGCGGAGCTGCTGGAAGGGCTGGGCCTGGCGGACGACGAGCTCCCGCCCCAGTACGACCCCACGGGGTGGCCGACGCTTCGGGAGCGGTTCACCGAGGTGTTCCGGACGCGGACTCGGGACGAATGGGAGGCGGTCTTCGCCGGGACCGATGCCTGCGTCGCACCGGTGCTCGGCCTCGCCGAGGCGCCCGACCATCCCCACCTCCGGGCTCGGGAGACCTTCCTCGAGGTCGGAGGGGTACGCCAGCCCGGGCCGGCTCCCCGATTCTCGGAGCGTTCGCGTCCGTCGCCGGGCTCCGAACCCGGGGCCGACACCGTCGCCCTGCTCACCGAGCTCGGACGGAGCGAGGACGAGATCGAGGACCTCCGGGCCCGTGGCATCGTCTCCTGAGGTATGTTGGAGCCGTCATCCCGGGAGAAGCAGGAGCCATGCAGGAGTTCACCACACCGCCCCTCGTCGACGTCGATCCCGGCGAGAACCTCACCACACGCGTCTGGGAGAACGAGCGTCTCCACCCTCAACGGGCGGCCCTTGCCTACCGGGACGGCGACACCTTCGTCGACATCACGAGCGTCGAGTTCGCCGAGAAGGTACGGCGCCTGGCCGCGGGGTTCATCGGGTTGGGGATCGAGCCGGGCAGCCGCATCTGCATCTTCTCCCCGACCCGGGTCGAGTTCACCCTGCTCGACTACGCCATCTGGGCCGCGGGATGCGCGACGGTCACCATCTACGAGACGTCGTCGCCGGACCAGGTCGAGTGGATCGTCGGCAACTCCGAGGCGACCGCCATCATCTGCGCCACCGACGAGCTGCTGAAGGTCTACGAGTCGCAGGCGGGCAAGCTCGGGTCCTGCAAACACGCCTTCACCATGGACGGCGACGGCCTCGACCGGTTGATCGCCGCCGGGGAGTCGGTCGGCGACGACGAAGTGATGAAGCGCGCCGCGGCCGTCGGTCAGGACGACCTCGCCACCCTGGTCTACACCTCGGGGACGACCGGGCGCCCCAAGGGATGTGTCATCACCCACGGGAACTTCGTGCACACCATGCATCAGGTGATCGGGGCCCTGAGTGACGTGATGAGGCCCGGGGAGAGCAACCTGATGTTCCTTCCCCTCGCCCACATCTTCGCTCGGATCGTCCAGGTGGGATGCGTGGCCCAGGGGATGCGCATCGCCTACTCGACGGGGATCCCCAACCTGGTCGAGGAGCTGTCCATGGTGCGTCCGTGGTTCGTCTTCAGTGTCCCCCGCGTCTTCGAGAAGATCTACAACTCGGCCCGGCAGCGGGCCGAGGAGGACGGCAAGGCGAAGATCTTCGACCTGGCCGCCGACGTCGCCATCGACTACTCGCGGCAACGTCAGGCGGGCCGGGTGTCGCTCAAGACCAAGGTCCTGCACGGCGTCTTCGACAAGCTCGTCTACGGGAAGCTGCGAGCCGTCTTCGGCGGCCACCTCCGCTACGCGATCTCCGGCGGCGCCGCCCTCGGGGAACGCCTCGGACATTTCTTCTCCGGGATCGGACTCACCGTGCTGGAGGGGTATGGGCTCACCGAGACGACGGCGGTGCTGACCGTGAACACCCCTCAGGCGCAGAAGATCGGCACGGTGGGTCGGCCGGCTCCCGGGTTCACGATCCGGATCGCCGACGACGGCGAAGTCCTCGCCAAGGGCCCGGGCATCTTCCAGGGATATTGGGCGAACCCCGACGCCACCGCCGAAGTCCTGGACGCCGACGGCTGGTTCCACACCGGCGACATCGGAGAGCTCGACGACGACGGCTTCCTCCGGATCACCGGAAGGAAGAAGGAGATCATCGTCACCGCCGGTGGGAAGAACGTCGCCCCGCTCGTGCTGGAGGACGCCATCCGGTCGCATCCGCTCGTGAGCCAGGCGATGGTCGTGGGAGACGGTCGTCCCTTCATCGCCGCCCTCGTGACCATCGACCCCGAGTTCTTCGAGGCCTGGGCGAGACAGCACGGGAAGGAGGGGACGATCGCCGACCTGGTGGACGATCCCGACCTGCAGGCGGAGATCCAGCAGGCGATCGACGCCGCCAACGCCCTGGTGTCCAAGGCCGAGGCAGTGCGGGCGTTCCGCATCCTCCCGGTGGACTTCACCATCGAAGGAGGAGAGCTCACCCCCACCCTCAAGGTGAAACGGCGGATCGTCTCCGACCGCTACGCCGACGCCATCGCCTCGATCTACGAGAGCTGACTCAGGGCCCGTCGCCGGCCCGGTAGATGCGGACGTCGACCCGTTCGAGGGTCAGGAGTCCGTCGCCGATCATCTCGTCGAGGCGAGGCAGGATCGCCTCGATCCGCTCGGACCGGTCCACGCACTCGATGACGATCGGCAGGTCGGACGAGAGCCGGAGGACGTGACCGGTGTGGAGCACGCTCGACTTGCCGAACCCTTCGATACCCCGCAGCACCGTGGCCCCGGCGAGGCCTGCAGCCCGCAGCTCCTCGACGATCGCCTGATACAGGGGCTTGCCGTCGTATTCGTCGGACTCGCCGACGAAGATGCGCATCAGGGTGCTCCCCTGCTCCAACATCGGGCTCCTCCTCAGGTCGCCAGTCCGTATCCAAGTGCGGCCGCCGCCACCCCGGACACGAGGGTGGCCGCCAGGTTCACGAGGGCGCGCCGTCGACCCCGCCGGCCCTCGCCGGCGAGCGACCACGACTCCACCATCCAGGTGCTGAAGGTGGTGAACCCTCCCAGGAACCCGGCGGCCGCCGTGGTCGCCGTCCCGTCGATGCCGGATCCGGCGACCCACCCGAGGGCGAAGGCGCCCACCAGATTCACGGTGAACGTGCCGGTCGGCAGCGACGTGGTCGTGCGCCGCTGGATCCAGCCGGAGACCCCGTAGCGGGTGAGGGCTCCGAGTGCCCCGGTCACCGTGATCGTGACCCAGGTCACCGGCCACCACCCGTCCAGGTCCCGGCGACGACTGCCGCCAGCCCCGCGATCACGGAGAGCACGCCGTAGGAAGCTCCCAGGGCGGGACGGCCGACCTCCACCAGGCGCCAGACCTCGACGGCGAAGGTGGAGAAGGTCGTGAAGGATCCGGCCAGGCCGATGCCCCACAGCTCCACCATCCACGGCGGGGAGGCGGCGCGGGTCATCCGGGCGATGAAGAACCCGAGGAAGGCGGCTCCGGTGACGTTCACGGCGAAGGTCGCCCAGGGCCAGGAGGTCCCGACCGGCCAGGCCAGGGCCACCGCCGCCCGGAGACCCGACCCGGCGAGCCCACCGACGGCGACGGCGGCGACACGCTTGGCGGTGAGGGGCATCGATCAGATCTCCAGGAGGGCGCCGATCTCGATCACCCGGTCCGGCGGGAGGCGGAAGTACTTGGCTGCGGGGCTGACGTTGCGGGACAGGAAGGCGAAGAGGTGCTCTCGCCACGGCGCCATCTCGCCTTCTCGCACCACGATGAGGGTCTCCCGGCCGAGGAAGTAGGCGGTGTCGAGGGGGTCGAATCCCAGCTCGGGTGAGACGAGTTCGGCGAGGGCGGTGGGGACGTCGGGCTCGTCCATGTACCCGAAGTGGAGGATGAGCTGGAAGAACCCGCGGCCCAGGTCGATCACCGTGGACCGCTCCGCCGGGAGGACGTGGGGTCGCTGCTCGTAGACGACGGTGAGGAGCACCACGGTCTCGTGCAGGACGTGGTTGAAACGGAGGTTCTCGAGGAGCGTGGGGGGTGTCGCCCCGGCGGAGGCGAACATGAAGACCCCGGTGCCGGGGACCCGGAGGATGTCGCGGTCGGCGACCTGGTCGACGAAGGCGGCGGCGTCCAACCGCCCCCGACTGAGCTTGTCGCGGACGATCGCTCGGCCGCGTCGCCACGTGGTCATGACGGTGAAGACGGCGATCCCCACGACCAGGGGGAACCATCCTCCGGCGGGCACTTTGAGGATGTTCGCTCCGAAGAAGGCGAGGTCGACGACGAGGAAGCCTGCGGCCAGCGCCAGGGCCTTCGGCTTCGACCAGCGCCAGCGGCTCCGGGTGAGCGAGTAGAAGAGGATCGTGGTGATGACCATCGTCGTCGTCACCGCCACTCCGTAGGCGGCGGCGAGGTTCGAGGAGGAGCCGAACCCGAGGACGAGGCCGACGCAGGCCACCATCAGCGACCAGTTGGCGGCGCCGACGTAGACCTGGCCGAACTCCCGCTCCGAGGTGTGGTCGACCCGAAGACGCGGGAGGTATCCGAGTTGGATGGCCTGCATGGTGAGGCTGAACACGCCGGAGATGAGCGCCTGGGACGCGATCACCGTGGCCGCCGTCGCCAGAACGACCAGCGGGATCCGGACCGAGGCGGGGGCCATCAGGTAGAAGGGGTTCTCGATCGCCTCGGGGCGACCGAGCAGCAGGGCGCCTTGTCCGAAGTAGTTGAGCAGGAGCCCCGGCATGACCACGGTCAGCCAGCCGAGGCGGATCGGCCGCCGCCCGAAATGGCCCATGTCGGCGTAGAGGGCTTCGGCGCCCGTCACGACGAGGAACACCGATCCGAGGGCGAGGAAGGCACGGCCGGTGTTGCGGACGAAGAACGAGATGGCGAAGCGGGGATCGACGGCGGCGAGGACGCCGGGTTGTTGGGCGATCTGGATGATCCCGAGGGTGGCGAGGGTCCCGAACCACAGGATCATGACCGGTCCGAACACCGACCCGACCGCGGCGGTTCCCCGTCGCTGGATGGCGAACAGGGCGACGAGGATGACGATGGCGAGGGGGATGACGAACCGCCCCAGGTCCGGCGCGACGATCTCCAGACCTTCGACCGCCGACAGCACCGAGATCGACGGGGTGATCATGCCGTCGCCGTAGAGGAGTGCGGTCCCGAACAACCCGACCAGGATCAACTTCCAGCGGCGAGCCCGGTGTGCGGGGTCGTGGGGGGTGATGAGCGAGGTGAGGGCGAGGATGCCGCCTTCACCGTGATCGTCCGCTCGCATCACGAAGACGAGGTACTTGATGGTGATGACGACGACCAACGCCCAGAAGATGAGCGAGACGACCCCCAGCACGTTCGCCTCGGTGACGGCGATCCCGTAGGCCTCGCTCAAGGACTCCCGGAAGGCGTAGAGGGGGCTGGTCCCGATGTCGCCGTAGACGACGCCGAGGGCCCCGAGGGTCAGCAATGCCAGGTATCCGCCCCGGGCCTCGCCGCGGTCGCCGTCGTGGTTCGACATGGCGTCCGATTCAAGCGGGCCGGACGACGATCTCCGTGTTTCGCCGGTTGGGTCCGGCTTCCCGGTAACGTCGAGCAGGGACAGTCGGCCGAAAGGAGGCCCCGGTGACGGTGCGTGTGCTCTTTTTCGACGTCGGCGGGGTCCTCGGGACCAACGGCTGGGATCGCACCCAACGGGGGAGGGCCGTCGAGCGGTTCGGGCTCGACGCCGACGAGTTCGCCGACCGTCACGAATGTGTGGTGGCGGATCTGGAGACCGGGAAGATGAGCTTCGAGGAGTACCTCGACTGGACGGTGTTCCACCGTGAGCGTCCCTTCACCCGAGACGAGTTTCGGGCCTTCGTGTGGGGTCGCTCCCAGCCCTACCCGGAGGTCTTGGATCTGGTCGATCGGATCGGGGGACGCCTCCTGCTGGCGACGCTCAACAACGAGTCACGGGAACTGAACGAGTATCGGATCGAGCGGTTCGGGCTCCGACGGTGGTTCCCGTTGTTCTTCAGCTCGTGCTACGTGGGGATGCGCAAGCCCGAGCCCGAGATCTACCGGCTGGCGGTCGACGTCGTGAACCTGGATCCGTCGGAGTGTCTGTTCGTGGACGACCGGGCGATCAACGTCGAGCGGGCGTCGGCGGAGGGGATCGACGCCGTGCGGTTCGACGGCGACGTCGCCGCGTTGGAACGGGAGCTGACCCTCCGGGGCGTCGAGGTTCGGTGAAGGAGGTCGAATGCGGATCGGAATGGTGGGACTGGGGAAGATGGGCGCCAACATGGCGGCTCGGCTGGTGGAGGGAGGTCACGAGGTCGTCGGGTTCGACCTCGACGCCGCCTCCGTCGCCGAGGCGGCCGCGGACGGGGTCGAAGGGGCGACGTCGATCGACGATCTCGTGGGACGTCTCGACCCTCCGCGGGTGGTGTGGCTGATGGTGCCGGCCGGCCCTCCCGTCGACGCCGTCCTCTCCGGACTCGTCCCCCTCCTCGGCCCCGACGACGTGGTCGTCGACGGGGGCAACTCCTATTACCGGGACACGCGGCGACGAGCCGCGACCTGTGCCGAGGTGGGATGCCACCTCGTGGACGTGGGGGTGTCGGGGGGCGTCTGGGGTCGGACGGAGGGGTATTCCCTCATGGTCGGCGGGGAGCCCGCGGTGGTGGAGCGACTCCGGACCGTGTTCGAGACCCTGGCTCCCGACTCCGAGCTGGGGTGGGGCCACGTCGGTCCGACCGGCGCGGGCCACTTCGTGAAGATGGTGCACAACGGCATCGAGTACGGGCTCATGCAGGCCTACGGCGAAGGGTTCGCCATCATGGAGGCGAAGGAGGAGTTCGATCTCGATCTCGCCCAGGTGGCGGCCATCTGGCAGCATGGAAGCGTGGTCCGGTCCTGGCTCCTCGACCTGACCCGGGTCGCACTGGAGGGGAATCCGGGCCTCGAAGGCATCGCGCCGTACGTGCCGGATTCGGGGGAGGGGCGATGGACGGTGTTCGAGGCGATCGACCTCGACGTCGCCGCCCCCGTCATCGCGCTCTCGCTCATGCAGCGGATCGAGTCCCGGGACGAGCTCGGGTTCTCGGATCGGCTCCTCGCCGCCCTCCGACATCAGTTCGGTGGGCACGCCGTGAAAACCGAGGACGGAGGCCCCCGTCCGGGACGGTAGCCTCGGGGCGAGATCAGACGAAGGAGGATCCATGTCCGACATCACCTTCGACGGCCGGGTGGCGATCGTCACCGGGGCCGGGGGCGGGCTGGGACGAGCCTACGCCCGCGAGCTGGCCCGCCGCGGCGCCCGGGTGGTCGTCAACGACCTGGGCGCCACCGTCGACGGGACCGGGGCGTCGACCAAGGCGGCGGACGTCGTGGTCGACGAGATCCGGGAGGCGGGAGGTGAGGCGGTCGCCAACTACGACTCGGTCTCGACGCCCGAGGGAGGTGCGGCGATCGTCCAGACCGCCCTCGACGCGTTCGGGACCGTGGACATCGTCATCAACAACGCCGGGATCCTGCGGGACCGAAGCTTCGCCAACATCACGTGGGAGGAGGTGCATGCCGTCCTCGACGTTCACCTCCGAGGCGCCTTCTACGTCTCCCAGCCGGCGTATCGAGTGATGAAGGAGAAGGGGTACGGGCGGTTCGTGTTCACGGCGTCGAACGCCGGCATCCTCGGCAACTTCGGTCAGACCAACTACGGAGCGGCGAAGATGGGGCTGGTCGGCCTCTCCAACGTCCTCGCCATCGAGGGGGCGAAATACGGGATCAAGTCGAACGTGATCGCCCCGGTCGCCCGCACCCGGATGACCGAAGACCTCCTCGGGCCCTTCGCCGAGATGCTGGATCCCGACCAGGTGATGCCGATGGTCGTCTACCTCTGTTCGGAGGAGAACCCCTACACCCACGAGATCTTCTCGGCCGGCGGCGGCCGGTTCGCCCGGTTCTTCGTCGGCGTGAACCAAGGGTGGTTCGCCGGTCCCAAGGCGACGCCGAGCGTCGAGGAAGTCCGCGACCACCTGGAGGAGATCCGCGACATCGCCGAGTACCGGATCCTGGGCAGCGCCACCGAGGAGCTCCAGATGCTGGGGGCGTTGCTGGCGGGGGAGGCCTGATGCCGATCGACGTCGATGCCGCGCTCGGTGCCACGCTGCCGCGCACCGAGTTCTCCTGGGATCAGGATCGGGTCATCCTCTACCACCTGGGGATCGGGGCGGGTGATCCACCGACGGACCCGGGGGAGCTGGAGTACTGCTACGAGGCGAATCTGAAGGTCCTCCCGACCTTCGCCACCATCCCGCCCTTCGCGTCGATGATCAACGTCGGCGGGGTGGAGGGGATGGATTTCAACCTGGCGATGTTGCTCCACGGGGAGCAGGACCTCACCCTTGCCGGGCCCATCCCCGTCGGGGCGTCGGTGGTGAACGAGGCTCGGATCGCCGCGATCTACGACAAGCGGAAGGCGGCCGTCGTGGTGGTGGAGGTCGTCACCCGTGACGCCTCTTCGGGGGATGAGCTGTTCACGAATCGGGCCTCCCTGTTCATCCGTGGGGAAGGCGGCTGGGGTGGGGATCCGGGACCGCCCTCGGAGGATCGGGCGCCGGATCGGGAGCCGGACGCCGTCTTCTCGTCACCGACGCTGCCTCAGCAAGCCCTCCTCTACCGGCTGTCGGGGGACAAGAACCCGCTGCACGCCGACCCGGCCTTCGCCGCCCTGGGTGGATTCGACCGTCCGATCCTGCACGGGTTGTGCACCTACGGCGTCGTGTGCAAGGCGGTGGTGGACGGGATCTTCGAAGGGGACGTCTCCGCCGTCGGCCGGTACCGGGCCCGGTTCGCCGGCGTCGTCTATCCCGGGGAGACGATCGTGACGCGGGTCTGGGATGAGGGGGAGCGGGTGGTGGTCGAGGCCCGCACCGAGGAGCGGGGGTCACCGGTGCTCGCCAACGCCGCCCTCTGGAAGGCCTGATCGGGGTCCGAAAGTCCCACGGCCGGCGGCCGACCTGGGAAGCCAGGAGGGCCACCGTGCTGATCGACACCTACTTCGCTCGCCAACCCATCCTGGATCGGCGCCGCCGGGTGCGCGCCTACGAGGTGCTCTACCGGTCCGGACCGGCCACCGAGGCACGCTTCGCCGACGGGTCGGCCGCCACGGCCCATGTGCTGGCGGGAGCCTTCGTGGACGTGGAGCTCCCCGATCTCCTGTCGGGCCTCCCGGGATGGGTGAACCTTCCCCGGGACCTCATCGTCGAGCGTGCGCTGCTGGCGTTCCCGCCCGACCGGGTCGGGGGTGAGATCCTCGAGGACGTCGAGCCGGACCCCGAGGTCTTGGCGGCGGTGAAGGAGCTCAGAGACCTCGGGTATCAGCTCGCCCTCGACGACTACCGGCCGGGCCACGACCGGGATGCCTTCTTGCCCTACGTGGACGTCGTCAAGGTGGACATCATGGGACTGACCCCCGACGAGCTCCGCCAGACGGTGCGGAAGCTGCGGATGTCGGACGTGACCCTGCTCGCCGAGAAGGTCGAGACCCAGGACGAGTTCGAGCTGTGTGAGGCGCTCGGCTTCGAGCTGTTCCAGGGCTATTTCTTCGCCCGTCCCGAGCTCGTTGCCGGGCGCCGTCTCGACGCCGGCAGGAGCCAGCTCGTCGCGCTCCTCGCCGAGCTCCACAGCGACCAGGCGACGGTGGAGCGGATCGCCCGCCAGATCGAGACCCATGCCACGGTGAGCTATCAGCTCCTGCGCATCCTCAACTCGGCGTCGGTGGGGTTGACCCGCCAGATCAGCTCCATCCGGGAGGCGGTGGTGATGCTCGGCACCCGCCGCATCATCGAGCTCGTCTCGGTGCTCGTGCTCGCCGCCTTCGACCACAAGCCCCGGGAGCTGCTGAGTATCGGGCTCACCCGGGCCCGCATGTGCGAACTCCTCGCCACCCAGACGGGCAGGCCCGACCCCGCGAGCTACTTCACCGTCGGGATCTTCTCCGTTCTCGACGCCCTCACCGACCAGCCGCTGCGGGAGGTGATCCGGACGTTGCCGCTGGCCGACGACGTTCGGGCGGCCCTGGTGGACCGAGAGGGACACAAGGGCCAGGTGCTGGAGGCGGCCATCGCCTACGAGCGCGCCGCCTGGGCGAACCTGCCGGATCTGGGGGTGGAACCGAAGGCCATCGCCAGGTCGTACATCGACGCCCTCGACTGGACGGAGAACACCCTCGGGTCCTTCGCCTGACACCCCGACGCTCCGCTCTAGGCTGGCCCGGTCGTCGGGGACGGAGATGTCACGGCAACCCACCTTCGACCGGGTCGCGTCGGTCTATGAGCTCCTCGCCAACCTCTGGTCCCTGGGCCGGGTGGGCCAGATGAAACGCGCACAGCTCGCCCACCTGAGTGCGGGGGACCGGGTCCTGTACGTGGGGGTGGGTCCCGGGGACGACGCGGTGGCCGCCGCCGAGCTGGGCGCGCAGGTCACCTGTCTGGATCTGTCACCGAGGATGGTGGAGGGGGTGCGGCGTCGATTCGACGCGGCGGGACGGGAGGGCACCTTCGTCGTGTCGGACCTCTTCGCCTACGTGCCCGAGCGCCCGTTCGACGTCGTGGTCGCCAACTTCCTCTTCGGCTGTTTCCCCGACGGGCGGCGTCGGGAGGCGGTGGCCCGGGTCGTCGAGTTCCTTCGGTCCGGCGGGCGCCTCCTCGTCGCCGACACCGGCGCTCCACGGGGCTCGGCTCCGGCCCGGGCGTTCTGGTACGTCTACCACGGGCTGGCCTACGGTTTCAGCGCGATCCAGGGTCTCACACCGTGGCTGCCCCGCTTCGACCTGGAGCCGGACCTGGCCGCGGCGGGATGTGGCATCGAGGGCCGTCGGTTCGTTCGGCTCTGGCCGCGGGGTCCGGTCACCTTCGAGACGATCGTGGCGATCCGTCGGGACTGAGCGGCCCGTCGGGCGATACCCTCGGGGCCGAGATGAAGGTACTCGTCACCCGCAGACTCCTCCCCGGGGTGCTGGACGCCCTCGAAGGGTGCATCGTCGGGGTCTGGGAGGGCGACGGGCCCATGCCCCGGTCCGAGCTGATGACGCGGGTGGGTGAGGCGGAGGGGCTGCTCTCGATGCTCACCGATCGCATCGACCGGGAGCTGCTGGATGCCGCTCCCCGCCTCCGGGTGGTGTCCCAGATGGCGGTGGGGGTGGACAACATCGACCTCCAGGCGTGTACCACCCGGGGGATCCCGGTCGGGCACACCCCAGGCGTCCTCACCGAGACCACCGCCGACACCGCATGGGCGTTGCTGGCGGCCGCCGTTCGGCGTCTGCCCGAAGGTCGAGACCACGTGCGGGCGGGGCGTTGGGGGCCGTGGGATCCCGGCCTCCTGCTGGGCGGGGATCTCTTCGACACGACGCTCGGGATCGTGGGGCTCGGCCGGATCGGCGCCGCGGTGGCCCGGCGAGCCTCCGGGTTCGGGATGCGGGTGCTCTACGCGGGGCCACATCGCAAACCTCATCTCGAGGCCGAGCTTCGGGTCGCCTACCGGTCCCTGGCCGACCTGCTCGCCGAGTCCGATCACGTCGTCCTCACCGCGCCGCTCACCTCGGAGACGCGTCATCTCATCGGACTCGACGAGCTCCGGCTGATGAAGTCCGATGCGACGCTGGTGAACGTCGCCCGAGGTGGGCTCGTCGACCACGAGGCGCTGTACGAGGCGCTCGTGGAGGGATGGATCGGACGGGCCGCCCTCGACGTCACCGAGCCGGAGCCGATCCCCGCCGACCACCCCCTGGTCGGGCTCCCCAACTGTCTCATCATCCCCCATCTGGGTTCGGCCTCGGTCCGGACTCGTCGGGCGATGGCCGAGCTGGCGGTCGAGAACCTGCGGCGGGGCCTGCGTGGTGAGCCCCTCGTACACTGCGCCAACCCGGAGGTGGAGTCCCGTCGCGGCGTCACGTGAGCAGCGCCGACGGCTTGATGGCGAGCAGCGTCCCGGCGTCGACGCGCACGGTGGCGACGGGTCGGACGAATTCGTTGCTGACTCCCCGCGTCGAGCCCGGATCCAGGTCTTCGTGGTCCAGTCTCCAACGCAGGCCGGTGGTGGTGACCCCGTGGACGGGTCCCCCGAAGGGGACGAGGGAGACCGTCTCGCCGACGGAGCCGTGGAGCTCGACGGCGTCGTGGACGACGCGGACTCGGGCGTGGCCGGCGACCCATTCGATGTCGAGGTGGGCGAAGCGCGGTGCGCACAGGAGCGCGGCGTTGGCGAGGAGGTGGTCGAGACGGCCA
Organism: Acidimicrobiia bacterium; assembly: GCA_026989215.1. Classification (GTDB taxonomy): domain Bacteria; phylum Actinomycetota; class Acidimicrobiia; order Spongiisociales; family ZC4RG35; genus S012-128. Next base: position 5,927 of record JALSJV010000092.1, on the reverse strand, counting down.
CCGTGGCCTCCGACGACGACGACGCGCTGGGCGCCGGCACGGTCGGCGGCCTGCAGCGCCAGATCGAGGTCGGTGGCGTCCTTGTCCCGGGGATGCTCTTCCCGTGGGACCTGGGCGTAGGCGGCGAGGGCCGGGGGAGAGGCCGAGTCCAGGTCTCCGACGATGAGGTCGACGGCCAGGCCGAGCTCCATCGCCCGATCGAGACCCGAGTCGGCGGCGATCACGAGGGAGGACTCTGGGAGCTCTTCCAGGGTGCCGGGAGCCACCGGGGCGCCTCCGGCGAGCACGACCACGGTGGTCACGGCTCCTCCGAGAATGACAAAACCGTCTTGCGTACCATCTGGCGCGTAAGACCTTTCAGTTCAAGTAGAGGTTGAGCCATTCCAGGACCTGGTCGTACCAGTGGAGCGAGTTGGCCGGGCTGAGGATCCAGTGGTGTTCGTCCGGGTAGTAGACGAGTCGGGCGGGGATCCCCTTCGCCTTGAGGACGCCGTACAACTCGAGGCCCTGGCCCTCCGGGACGCGGTAGTCCCGTCCCCCGTGGATCACCAGGGTCGGGGTCGAGTACCCGGCGGCGTGGGCATGGGGGCTCCAGCGCTGCACCCGCTCGACGTCCTCCCAGATCTCCGCTCCGTAGTTGCGGGCCCGCCCCATGGTGATGTCGGACGCGTACATCCCGGGCAGGTCGGTGACGGCGGCGTGGGCCACCGCGCACGCATACCGGTCGACGGTGGCGGTGATCCACGTGGTCAGGTACCCCCCGTAGGAGCCGCCGGCGAGGGCGAGCCGGTCGGGATCCACCCGGCCGGTGTCGACGAGATGGTCGGTGACCGCCTCGATGTCGACGAGGGGCTGATCTCCCCATCGGCCGTGGATCGAGGCGGCGAACTCTTGGCCGAATCCGGTGGAGCCGTGGAAGTTGACCATGGCGACGAGGTATCCGGCGGCGGCGAAGGCGGGAGCCGACCATCTCCAATGCCACCCGTCGCCGAACGACCCGTGGGGGCCGCCGTGGATGAGGTGGACGAGGGGCGGAGGCTCGGAACGTGGCCGGGGCGGATGGACCAGGAACACCTGGACGGGATCGTCGTCGGCGCCGACCACCGTGATCTCCTCCATCCGCCCCAGGTCGAGGTCGTGCAGTGCCGACTTCGTGAAGTCCGTGATGGGGGTCGCCCCCGCCCCGTCGATCCGCACGATCTCGGGAGGGTGGAGGAGGCCGTGGCCGAGGGCGCACAGGGTCTCGTCTTCGGTGATCACGGGGGCGGCGAAGGTCCCTCCGTCGGCGATCCGGTTCGGTGTCTCCTCGTCGAGGGACATCCGCCAGAGCGGGCGACGGCCTCGGTCCTCGGCGACGAACACGACGTCGGTGTCGCCGACCACCCACTCGGCGGCCGATCGGTCCCAGGTCTCGGTGAGCACCCGATGCCGGCCCGTGGCCCGGTCGAGGGCGACGAGGCGGACCCGATCGGCGTAGAAGTCGGGGATCCGCTGCATCCCGTAGACGAGGGTCGTGCCGTCGGGGGTGTAGCGGGGCCGATGGACGTGCCCGGTGAGCTCGGGGGTGAGTTCCTCGACGGCGCCCCCGTCGATCGGCACCCGGTACAGCGTCCAGCGCAGCTCCCGGTGGGGGGGATCGGATCGGTCGGCGACGAAGGCCACCTCGGACCCGTCGGGGGCGACGTCGAAGTCGGCGCCCGGGTCGGTGGTGGCGGGCCAGCGCCACCACCGGGTCGCCTCGGGGGTGAGGTCGACGAGGTCTCCCGAGGTCAGATCCAGGGTGAACAGGTGGGGGACTTCGCCGTCGTCGAGCCACCTGTCCCAGTAGCGGTAGACCGCATCCTCGGTGACGTGGGCGTGGACCTTGGAGCTTCGGCGACGCTCCAGCTCGTCTCGTGTGGCCTCCGGGGTGAGATGTCCGACCAGGAGCGGGACGACGAGGACCAGGCCCGAGCCGTCGGGGAGCCAGCGGACGGCTCGGACACCCAGGGGAAGGTCGGTGACCCGTTCGGCCTCGCCTCCGTCGAGGCCCAACACATGGCATTGCGGCGCACCGTCGACCTCCCGGAGGAAGGCCACCCGGCGTCCACGGGCGTCGACGGCCGGGCGGGTCGCGTCGGTTCGGGGCGCGGTGAGGGGCCGGGCGGAGCCGGTGAGGGGGTCGACGAGATGGAGGCGGGTCCATCCCCGGTTCTCGACCAGGTCGTAGGTCGTGACGGGGACGACGAGGCGCTGCCCGGCGGCCACGGGGCTCCCCACGCGGGGGATGGACCAGAGGCGTTCGGCGGTGAGGACTTCCATCCGATCAACGCTATCAGTCCCCATCGGAGCGGGCGGTGGTACTCGGTGGAGGAGGTGTGCGCCGTCGGATCGGAAGTCGGTTAGCGTGGGGAGGTCACGGGGCAGTCGGCACCTGTCCCTGACGCCATACGCGAGAGAGGGAGGAATCGATGAGACGCCGATCCACATGGTCGGCCCTGCTGGCGGTGCTCGCCCTGGTGGCGGCGGCCTGCGGGGGCGGTGAGCCGGCGGCCGAGGGGACGAGCTCCACGACCGCGGCTCCGGATACGACCACGACGACTGCAGCGCCCACCACGACCCCGGCACCCGAAGCTGGGCCGAAGACGATCATCATCGGGACGACCGACACGATCGCCGAGCTGGACTCGGCCGACGCCTACTCGGTGCGCGACTGGGAGCTGATCCGCAACACCGGCGAGGCCCTGCTGAAGTTCGCGCCGGGGACGACGGACCTCGTGCCGGGCATCGCCGAGAGCTACGAGGTCTCCGAGGACGGAAAGACCTACACCTTCAAGCTCCGACCCGATGTCAAGTTCGGCGACGGGCTGCCGCTGACCGCCGAGCTGTACGTGCGGCACATCAACCGGATGCTCACCCTCGAAGGGTCGGGCGGTGTCGGAGGTGCCCTCGGAACGCCCTTCATCGAGAGCGTCGAAGCCCCCGATTCGAGCACGGTCGTGTTCACGTTGAAGGACGCCTTCGGGTTCTTCCCGCAGGTGGTCACCGGGGCCCCGTACATGCCGACCCATCCGGACATCTTCCCGGAGGACGCGCTGAACGAGTTCCCGGACCCACCGATCTATGGGGTCGGCCCTTGGATCATCACCGACTACGTGTTGGGAGAGCAGACGGTCCTCGAGCCGAATCCCTACTACCACGGGGAGAAGCCGAAGGTGGACCGAATCATCATCCGTGACTTCGCCGACGCCCAGACGATGGCGCTGGCGATCCAGAACGGTGAGATCGATGTCGCCTGGCGCACCATCGCCCAGCCCGACCTTCTCGACCAGCTCGAGAGCGTCGACGGGCTCAACGTCGCCACCGTTCCCGGCGGATCGATCCGGTATCTGATCATCAACCACACCCTGTCCCCGACCGATGACGCCAACGTGCGCAAGGCCCTCGCCTATGCCATCGATCGCGACGACATCGTCGATCGCGTCTCGGGCGGAACCTGGGAACCGCTGTACTCGATGGTGCCACCCGGATTCCTCGGTGCCAGTGAGGCCTTCGACGACGTCTACGGGTCGCCGGATCTGGACGCTGCCCGAGCGGCCCTCGAAGCCGCCGGGTTCAGCGAGTCGAACAAGCTCCAGCTCACCCTCAACTATCCGCCGGAGCACTACGGCGGAACGGTCGCCGACACGATGCAGGTGCTCAAGGAGCAGTTCGAGGCGACCGGGATGATCGAGGTGAGCCTGAACGCCCAGGAGTGGTCCACGTACGTCGGTGCCGTCATCGGTGGAGCGGACTTCGCGGTGTCGCTCCTCGGCTGGTTCTTCGACTACCCGGATCCGAGCAACTACCTGGAGCCCTTCGTGCTCAACGGAGGACTCGGGACCAACGTCACCGACCCGGACACCGGCGAGCCGATCGACGATCTGTCGGCCCAGCTCGTCGACCTGCTGAAGCGGGCGGGGACCACCTCGGACCAGGAAGCTCGGGCCGAGCTGTACCAACAGGCCCAGGAGGTCTACGCCGATCTGGTCGTGACCATTCCCATGTGGTTCGAGGCCGAGCACGTGGTCTACTGGGACTACATCTCCGGCGACGTCACCGCCGGGAGCCCCGAGTCCCTCAACATCGGACCCGCGTTCGACTTCAACTACGCCCTCTTGAACACGAGCAAGTGATCGTCGACGGTGGGGGCGGGGCCCGCTCCGCCCTCACCGTTCGCTCCGCCCCATGCATCCACTGTCGATCGTCTTCCTCATCATCGGGGTCCCCGCCGCCGTCCTCCTCCTCTACGTCTTCGTCCGCGGAAGTGGCGGACTGCGCCGCTACGTGATCACACGGATCGGCCTGACGATCCCGATGATCTTCATCCTCGCTTCCCTGGTCTTCCTGGTGCTACGGATCATCCCTGGTGATCCGGTCACCTCGTCCCTCGGCCCCAAGGGGAGTCCCGAGCTCAAGGCCCGACTGCGGGCGGAGCTCGGCCTGGAGGATCCCCTGATCGTCCAGTACGGCAGGTTCCTGGGGGACGTGGTCACCCTCGACTTCGGCAGGTCCCTCGTCGGGGGTCAGCGCCGCATCGTCGACGAGATGGGCGAGCGATTCCCGGCGACCCTCGAGCTGGTGATCCCGGGGACGATCCTCGCCCTGGGCATCGGTCTGCTGTTCGGTACCTACGCCGCGGCCCACCGAAGACGCGCGCCCGACTACGCCCTTCGCATGTACGGCGTCGTCATCTACTCCATGCCCATCTTCTGGCTGGGGCTGCTCTTCCAGCTCGTCTTCGCAGTGAAGCTCGGCTGGTTCCCGGTGGCGGGCCGCATCGACGCCGTCATCGGCACCACGGTCGAGCGGACGACGAACATGCTGTTGGTGGACACGCTCATCAGCGGCAACTGGGCGGCCTTCAGGAGCGTCCTGCGCCATCTCGTACTCCCGGCCGTCACCCTGGGGCTCATCCTCAGCGGGGTATTCCTCCGCCTCACCCGGATCAACGTGATCGAGACACTCCAGCAGGACTACGTGACCGCCGCTCGGGCCCGGGGGATTCGGGAACGGGTCGTCGTGTACCGCCACGCCCTCAAGAACGCCATGATCCCCGTCATCACCCTCATCGGGCTCCAAGTGGCGATCCTGCTGGCGGGGGCCGTGCTCACCGAGACCGTCTTCGCCTGGCCGGGGATGGGGCGCTACCTCGTCGAACGGATCTCGGTCCGCGACTACACGGCCGTTCAGAGCGTCATCACGATGTTCGCTCTGTTCGTCGCGCTCATCTCGCTGTTCGTCGACATCCTCTACTCGTTGCTCGATCCCCGGGTGAGGTACTGACGTGACCGCGGCACCACCGGAAGTGCCGGCCTGGCGGACCGACCTGGAGCGGATCGGTCTCGTCCGTCGGATCCTGCGAGCTCGTCGCTGGTACCGGGCCGACTGGTGGTTCGTCGCCATCTCCTCGATGCTCGTCGCCGGGTTCGTGGTCCTCGCCCTCGTACCCGGGGTGTTCGCCCCCCACGATCCCCGGGAGCAGGTCGGACCGCGCCTGCTCGCCCCTGGGGAGGCGCCAGAACTGGAGGCGCTCGTGGTTCCCGCCGGGAGCGGTGTGAACGAGCTGGCGGATCTCGTCTCCGAGGAGCGGATCAAGGTCGGAGTAGTCCAGGGAACACCATCTTCTGAGGCGGTACGTGACGCCGCCGCCAGGGTCACCGAACGACTGCGGGCGGATGGTGGTGACGAGCGGCTGCGGATCCGAGTGGTTCGTCACGAGACGCTGGACGAGGCGCTCAGAGGGCTGGAGGCGGGGGAGACCGTCGCCGTCGTGGGGTCGTCGTCCGAGCTCGCGCGCGTGCTGGACGATCATCCGGGTCTGGTGATGGTCGGTCCGGTCGACGGAGAGGGCGCGGTGGCGGGTCGGGGATTTCCCCTGGGGACGAACCAGCTCGGCCAGGACGTCC
>JALSJV010000091.1 GCA_026989215.1 Acidimicrobiia bacterium | reverse complement strand
CGGGCCGATGGGGGTGGGACGAGCCAGGAGATCACCCATGCTGAGCACCGAAGCCCTCCTCGACCGCACCCGAACCTCCCGTCGCTCCCTTCGGGGGCCGGCGATCGAGATCACCGGAGCGATCCGGATCACCGGGGGGATGTGGGCGAGGTTCGTTCAACGTCCGGCCCATCGATGCCACATCACCGCGACGACCACCACACCGCCTCCCCCGGCCATCACCATGCGCACCGGGTCGATGCCGCCGGCCACGGCCAGCAGCTCGGCGACGGCTCCGGCGACAAGGGCTCCGGCGGCGAGGGCCAGGCGTAGCAACACGTGGAACGCGGTGAAGGCCAACAGGCGGGGTCGCCCGTCCAACTCCACCTGCAGCGCCGAGATGGCGGCCACGATCGCGTAGGTGGCGGCCGCCCCGAACAGCACCGCGGCGACGAGGGCCAGGCCGATCGCCGGGGCCAGGCTCATGCCGACCAGCACCGCCCCGAGGGTTCCGAGGCCCCGCCACATCGCCTCCAGGTGGTTCGGCGGCGGGCGAAGATGCATCAGGCCCACCCCGAGCCCGGCCCCGACACCGAAGAGGATCACGAAGGTCCCGAACTGGGCTTCCGAAGCCCCCAACGTGTCGACCGCGAACACGATGCCGAGCGAGAAGACCGTTCCCAGACCGAACGCGGCGGCCACGACCGGCCCGGTGGTGCGCCGCACGAGCGGGATCTGCCAGGCGTCTCGGAACCTGGGGAGGAGGTCGGCGGTCTCGTCGTCTCGGTCGGCCGGGATGGCCGTCCGGGCGATGAGGAGCACCGAGAGGGCGTAGCTGGCGGCGTCGGCCCAGAAGACCGGTGCCAGATGTCCGCCGGGGATGCCGTGGAGGGCCGGGCCGATCGTCGCGGCGTACAGGGCGAAGATCCCCGCCCCGAGGGGCAGGGTCCCGTAGGTGGCGGCGAGCATCAGACCGTTCGCCACGGGGAGCTCGTCCCGGTCGGGCACCAGATCGCCGACGACCGAGTCGCGGGCCGGGAGATAGACGAGGGCGGCGACCTCGGAGGCGAGCACCCAGCCCAGCACCCACCAGACCTGAGGGACGAAGGGGAGCAGCGCCGCGAACCCGACCCGCACCCCGTCCATCAACAGGAGGGTGCGTTTGCGGTCCCACCGGCGTGAGAGTCGCGCTCCGAGGGGTCCGGCGACCGCCCCGGGGACGAGGCGCAGGGCGAGCACCCCGCCCACCGCCGTTGCCGACCCGGTGAGGTCGAAGACGAGGGCCAAGAGCGCGACGGTGGCCAGGCCACTTCCCAGATTCGAGATGAGCTGGGAGGTCAACAGCCTGCGGAACTCGCGTCCGCCGAGCAACTGGACGAGGGTCATCGGTCCCCGATTCTGCCCGAAGTCGGTCGGCCGCAGGGGGGAAGCCGCCCCGGGCGGCGCCACTAGTGTCTCACCCAGATCTCAAACCTGAGGAGCGACACATGGCCACACCGATCACGATGGGTCCCGGCGGTCTCCAGGTACCGGACGACCCGATCCTTCCGTTCATCGAGGGCGACGGCATCGGGCCCGACATCTGGGCGGCGGCCGTCCGGGTGTTCGACGCCGCCGTCGAGAAGGCATACGGAGGCTCACGGAAGGTGGAGTGGCGGGAGGTCCTGGCGGGAGAGAAGGCGTACAACGCCACCGGGTCGTGGCTTCCGGACGAGACGGTGGACGCGTTCCGGACCTATCTCGTCGGCATCAAAGGCCCCCTCACCACCCCGGTCGGAGGCGGGATCCGCAGCCTCAACGTCGCCCTTCGCCAGACCCTCGACCTCTTCGCCTGTGTCCGACCCGTCCGCTGGTATCGCGGCGTTCCCTCCCCGGTGCGCCATCCGGAGCTGGTCGACATGGTGATCTTCCGCGAGAACACCGAGGACGTCTACGCGGGGAAGGAACTCGAATCCGGCTCCGAAGGGGCGAAGCGCCTCCTCTCGTTCCTCCACGACGAGTTCGGGTGGGACATCCGCCCCGACTCCGGGATCGGCATCAAACCGATCTCCGAATCGGGTACGAAGCGGCTGGTGCGGGCGGCGATCCGCTACGCCCTCGACAACGGGCGGACGTCGGTGACCCTCGTCCACAAGGGGAACATCATGAAGTTCACCGAGGGTGCCTTCCGTACCTGGGGGTACGAGCTGGTACGGGAGGAGTTCTCCGACGTCGCCGTCTCGTGGGAGGACTGCGGCGGCGATCCGGGCGACCGTCTCCTGGTGAAGGACGTCATCGCCGACGCCTTCCTCCAGCAGATCCTCACCCGCCCCGCCGAGTACGACGTGATCGCCACGATGAACCTGAACGGCGACTACATCTCCGACGCCCTCGCCGCCCAGGTCGGTGGTATCGGGATCGCCCCGGGCGGCAACATCAACTACGAGACGGGTCATGCCGTGTTCGAGGCGACCCACGGTACGGCCCCGAAGTACGCCGGCCTCGACAAGGTGAACCCGGGGTCCCTGATCCTCTCCGGGGAGCTCATGTTCCGCTATATGGGCTGGACCGAGGTGAGCGACCTCATCGTCGCCGGGATGGAGGCGACGATCGGAGAGAAGATCGTCACCTACGACTTCGCCCGGCTCATGGACGGCGCCAACGAGGTGAAGACGTCCCAGTTCGCCGATGCGATCATCGAGCGGATGTGATCGCCCGGCGGTGAGGTTCGACCACGTGGCATTGGGGGTCGAGGACGTCGACCCGGTGCTACGGGTCCTGGCGGGGGAGCTGGGCGGGGTGGTCCTGTGGGGCGGCGAGCCTCCAGGAGCGGGGTTTCGGGTCTGCCAACTCTGGATGGGCCGCGGGTCGGAGGGGATGACCGTCGAGCTCATCACCCCGCACCGGGTCGGGGACGACCATTTCCTCGTCCGGTTCCTCGCCGAGTCGGGTGAGGGACCCCACCACCTCACGTTCAAGGTCGCCGATCTGGAGTCCGAACTGGAGCGGCTTCGCCGGCTCGGATTCGAGCCGGTCAACGTGGATCTCACGAACCCCAACTGGCGGGAGGCCTTCATCCATCCGAGCCAGTCGCACGGACCCGTGATCCAGATCGCGCAGCCCGGCTTCGAGTTGCCGCCCGTCGAGGAGATGGTCCGCCAGTCCCTGGAGCGGGGCCCCTTCGTCATGGAGGGCGAGCCCTGGCTGGACGCCGACGCCGTGGCCGTCGGGGGCGATGCGGTGGCGCTGCGACGCATCGTGATCCAGACCCCGGATCCGGTGGCCGCCGTCTCCTTCTACGGCGGAGTGTTGCGTGGCCACGTCGAGCCCCTCGGCGACGGATGCCTCGACGTGCGTTGGGAGGGGGGCACGGTTCGGCTCGAGCCGGCCGACGTCACGAGGCCCCGGATCGATCGGCTCGAGGTGGCGGGAGGCAACGGCGAGGAACGCACCGTCGCCGGGACCCGGTTGGTGGCTTCGGGGTGACGTCGGACGGTGCTTTGGGGCCGCTTTGGTGGCCCCGACCCATCATGGCGACGGCCCGCCGGTGCGCGGCGCGTCTCGAACCGAGGGGATGCCCCGTGGCCGGAGTCGGAAAGGAGTCACGCCATGAGGTCGCTCGTCACCCGCATCGCCGCCGTCGCCGTGCTGTTCGCCGCGTGTGTGCCGACGGGCGGACCCACCACGTCGGCGGCCTCCACAACCACGTCGGCCTCGTCGACGACCGAAGCGGCGGCGTCGACCGTCACGTCGACGTCGGAGATGCCGCCCTCCGTCGTCCCGACGTCCGCCCCGTCGACGACCCGGGCTCCGACGTCGACCTCCACCGTCCCGGCATCTTCCACCACGTCGTCGACGACGCGGGCGCCGGCGAAGACCACCACCACGGTGGATCCACCTCCCGGGTCGGTCAGCGGCCTGATGGTCGACATCGGGCCCGGGAGCGGTGAGATCCTGGTGATCTGGGCTCGGAATCAGGAATCCGACATCGACCACTACGAGATCTGGTGGTCCGAGGCGCCGGGCGGCTCGAAGGTCCTCGTCGACACCGTCCCCCACGACCCTTCCCGTCTGGGAGGGCTCAGCCAGGACCTGGGCGGAGGGCGTACGGGGTACACCGACGTGGGAGGTCGGAGCTGGGATCCGGGTCGAAACTGCTATCAGGTGAGGGCGGTGGATGCCTCGGGAAACCAGGGGCCGTTCCCTCCCGAGGTGTGCCTTCCCGACCCGGCTCCCGAGCAGGTGACGGGGCTCACCGTGGGGCCGGGCGGCGGAAGCCTGGAGGTGGGG
>JALSJV010000090.1 GCA_026989215.1 Acidimicrobiia bacterium | reverse complement strand
CCCGACGCGGCAGGGTCTGGCCCTGGTGGCGACGTGGATGGGGGTGTGACGATGGGACGGTCGGTCTCGGTCATGGTGGTGGTGGCGTTGGTGGCGGCGGCGGCCCTGGCCGGCTGGTGGGCGGCGACGGTGGCGTTGGAGCCTCCCGCCGACCCGCTGGCGGAGGAGGCGGGGCCGGTCACCTACGTCGTCGAGGAAGGCACGGTGGGTCGGTCGCTGACGTTCACGGCGGTGGCCACCTGGGAGCTGGTGCCGGTGGGCCGCAACTCCGCTTCGGGGGTGGTGACGTCGGTGGAGATCGGCCCCGGTGACCTGGTGGAGGCGGGCCAGGTGCTGTACACGGTGAACCTTCGGCCGGTGGTGGTGGCCGAAGGAGACGTCCCGTCCTTCCGTCCCCTGGCCCGTAGGTCCGGGGGACCCGACGTCGCCCAGCTCCAACGCCTCCTCACCGACCTCGGCTTCTACCACGACGACGTCGACGGGTCCTTCGGCCGTTCCACCCGCACCGCGGTGAAGGCGTGGCAGAGATCGTTGGGTGTGGACGACACCGGAATCGTCGAAGCGGGCGATCTCGTATTCGTCCCCCGCCTCCCCGCCCGGCTGGTCGTGGGCGAAGGGGTGACTCCGGGGGCGCGCCTCGGCGGTGGAGAGGAGACGGTGTTCCTGGTGCCCGACGATCCGTCGTTCCGGATCCCCCTGGCGGTGGAGCAGCGTGCCCTCGTGCCCCTGTCGGCCGACGTCTACGTCACCTACGCCGACGGGGTGTGGGAGGCGCGGATCGAACGGGCCACCGAGACCCCCGAGTTCGGCCAGTTGGATCTGATCCTGGCGGGGCGGGACGGGGGACCGGTCTGTGGGTTGGTATGTGCCGACTGGGTGGACCTGTCGAAACCCACCGATTTCCGTGCCGAGATCGTGGTGATCCCCGAGACGTCGGGTCCGGTGGTGCCGGTGGCGGGGATCTCCACCGATCCGGGAAACCAGCCGTACGTCACCCTGGCGGACGGCTCGACGGTGCCGGTGAAGCTGGTCGAGTCCGCCAACGGGCTGGCCGTGGTGGAGGGGATCGAGGCAGGGACCACGATCCTGCTACCCGCCGGCGACGGGGGGTGACCCGATGGTGGTGATCGAAGGCCTGTCCTTCGGGTACCGGCGGTCGGAGCCGATCCTGGTCGATCTCTCCTTCGAGTTCCCCACGGGGACGGTGACGGCGGTGACCGGCCCGTCGGGAAAGGGCAAGTCGACCCTCCTGTACCTCGTGGGTCTGCTCCTCTCCCCCTGGGAGGGTTCGATCCGTATCGACGAGGTGGAGACGGTCGGCATGCCCGACCGGGCCAGGTCCCGGCTGCGGGGGGAGCGGATCGGGTTCGTCTTTCAGGACGCCGCCCTGGACGCCACCCGGACCGTCGTCGACAACGTCGTGGAAGGCTCCGTCTACACGGGCATGTCGCGTCGGGCGGCGGTGCGGCGGGCCCGGGAGCTGATGGACCGGTTCGGGGTGGGCCTGCGGGCCGACCACCGTCCCGGGGAGGTGTCGGGTGGCCAGGCGCAGCGGGTCGCCCTCTGCCGTGCCCTGCTGGTCGACCCGGATGTGATCTTGGCGGACGAACCCACCGGGAACCTCGACGTCGGCACCGCCCAGGTGGTGATCGACGCCCTCCGCGAAGCCGCTCACTCGGAGGCCAAGACGGTGATCGTCGCCACCCACGATCCCGACGTGATGGCCGCGTGCGACCGGGTGTGGGAGCTGTGAAACCTCTGCGGGTGCTCGCCGAGGCGGTCCGCACCGCCGCCTCCCAGCCGGTGGCGTCGGTGGTGACCGCCCTCATCGTGGCGGCGGTGTGCGCGGTGATCCTCTCCACGACGGGGCAGACGGTGCAGGCGGAACGTCAGGTCCTCGCCCAGATCGACGCCGCCGGGACCCGCTCCATCGTCATCTCCGACACCCAGGGCTCGGCGGGCATCACCGCCGACGCCGTCGACCGCATCGCCCGGCTGTCGGGGGTGGAGTGGGTGATCGGGCTGGGGCCCGCCACCGACGTCAGGTCGGCGGGCAACCCGGGGGGTCGGCCCGCCGCCGTCCGCGCCTTCCACGGCGCTCTCCCACCTCAGGTCCAGGTCGACGGTCCGTCCCTCCAGCCTGGTCGGGCCCTCGTCGGCCCCGAAGCCCAGGCGACCCTGGGACTGATCTTGCCCTTCGGAGGGGTGGTGGGCGAGGAGGTGGGGGACATGGCGGTGGTCGGGTCCTTCGAGGCGGACGACCCCTTGGCGTTCCTGAACCGGAGCCTCCTCACGGTTCCCCGTCCCGACGAGACGACGCTGCGCTCCATCCACGTCCTCACCCGCCGGCCCTCGGACGTGGCCGTGGTCACCGACGCCGCCCTCGCCGTCCTCGGACCGGAGGATCCGACGTCGGTGGGGATCCAGACTTCGGAGACCCTGGCGGCGATCCGCGCCGCGGTCCAGGGCCAGTTGGGACGGTTCGGGCGGAGGCTGGTGACGATCGTGCTGGCGGTGGGGCTGGTGCTGGCCGGCCTGAACGTGTACGGGGCGGTCACGACCCGCCGCCGGGATTTCGGCCGTCGCCGGGCCCTGGGGGCGTCACGACCTCTCATCGTCGGTCTCGTCGCCGCCCAGACCTTCGTGGTGGCCCTGCTCGGGGCGAGCGTCGGCACCGTCGGGACGGCCTTCGTCCTCACCCGGGTGACCGGCACACCTCCCGACCCCACCTTCGCGCTGGCGATCGCGGTGTTGGCGGTGTTGGCGACGACGGTGGCGGCCCTCCCCCCGGCGCTGGTCGCCGCCTACCGGGATCCGGTCCGGGTGCTGCGGATCCCATGAGGGTCTCCGTGTGCACGAGGTGGCGGATTCCGCCGAGTCCTGCACACGGGCCGCTGCCGGGGGTTGCTCCGTGTGCACGAAGTGGCGGTTTCCGTCACCGGGTGCACACGAACCCGGATTCGGGACGCATGTCCGTGTTCGACTCCTTGACATGTGTGTGGCATGTTTGGGGTGGTGGGTCGGGTTGGGACCGACGAAGGGGAGGTCCCCGATGAGGAAGAGGATCGTGGCAGTGCTGGCGGCGCTGCTGATGGCGACGGCGGTGCCGGCCGTGGCGTTGACGTGGCAGAACATGGAGACCGACTTCGAAGCCTGTGCAGGCGGGAAGACCGTGCACAGCACGATCTACGCTGAGGCGGAGCGGCGGCACCGATTCTCGGCCGGGTCGTGGCGGATCGTGGCGATCGACCTCGGGTATTGGTTCGCCACGACTCACGACTCCGGATGGGCAGGTGTCCAGTGGTACAACGACGTCGAAGCCGGCGATGGTTACAGCTTTGCGGGGAGCTGCGGCTTTTGTGGATGACGATGCGGTGAGGAGATTTTTGGGCCTCCTTCCGTTGGTGACACTGCTCCTGGTTGCATGTGGCAGGAGCGAGGTCGGACCGTCGGTCGGTGACGGAGCCGAGTTGGCGGATGTCGCGGTGGATCTGTTCGATCGCGCGGAACGGATCAGGGCATGGGGAGAAGCCATGGTGGAATGTATGGCCGACGCGGGCTTCGAGATGCGTTTCGACGGTGTGGTGAGTTTCATCGTTGATGATCCCGGGCCCCAGGTCGGTGAGTTCGATGCAGCGATGAACCGGTGCGAACAGACGGTGGGAGCAGCCCATCCGCTGCCTCGACGTCTCACCCGGGAAGAGGCGTATCGGGTCAAGCTCGAAGTCGCCGAGTGTCTCCGGAGGCAGGGGTACGACATTCCTCAGGCGCCGAGCTTGGAGGCATTTCTGGAGTCGTGGGATCGGGGGCCTTGGGATCCGTACCGGTATGTGTCGGTGCCGCCGCAACGCTGGGCGGAACTCAACCGTGTCTGCCCTCAGTTCTAGCAGTCGCCTTGAGGAGGCCGTCTTCGACGTGGTCGGCCAAGATGGAGCGGCTGGGCAAGCGCGGGCGCGGTGGCACGTGCAGAGACGGAGCAGGGTCACCTAGGTCGAGGTGTACGGATGGTGTTCGAACGTCTCGTGAGGCCGTTGGCGTTGGTGATGGTGGTGGCGGTGGTGGCGTCGGCGTGCGCGGGGCCGGTGTCGTCGGGTCCGCAGGCAACGTCTGCTCCGGCTCCGGCGGTTGCCGAGACGTCTGTGCCTTCGGTGTCGTCGACGTATCCGGTGCCCGATTTCGGAGGGGAGCTCCCCGACGAGTACGAGTTCGTGTTGGAGTGCATGGAGTGGTACGGGTTCGCCGGGGAGGTGG
>JALSJV010000089.1 GCA_026989215.1 Acidimicrobiia bacterium | reverse complement strand
CGGGCCGGTTCCCCACCGCCGCCGAAGTGGAGGATCCGGTGGCGTGGGCGGCCCGGGTGCTGTTGGACGATCTCGCCTGACCGCCGGGGGGTAGGATCGGCCTCCGAGATTCGACGACGGAGGAGACATGGCAGCACAGGTGGGCTCGAAGGCCCCTGACTTCACCCTGATGGACCAGAACCGGAACCCGGTCTCCCTCGGCGACCTGGCCGGACACAAGGCGCTCATCGTGTTCATCCCGTTCCCCTTCACCGGCGTCTGCACCGGCGAGCTGTGTGAGATCCGGGACCATCTCGACGAGCTGTCCCAGGCCGACGGCAAGGTCGTCGTCATCACCTGCGACACGATCTTCTCCAACAAGGCCTGGGCGACCCAGGAGGGTTTCGAGTTCCCGATCCTGTCGGACTTCTGGCCCCACGGCGCGGTCACCCAGGCCTACGGGTGCTTCAACGACGAGCTGGGATGCGCCATGCGGACCACCTACGTCCTCGACGCCGACGGGATCGTCCGGGAGATCGTCGCCACCGACCAGCTCTCCGAGGCGCGCCCCTTCGAGGCGTATCCGGCGGCCCTGGGGAAGATCTGACGGGCCTGGGGGCTACCCGAACAGCCGGCGCCACCAACGGATGAAGAAGGACGGCTGCCCCGGCTCGGGGAGGCCGGCCATCACCCGCTCCTGCAGATCCGGCGGCAGGTCGCCGAACATGGCGAGGCCGCCGAGCTGGGACTCCCACACGTACAGCGCCGTGCCCGGACCGTAGATCCGCTCGTAGAAGCCGCCTCCTGCGTCCACCCTCGTCAAGGCTTCGGAGGTCTCGAGGCGGACGGGGCGGCGGGAGTGGAGCAGAGTGAAGGCGAAGAACCCGTCCGAGTAGTAGGCGAGGACGCTGCTGTCGTCGTACCGGTACTGGTCCAGACGGACGAACCCCTCCACCTCGTCGGGCAGAGCCCGGAGGTCGAAATCCTGGGTGGATTCGAGTACGTGCACGGCGTCGGGGTCCGACCCCGGCGCGACCACCTCCGGTGCCGACGGGTCGAAGGTGACCATGCGGGCGTCGCAGTAGACCCGCTCGTCGGCCTGGAAGACGACGCTGCGGAGCAGCGCCCCGGTCTCGACATCGAAGGTCATCCGGGCCCGGGTCTCGCCGTCCCGCTCGACGACGACCGTCTCCACGATTCGCCCCAGATACGTCCCGGGGATCGCCGCGGCGATCGCATACCGCGCCGGGCCGGGTCCGTCGGTGGCCGACGCCACCTGCGTGGACCGCACCGACCCGTCGGGGCCGGCCACCGCCAGCGAGCCCGCACCCGCGCTCAGGGACCGCCCGTCACCGACCGGGGAGGTCACCACCAACGCCCCGTCGCGCCCGACGATCTGGAGAACGGCGTCCCGCACCCCGTCGGGGGTGGAGCAGGTGACGATCTGATCCCCCTGGAACTCGGCGGTCGCGGACCGTTCGAGATAGTCGGACAGGTCGGCGGCGGTGATCACCGGGGTGAGGAGGATGAGCACGGCGACGAACGTGAACCTCCTCATTCGGCGAAATCTCCCGTGGCGACCCGAACCTGGGCGACCTTCGTCGGGGTGAATCCGGGGTCGAGGGAGACCCTGGCACCGAAGGGGTCGGAGAGGTCCTGGGGGGTGAGGGCGGTTCCGTCCGGGGCGAGGATCGAGGCGACGACGATGAACACGGCGGCGGCGGCCGCGGCCGCCCCGGCCCAGAACGACTTTCGCCGGGGAAGCGGCACGACGACCTCGTCGGGGAGACCGAGCACCGAGGCGGGCACCTCCACCATCGGGAGGGATCTCACCGCCGACCGCGCCGAGGCCAGCTCGTCGAGCTCCTCCCGGCATCGATCACAGTCCTCGAGATGCTCGGCGACGCGACGGCGCTCGGCGGGGGACAGCTCCCCGTCCAGATGGGCCGACAGCAGCTCTCCCAGGTGGCTCATCCCAGCCGCTCCCTCAGCATCCGTCGCCCCCGATGGATCCTACTTCTGACGGTCCCGATCGGGGCCTCGACCGCCCGGGCGATCTCGTCGTAGGACAACCCCACGATGTCGCAGAGCACCACCGCCTCCCGGAACTCGTAGGGAAGGTCCAGGAGGGCCTTCTGGACGTCCTCGCCGAGGCGGATCGACGCCAACACCTCGTCCGGTGCCGGGGAGGAGACGAGACCGGTCCGGTCGAGCTCGTCGGGCAGTGCGGTGGTGGGACGTCGCTTGCGGCGCCGGACGTCGTCGAGGAAGGCGTTGCGGGTGATCCGCCACAGCCAGCCTTCGAAGGAACCAGGCCGATAACTGGGGAGCCCCCGACGGACCCGAAGCAGGACCTCCTGGACCAGGTCATGGGCGTCGTCGGGATTCCCGGTGAGCCGATACGCGAAGTTGTAGATCTTCCGCCCATAGACGCGCGCCACGTCCTCCCACGTGATGTCCGATGCCGTCTCAACCATGACGGCCCACCGAATCAACGCCGGAGGCCGGCGGGTGGTTCCCGGGCGGGATCAGGACTCGTCGGATGCCTCGCCGGCTTCGTCGCCTTTGGCGCCCTCTTCGATGCCCTTGCGGAACTCCTTCGCCGACGCTCCCAGCGACCGCGCCAGCTCGGGCAGCTTCCGGGCTCCGAAGAGCAGCAGGACCACCACGAGGATGATGATGAGTTCCTGGCCTCTCAATCCGAACACTGGGGCCTCCTTCTCCCCGCATTGTACCCCCTCACCTCGACGTTCCGGCCACCGGCCGGGAGCACACCGATCTGACGCCGCGGGGGTGCCGTCGGGTTCCCTCAGCCGAGGGCCAGGGAGTCGACGAGTTTCTGGAGTCGTTCACGGGTGAGGAACCGACACCGTGGCTCGCGGCGCTCCCAGTCGTAGATCTGGAAGGGCGCATACTTCTCCGAGACGAGGAGTCCACGGTCGGCGCCGGACTGCCCGAACTCGACGATGAACCGCCGGATCATCGACTCGTCGAGCTCGGGATGGCCGTCCTCCCGGTAGAGGTCCTCCATGATGAACGTCCTGGTCCCGCCCTTGGTGGCCAGGTAGGTCCCGGGGTTGATCCCCGCCTCGATGCGATAGCCGAGAAGCCGCAACGTTCCCGAGACCAGATCCATCGCCGTCATCGTGTCCGGATCCACCCCCAGGGCTCGCAGCCCCGTCTCCACCGCCTTGGGCAGTTTGAGCTCGCGTCCGATCGGTGGCAGCACGTCGGTACCCGTGGGAACTTCCACACCGGGGAGCGGCCCGATCGGCTCTTCGAACTGCTGCTCCAGCGGATCGGCGGCGATGGTGGTGAGGTTGAGGACCGACGGGACGTTGGGCCGCGGCGGCAGCTCCCCCGGGGTGTCGAGCGTGGTCTCGGCGAGACGGCGAGGCGCCCCCTTGCCCGCATACACCACCACCTTGGTGACCTGGCTCATGGGGAGGGTGTGGCGCTTCTCCCGCACGACCTCGACGGCCTCGGTGAGCAGCAGCTCGGTGAGTACCTCGTCGGGTTCGTCGGGCAGCGCCACGTCGAAGGTCACCCGGGCCTCGTCGTCGACCACGTGCATGTCCACCACCTTCGGACGGGGATGGACGACGTCGAGGTCGGGACCCGGCTCGGCCGCGGGGACACCGACGCCTTTCGGCTTCGTCTCGAGCCCCGCCTGTTCGAGACGGCGCCGGGCACGTTGCATCAGGAACGCGACGACCGCGAGGGCCGCCACGAGGATCAGGAGGGCAGTGGCGAGAGGATCCACCTCGTGTCCTTCTCTCGGGGACCGTCCATCAGTCTACGCAGCGAACCGCACCCCTCGACCGCGCCGTCACGACACCCGGCGGGCGGCGGCCACGAGGCGTTCACGACGGATACGCCGACGCTCCCGCTCCGACATCCCGCCCCAGATCCCGAACTTCTCTCCGTTGGCGATCGCGAACTCCAAGCATTCGACCCTGACCTCGCACGCCCGGCAGATGGCCTTCGCCCGACGAGTCGACGCCCCACGCTCCGGGAAGAACAGGTCGGCATCTGCCCCGCGACAGTTCGCGTAGTCCTGCCAGGAGAGCTCGTCGACCGCCAGGGCCTCGATGAGCTTCGCCTGCATGGGGATTCCTCCCCCCCTCATCACATCGGTGTAATTACAACATTGTGATCATGACAGACCCCGCGCGCGCCGTCAAGACCCTTCTCCCCCCGTGGAGCGAAGCGGAACGGGGGGAGTCCCCGAGCGAAGCGAGGGGGAGGGGGGCAGACCCCGTGGAGCGAAGCGGAACGGGGGAAGTCCCCGAGCACAGCGAGGAGGAGGGGGG
>JALSJV010000088.1 GCA_026989215.1 Acidimicrobiia bacterium | reverse complement strand
GAACGCGCGGAGACCCTCATGGCCTACCTGCCGACCGTCGACCCCGTCGACGTCGCCACCCGAGACGACATCCGGAACCTCCGGGAGACGCTCGACCGACGGATGGACTCCTTCGACCGGCGGATGGAGGCGTTCGAAGGAGCCCTCGCCCGGCTGTACCTCACCCTCGTCGCCGGGCTGTTCGTCATCGTCGCCGCCATGGCGGGGTTGACGATCGCCGCTCCCTGATCGCCGGGCCCCGGTGGGGGCCGTCCGGGTTCGGCGTGGGGTCCGACGCCGCGGCATACGATGGGTGACGTCAGGAGGTGATGTCATGCGTCGACTCGTCGCCGTGTTTGCCCTCGTCGCTGCCGCCTGCAGCCCCGGGGGTCCCTCCACCACGACGGTCGGGCCCGTGACGACGACCCTTCCCACCACGACCCGTACCGCCGCCTCGTCCACGACGACCCCGCAGACCCCGGTCCGGTTCTCGACCGTCGAGCTGACGGACGGCGAACGTGGCTGGGGCATCACCGAGGACGGCCGGGTGCTCCGCACCGTCGACGGGGGCACCGGCTGGATCGACGTCACCCCTCCGGGACTCCCCGACGTCGCCGTTGCGGACTTCGTCGCCGACCGGGCATGGGTGATCACCGGTGCCGGTGAGGTGTGGATCGGCGGTGACGGTGGGGCCACCTGGGAACGGACGGCGATCCCCTTGGAAGAGGGCTTCACGATCCTCGACGTCGCCTTCGCCGACTCCGAGCGGGGCTGGGTGTTGCTCGCCGCCCCCGGCGGGGCGGGGACCATCCCCAACGCCGTCGTCGCCACCGACGACGGTGGGCGGAGCTGGAGGGTCGTCGTCGTCCCCCCGGCCGACGCCGACACCGTCGCCCTCCAGAGCGGCCATTCCAGCGGCCTCGCCGTCACCGTCGGAGGCCGGGTGTGGGTCACCAAGGAGGCGGGTCCTCGACCCGAGGGGTGGCTGGCCGTCTCCGCCGACGGGGGCCGCAGCTGGACCGAACGGGTGGTGACGGTCGACGGCGGAGAGTTCTGCGGGACCGGCTCCCCGGTGGTGGACGGCATCGCCTTCGGGGCGGTGATCGTCGAGTGCGGTGACGACGGCTCGTTCTTCGCCATGACCGGGGACGACGGCCGGACCTGGGAGGTCGCCCCGCTTCCGGGGTCGGCGATCGGGCTGATCCTCGCCGAGGACGGTGCGGTCGCCTGGGGTCGTCGGCTCTTCCAGACGATCGAACCCCCCGGAGGATGGGAGGCCCGGTGGGAGTTTCCGGCGGTCCCGAGCTCCCTGTCGATGCCCGACGCCGTCCACGGTCTCGCCGTCGTCGGTGGGGAGCTGTGGCGCACGGACAGCGGAGGAGCGTCGTGGGAGCCGGTGGCGGCGGTCACCGGATAGAACCCCCAGCCCAGGGCTGCAGACCACCGCCACGGTGATCGCGAGCCCCGGGCTCGGGGCTTCCGTGGGCTGCAGACCACCGGCACGGTGGTACCGAGCCCTGGGCCGGGGACCCCCGCTTCGAGGGGGTTGACGGGCGGCTCCGGTTCCGGCAGATTCGACCCATGCCGATCTCGGAGGCGGCACGGGCCGACCTGTACACTGGGCTCTCGGAAGTACTGGGGACCCGCCGTGCGGAGACGTTGATGGCGTACCTACCGACCTTCGACCCCGTCGAGATCGCCACCCGAGACGACCTCCGGGACCTCCAGGAGACCCTGGAGCGACGCTTCGACGCGACGGACGCCCGGATCGGTTCTCTGGATGGCCGGATCGACTCGCTCGAGGGCCGGATCGGTTCTCTGGAGGGCCGGATGGACTCTCTGGACCGAAGGATGGACTCCTTCGACCGGCGGATGGAGGCGTTCGAAGGAGCCCTCTCCCGGCTGCATCTCACCCTCGTCGCCGGGCTGTTCGTCATCGTCGCCGCCATGGTGGGGATCGTCCTCGCCGGGGCCTGACCGCCCCGGCCTCCGGCCCCCCGAGCCCGGGTCCTGGCGGAGTGTCGGAAACCTGGCACACTGGCCGTCACATGGCCGACCACGTCATCGTCGTCGACGGGCTCACCCACCGCTACGGGTCCGTCACCGCCCTCGCCGACCTCACCCTCGGCGTCCCTCCGGGCGTGACGGGCCTGGTCGGAGCCAACGGTGCGGGGAAGACCACCCTGCTGCGGATCCTCCTCGGGCTCGTCCACCCGACCGCGGGACGGGTCTCCGTCCTCGGCCACGACGTCGCCGCCGACCCCCTCGCCGTCCGGGCCAGGGTGGGATACATGCCCGAGACCGACTGTCTCCCCGCCGACCAGACCGCCGCCGACTTCGTCGCCTACACCGCCGAGCTGGCCGGCCTCCCGCCGCGGGAGGCCCGGCGGCGCAGCTCCGAGACCCTCTACCTGGTGGGCCTGGAGGAGGAGCGGTTCCGCCACCTCGGGGATTTCTCCACCGGGATGCGGCAGCGGGTCAAGCTCGCCCAGGCGATCGTCCACGACCCCGCCCTCGTCCTCTTGGACGAACCAGCCTCCGGCCTCGACCCCGAAGGTCGCGACCAGATGCTCGCCCTCATCCGCCGCCTCGGAGGGTTCGGCATCGACGTCGTCGTCTCCTCCCACGTTCTCACCGACATCGAGCAGACCTGCGACTGGGTGGTGATGCTCGACGCCGGCCACCTGGTCCGTTCCGGGCCCCTCACCGGGGCGGAACGGTCCCGTACCGTCACCGTCGAGATCCTCGGCGACGCCGGTGCGGTCGCCCGCGCCCTCCAGGCCCGGGGGATCCCGGTCGCCGTGGACGGCTCCACCCTGGCCGTCGGTCCCGGCGACGACGACCTGTTCGACGCCGTCTGCGACGCCGCCGCCGACACCGGCGCGGGGATCCTGCGGATGGGTCGGGGCGTCACCTCCCTCGAGGACGAGTTCATCGCCCGGGCCGGG
The DNA here is from genome assembly GCA_026989215.1 of Acidimicrobiia bacterium. Classification (GTDB taxonomy): domain Bacteria; phylum Actinomycetota; class Acidimicrobiia; order Spongiisociales; family ZC4RG35; genus S012-128. The sequence goes on along the minus strand of JALSJV010000088.1, from coordinate 1,382 downwards.
AACCCGCCGCGATGACCGACGGGGTGATCTACGACCGCGGGTACCGGCCCTACGACGGGCCCCGTCGGGGCCGGAGGGGGGCCCGTCGGGCCGTCGTGAAAGACGGGGTCCGGCGGATCCTCGGGCTGCGACGCAAGGCCCGGCGGAAGGTGCTGCCCTGGAGCCTGATCGCCGTCGCCCTGGTGGCGGCCGCCGTCTTCGTCGGGCTCCACTTCGCCGCCGGCTCCATCGCCGCCGCCCTCGCCCAGGGGCTTCCCCGCTACGGGGAGCTCTTCGACTTCTACTCCCGGATCGCCCTGCTGTTCATCGCCGTCACCGGACCCGAGCTCCTCGCCCCCGACCGCACCCGCGGGGTCCTCTCCGTCTACTTCTCCCGGCCCCTCACCGTCGACGACTACCTGGCGTCGAAGGCGGCCGCCTATCTGCTCGTCGCCGGCGCGATCTACGTCGTCCCCCAGGCGGTGCTCCACCTCGGCCTCGCCTTCCTCTCCGACGACGGGTTCTTCGCCTACCTGGGAGCCAACCTGGACGTCCTCTGGAAGGTGCCGGTGGTCGCCGTCGCCTATCTGGCGATCCACGGGGCGGTCGTCGGGGTGTTGGCCGCCCACATGCGACGCCCCGGGATGGCGGCGGCCGCCTTCCTCGGCGTGGTCGTCGCCGGTGGAGGCATCGCCGCCGAGCTGGCGACGTCGAACCTGCCGGGTGCCCGCTGGCTGGCGCTCCTCGCCGTCGACGACCATCCCCGGATCCTCCGGGACTGGATCTTCGGGATCGACACCCAGACCTTCGCCGCCGAACGGGTCGGGTTCGAACCGTGGGTGTCCGTCGTCGCCGTCGCCGCCGTCGCCGGGATCGGGGCGGTGTGGGTGCGGTGGCGGTATCGGAGGTTGGCATGACCGCCGAGGTGTCCGCCGTCGCCGTCTCGAAGTGGTTCGGGCTGAAGGTGGCCGTCTCGGAGGTGACCGTCGAGTTCGGGCCGGGCGTCACCGGGCTGTTGGGGCCGAACGGGGCGGGGAAGACGACCCTGCTGCGGGTGCTGGCGGGCCTGCAGGTGCCCTCCCAGGGGACGGTCAGGATCCTCGGCCGGGACCCCCGCCGGGACCCGGGGGTGTACGCCGAGGTGGCGTTGGTGCCCGAGGACGACGCCGTCTACCCCGATCTGACGGCCCGGAGGTTCGTCACGTTGGCCGCCGAGCTGGCGGGGGTGGGAGATGCGGCGTCGGCCGCCGACCGGGCGATCGGGCTGGTCGAGCTGTCCGACGTCGCCGATCGGAGGCTGGGTGGCTTCTCGAAGGGGATGCGGCAGCGGGCGAAGGTGGCGGCGGCGTTGGTGGTCGAACCCCGGGTCCTGTTCCTCGACGAGCCCCTCAACGGGGCCGACC
>JALSJV010000087.1 GCA_026989215.1 Acidimicrobiia bacterium | reverse complement strand
GGTGAAGAGGTGATCCTGCACACCGACGACGACGCCTTGTTCGCCGTGGAGCTGGGTCTCCGCCATGGACCGCCGATCCTCCGCCGTCGCATGGCCGAGCTGTGGCGCCGCCGCGACCACGACGATCTGGTGGCCCACCCCACGGTCCGTTGACGGCGCTCTGCCGCCTCGATCCCTCCCCAAACCCCGTCCGAGCGATACCATGACGCCATGCGACGTCGGATGCTGATTTCTGCCGTTGTCGGCGCCGGGATGTACCTGGCCACCCCCTTCGCGCTCAAGCGAGCCTTCGCTCCGCCGCAGCGGGAGATCCCCTACACCCCGAAGGATCTGGGTCTCCCCGAGGAAGAGGTCTGGATCGACGGCCCCAACGGCACCCGTCTGCATGCCTGGTGGGTACCGGTCGGCCACCCGGCACCGGCGGTGATCGTGCTCCACGGGTGGGGAGGCAACGCGTCCCTCATGCTGCCCATCGCGCCCCACATCCAGCGGGCCGGATTCCACGCCCTCTTCCTGGACGCCCGGAACCACGGACTCAGCGAGCACGACGACTTCTCGTCGATGCCCCGCTTCGCCGAAGATCTCGAAGCCGCCTTCCGGTGGCTCCACCTGCGCGACGACGTCACCGACATCGGCGTCGTCGGCCATTCGGTGGGAGCGGGTGCGGCGATCCTCGCCGCCTCGCGGGGCCTCGGCGTCAGCGCCGTCGTCTCCGTCTCCGCCTTCGCCCATCCCGGCGAGCTGATGCGCTCCCAGGGGCCGCTGGCGAAGCTCCCCCAGCCCCTCCGCTGGTGGATCCTCCATCAGGTGGAACGGATGATCGGCTACCGCTTCGACGACATCGCGCCCCGCAACCGGATCGCCGACGTCGAGGTTCCCCTCCTCCTCGTCCACGGTGACGCCGATCCGGTGGTGCCCGTCTCAGACGCCTACGAGCTGGCCGAGCGGATGCCGGAACGCCGACTCATCATCGTGCCCGGAGGTGGACACTCCGACCTGGAGCCCTTCCAGCCCTACCTGCCGGATGTGCTGGAGTTCCTGTCTGAGCACCTCTCGGCCCGGGTGTGAACCGTCAAGCCAGGAACAGGGCGGGCTCTGCCAGGTTCTCCAGCACCATGGCGATGAACCTCCGCCCCACACCGCCGTCGATGACCCGATGGTCGTAGGAGAGCGAGAGCGGCATCACCGGTGCGACGTCGACCCGTCCGTCACGAACGACGGGTTGATCGACGGCACGTCCCACCGAGAGGATCCCGGTGGTGCCCGGCGGCACGATGGGCGTGCCGAATCCGCCGCCCAGCGCACCGATGTTGGAGACGGTGAAGGTCTGCCCGGTCAGCTCCTCTGGGGCAAGCCTCCGCTCCTTCGCGCCGTCGGCCAACCGGAGGATCTCCGCCGACAGGTCCAACAGCCCGAGCCGGTCGGCCCCTCGGACGACCGCCACCATCAACCCTTCCGGGGTGTCGACGGCGACGCCCACGTCGACCCGACCGTGGAGCACCAGCTCGTCGCCGTCCAAGGTGGCGTTGAACTCGGGGAAGGACCGCAGCGCAGGGATCACGGCCATCACCACGAGGGCGTCGAGGGGGATCTTCACTCCGTGACGCTCCTCCAACGCCCGACGGGCCGCCAGCAGTCGGGTGGCGTCGACCTCGTCGAAGGTGGTGACGTGGGGGATCTCCGACCAGGATCGGACCATGTTGGCGGCGATGGTGCGGCGGAGCTTGGAGAGGCGGCGACGCACATCGCCGGGTTCCGTTGCGGGTCCGCGGTCTGCCGTCGTCGGCGTCGGCTCGGCCTCCGGCGCCGCAGGTGGGGCTCCTTCGGCGGCCGCCAGGACGTCCTCACGGGTGATCCTGCCCCTCGGACCGGTGCCGACCACGGTGGTCAGATCGACGCCGAGTTCACGCGCCAGTTTGCGCACCACCGGCAGTGCCTGCACCTTTCGACCACTGCTCGACGGTGACGGGACGGCCAGCTCCTCCGCCTCGTCGTCGAGGGTTCCGACGATGGGGGCGGCGTCGGCGCCGGTCTCCCCGCCCCACGTCTCCCCCTCTTCGCCGATCACGACCAGGATCTCCCCCACCCTGATGGTCTCGCCCTCCGCCGCCCCGTGATGGAGCACGACACCGGCGTACGGCGACGGGATCTCGACGACGGCCTTGTCGGTCTCGACCTCGACGACGGGTTCGTCGGCGGCGACGGTGCCGCCGACCGGCACCAACCAGCGGACCACCTCGGCCTCGGTGAGGCCCTCTCCGATGTCGGGAAGCCGAAACTCGTGCGCCATCGTCCTGCCTTCCTCGCCCCGACCCTACGCCGAGAGCGTCTCCTCCACCGCCGTCACGATCCGTTCGACGGACGGCAGGTAGTACCGTTCCGATTTCTTCAGCGGGAACACGGTATCCCATCCGGTGACCCGTCTCGGCGGAGCCTGGAGCGAGTACAGCGCCCGTTCGGCCACCAACGCCGCCACTTCGGCTCCGAACCCCAACGTCCGCGGGGCTTCGTGGACGACGACGAGCCGCCCGGTCTTCTCCACCGACGCCAACAGCCGCTCGGTGTCCAACGGGACGAGGGTCCGCAGGTCGACGACCTCGACGGACACCCCCTTCGCGGCGAGGACGTCGGCTGCCTGACGGGTCTCCCGCATCATCGCCCCGTAGGAGACGAGGGTGACGTCGTCGCCGCTCCGTTCGACCGCCGCCTCACCGATCCGGGTCGTGTACCACCCGTCGGGGACCTGCTCTTTCACCGCCCGGTAGAGCCGGATCGGTTCGAGGAAGATCACCGGGTCGGGGTCTTCCACCGCCGCCGCCAGCAGGCCCTTGGCGTCGGCCGGTCGGGAAGGCACCACCACCTTGAGCCCCGGGGTGTGGACGTAGATCGTCTCCGCCGATTCGGAGTGATGTTCCGCCGCACCGATCCCCCCGCCGTAGGGGATCCTGATCACCATCGGTGCGGTGAATCGATGCCGGGAGCGGTTGCGGATCCGGGCGACATGGTTGGCGATCTGGTCGAAGGCAGGGTAGGAGAACCCCATGAACTGGATCTCGACGATGGGGCGCATGCCGCCCACCGCCATCCCGAAGGCCATCCCCACGATCCCCGACTCGGCGACCGGGGTGTCCACGACCCGCTCCGGCCCGAACCGTGCGTGAAGGCCGTCGGTGATCCGAAACACACCGCCGGTCCGTCCGACGTCCTCGCCGAGGACGACGACCTCCTGGTGGGTTTCGAGGGCCCCGGCGAGGGCCTGGTTGAGGGCCTGGGCGAGGGTGAGGACCGCCATCAGTCCTCCGCCGCCCGGATCGCTTCGGCACGCTGCTCCACCAGATGGGGCGGAACCTCGTCGAACATCCCCTCGAAGATGCGGGACGGCCCCAGCCCGTCCATCCCCTCTGCCAGCTCGACGGCCCGCTCGATCTCCACGGCGGCTTCCGTCTCCAGCTTCTCCTGCCATTCGGGGCTCCACGCGTCCCGTTCCGAGAGGAAGATCCGGACCCGCTCGAGGGGGTCGCGCCGCCTCCATTCCGCCACCTCGTCTTCGTCCCGGTAGCGGGTGGGGTCGTCCGACGTCGTGTGTGGCCCGAGCCGGTAGGTGACCGCTTCGATGAGGGTCGGGCCTTCCCCGGCCCGCGCCCGGTCGATCGCCTCCGCCGTCGCCGTGAAGACCGCGAACAGGTCGTTGCCGTCGACCTGGACCCCCGGCATCCCGTAGGCGATGGCCTTCTCGGCGATCGTCTCCGACCGGGTCTGGGCGTGGCGGGGCATGGAGATGGCGTACTGGTTGTTCTGGCAGAAGAACACCACGCCGAGCCCGTACACGGCGGCCAGGTTCATCGCCTCGTGGAAGTCGCCTTCGGAGGTGGCGCCGTCACCGAAGTAGGTGATGGCGATCCGGTTCTCGGAGAAATGGCGGGCCGACCAGGCGAGCCCGACGGCGTGAAGCATGTGCCCGCCGACGGTGATCGACGGGGGGAGCACCGAGACGTGTTCGGGTGGTCGGCCTCCCCGTTCGTCTCCCGTTCGCCACGCGATCAGCAGCTCCCACGGGTACCCCTGCATCCACATGGCGGCGGCGTCCCGGTAGCTGGCCACCATCCAGTCCTCGGGGTCGAGGGGGGCGGCGCTCCCCACCTGTGCCGCCTCCTGGCCTTCGAAGGGCGCGTAGGTGGCGAGGCGGCCCTGTTTCTGCAGGGCCGTGCATTTGCGGTCGAAGGTGCGGACGTAGACCATCGCCCGGTACAGCCGACGCGTCAGGTCGACGCTCAGGGGCGGTTCTCCCAGCACGTCCCCACTCGGTGTGAGCAATTGGAGCATTCGAGGACGGGAGGGTAGCGGGACC
>JALSJV010000086.1 GCA_026989215.1 Acidimicrobiia bacterium | reverse complement strand
CCGACAGACCGACGATGAGCCGGTTCCGGCACGGGAACCTCCACGGTGCCGGTGGAGTCCCCGGAGGGTATTCGGAGACGACCGCGCCGCCTCCTTCGAGCAGTTGCTCGCCCAGCCCACGATGCTCGGGCGGATACCAGACGTCGATGCCGCTTCCCAGCACGGCCACGCCCACCCCGCCTGCTTCCACGCATCCCCGGTGAGCCGCCCCGTCGACACCGCGGGCGAGCCCCGAGACGACGACCCGACCCGCGACGGCGAGGCGGCGTCCGATCGCCTCGGCGATCTGGAGCCCGTACCGGGTCGCCCGCCGTGAGCCCACCACCGCCACCCCTCCCGTGTGCGGCAGGGCTCCCCGCACGAACAGCCCCGGAAGCGGATCCCCCGCGGCGAGGAGTCCGCCGGGAAGCCGGTCGCGGTCGATGAACCGGGCCCCGTTCTCCGCCAGCCCCTCCATCAGCTCGCCGACCGGCCGACCCAGCGCCTCCGCCGCCCGCGGGCTCAGCCGGTGCCTTCCCCGCCGCAGAGCCCGAACGGCCTCCCGCTCCGTGCCGACCTCGCCGAGGAGTCTGCGCAGTCGTTCCGGATCCAGCTCGGCATGGGCGAGCCGGAGGCGTGCCTCGTTCACCACTCCCCCCGGTACGTCAACGCCTCGGCGACGTGATCGCCCGTGACCACCTCGGAGCCCCCCAGGTCGGCGATCGTCCGAGCGACCCGCCGGATCCGATCGAAACCCCGGGCGGTGACCCTCCCCGCCGTCAGCGCCGTCCCGAGCAGCGTCGAAGCCTCGGCATCCATCTCGATCGCGTCGAGGGCGCTGCGGGTGAGGCAGGCGTTGGTCACTCCCCGCCGTCGCTGGCGTTCCCGGGCCGCCGTCACCCGCATCCGTACGACCTCCGAGGGCTCCCCGGGCCGGGCGAGGAACTCCTCGGCGTCGGGGCGCCACACCTGGACCCGCAGGTCGAAGCGATCGAGGAGCGGGCCCGAGATCCGACGCCGGTAGCGGGAGACCGCGGCCGCCCCGCACCGGCAGGGCTTCTTCCGATCACCTCGAAACCCACAGGGGCAGGGGTTGGTGGCGGCGACGAGCTGGCACGCCGAGGGGAAGGTGACGCTCACCCCTTTGCGGGCGATCGTCACCGAGCCGTCTTCGATCGGCTGTCGGAGCGCGTCGAGGACCGACGGCGGGAACTCCGCCAGCTCGTCGAGGAAGAGGACACCGCGATGCGCGAGGGAGACCTCGCCGGGAACCGGGATCCCGCTCCCTCCGCCGACCAAGGCCACCAACGAAGCGGAGTGGTGGGGGGAGCGAAAGGGCGGTGTCCGGGTGAGTCGGGTCCGGCGGGCGGCCGCGTGGACGCAGGCGACCTCGAGGACGTCGCGGTCGTCGAGGGGCGGGAGGATCCCGGGGAGACGTCTGGCCAACATCGTCTTGCCCGCGCCGGGGGGACCCGACAGCAGCAGGTGGTGGCCACCCGCGGCGGCGATCTCCAACGCTCGCCGCGCCTGGAGCTGGCCCCGGACGTCGGCCAGATCCAGGGTCTCGCCGTCGGCTTCGGGGACGATCGGCTCGGGGATCCTCGCCTCGGCCCGGCCGGTCGCCACCGCCACCGCCTCGGCGAGGCTGGCGACGACCTTCACGTCGGCCCCCGGCACGGCGGCGGCCTCGCGGGCGGTCTCCGGGGCGGCGATGCAGGGAAGGTCCCGTTCCACCGCCACCATGCCCGCCGCCAATCCTCCCCCGACCGGCCGCACCGAGCCGTCGAGCGCCAGCTCCCCGACCGCCACCACCCGCGAAGCCTGAGCGGGGACGATCCCGGCCGCCGAGAGGATCCCGAGGGCGATGGGGAGGTCGTAGGCGGATCCTCCCTTCGGGAGGTCGGCAGGCGCCAGGTTGACGGTGACCCGGCGAGCGGGGAACCCGAACCCCGAGGCCTGGATCGCCGAGCGGACACGGTCCCGTGCCTCCCGCACCGCGGTGTCGGGGAGGCCGACGAGGGTGAAGCCTTCTCTCGGCCCGCCGATGAAGGCCTCCACCCTGACCGGATGAGGCCGAACGCCGACGAGGGCCGCCGAGGTGGTCGATGAGTAGAACATGACGTCGAACGTACGGCCCCGGTGTGACAGGACTTTCGGCCCGGCCCGCGCTCACGCGGTCTGTGCTTCCATGAGGGTTCCCCCAACCGAGGAGAGCCCGTGCCCGACATCTCCGAGTTCATGACCGCCGAACATCGAGAGTGCGACCGCCTGTTCGCCGAAGCCGAGGCGGCCGTCGCCGCCGGCGATTGGACGGAGGCCACCGCCCGTTTCACCGCCTTCGCCGACCTCACCCTTCTGCATCTGCGCCGTGAGGAGGAGGTGCTGTTCCCCGAGTTCGAGGCTCGAACGGGGATGACCGACGGACCCACCAAGGTGATGCGCATGGAACATGACCAGATGCGCACCCTCCTCGAGGCGATGCGTCGGGCCCTCGCCGACCACGACGCCGACGCCTTCCTCGGCGACGCCGAGACCTTCATGATCCTCACCCAACAGCACGACATGAAAGAGGAGCAGGTCCTCTACCCGATGAGTGACCAGGCCCTCTCCGACGACGGAGCCTCGGTGTTGGGGAGGATGAAGGAGGTCTGAGTGGAACGCCTCCTCGACGTGAGCGAGCTCGAACCTTGTGAGCCCCTGGAACTGAGCCTGGCCGCCGCCGAGGACCTCGGACCCGGGGAGTACCTGCGGGTCCTCCACCGGCGTGAACCCTTCCCCCTGTATCGCATCCTCGACGACCGCGGCTTCGCCCACCGGACGGTGCCTGGCGAGCGCACGGCCTTCGAGATCTTCGTCTGGCGCCGCACCGACCCCGAGGCGCGCCGCGCCGTCGACCACGCCCTCGACCGATGATCCCCGGCGGCGGGGACCTCCGGTTCGACCGCATGCCCCCGCTGTGGGTCCCCCTCCGCGCCTTCGTCGCGGCTCCCCTGCTCGGAGCCGCGGGCGGCGTCACCCTCTCCGCCGTGGGGCCGGCGGCGTTCGCCCAACGCTGGGCTCCGGGTCTGATCGCCGCCGCCCATCTCGTCACCGTCGGGTTCCTGACGCTGGTCATGGTCGGCGCCATTCTCCAGGTACTCCCCGTCGTCACGGGTGTCCCCGTCCCGGGCACCCGCCGAGTCGGACCGATCACCCAGCTCGGCGTCGCCCTCGGCGCCGTCGCCCTCGCCGCGGGGGTCGGGGGAACGCTCCCGGAGCTGAGCGGGGTCGGAGCCGTGCTGCTCGGTGTCGGCCTGGGTGTGTTCACGGTCGCCGCCCTCACCGGCGCCTGGCAGGCCCGCCGGAACCCGACAGGCAGGGCGATGGGTCTCTCGGTGGCGTCCCTCGTGGCCGTCGCCGGCCTCGGAGTGTTCCTCCTGGCCGGCCACGCGGGCTGGCTCACCCTGCGACGGGACCTCACCGACGTCCACCTGGCGTGGGCCCTGGCGGGCTGGGTCGGTCTGTTGGTCATGGGGGTCTCGTTCCAGGTCGTCCCCATGTTCCAGGTCACCCCCACCTATCCGAAGGTCGTCGAGCGTTTCCTGCCGGCCCTCGGCTTCGCCGGGTTGATCGTCTGGACGGCGGGACGTCTCGGCGCCGGCCCCGTGCTCGCCACCACCGGGATCCTCACGGTCGTCGCGGTGTTCGGTGCGTACGCCGTGACCACCCTCCGGCTGCAGAGTCGACGCCGAAGGAAACTCCCCGATCCGACCACGGACGCGTGGAGACTGGGGATGGGATCCCTCCTCGTGGCCGTGTCGATGGTCGCCGCCTCCACGATGGGTGCCCTCGACCTGGCGGCGACGGCTCCGGCCTTGGTGTTCGGCGTCCTCGCCGTCTTCGGTTTCGGCGTCTCGGTGATCGAAGGGATGCTGTACAAGATCGTCCCGTTTCTCTCGTGGCTGCACCTGCAGAACGTCATCACCTCCCGCGACCTGGTCGGTCGGGTGAAGATCCGCAACATGCGCCAGCTCCTCCCCCCACCCCGTGGCCATTTCACCGCCCACGCAGCCGCCCTCGGCATGCTGTTGGTGGCGGTCGTCCTGAGGGGATTCTGGGTCCGACTCGCCGGGCTCGCCGTGGCGGTGGACTTCGGCTGGCTCGCCCTGATCCTCATCGGCGTCGTCCGTCGACATCGCGAGGATCGGCGGTCCATCATGGCGTCGGTCGGATGACGGCGTCGCCCCCGCACCCGACCGGAACACCACGACCCCGAGGAGGTTCGCCATGAAGACGGCCCGACGGATCACGAAGCTGCTGTTCATCGTCGGTGGCCTCGCCCTGGGAGTGTCGAGCCTGGTCCTGGTCCGGTTCTTCACCAGGCCGCTCGCCGCCGCCGCAC
>JALSJV010000085.1 GCA_026989215.1 Acidimicrobiia bacterium | reverse complement strand
ATCGACGCCGTCCCCGTCGGGGTGGACCTGCGCCGGGTGATCGCCGTGGGGGTGGTGTTGGGGGTGCTGGCCGCCGCCGGGCTCTCCTACCTGCTGGCGCTTCGTCGACGCACCTTCGTCGACCGCACCCAACCGGAGCTGGTGCTGCGTGCACCGCTGCTGGCGGAGGTGCCCGACTTCGCCGCCGAGAAGATCGCCACCGAGCTGCCGGTCCGCAGCCACCCGGCGTCGGCGTCGGCGGAGGCGTTCCGCTTCGTCGCCGCCGCCCTCGACGTCGGTGCGGGGATCTCGGCGGAGGGGCGGAGGGTCGACCCCGCCGAGGGGACGCGTTCGGTCGCCTTCACGTCGGCCCGGCTGGGGGACGGCAAGACCGTCGTCGCCGCCAACACCGCCCTCGCCGCCGCCCGCCGCCGCTCCCGGGTGCTGGTCGTCGACGCCGACTTCGGCGATCAGCGCCTCGCCGGGCTCCTCACCGGCGGCAACCCCCCGACGGTGGGTCTCACCGACCTGGTGGAACACGACCAGGCCCTCTCGGAGGTGGTGTACCGGGTGACCCTCGGCGACGGGGTGCATCTCCACCTGCTGGCCCGAGGCTCGGTGCCGGTCACCGCCCCCGACTTCTTCCGTTCCGCCGCCACCCGCACCGCCTTCGAGACGATCCGGGAGCTCTACGACCTGATCATCGTCGACACCCCGCCGCTGCTCCAGGTCGCCTACACGTCGTCGGTGCTCCGCCTCACCGACCGGATGGTGGCGGTCGTCCCCCACGAGTCGCCCGTCTCCGCCGCAGAGGAGCTCGCCGACCGGCTCGACTTCCTCGGCGTCGCCGTCGTCGGGTACGTGTACAACCGGGCGCCCCTCCGTGACGACGTGATCCGGGGGGTGGGGTCGATGAAGGACGTGCTGGGGGAGACGACGCCGGCGGGGCCGTGATGCGGATCCTCCAGGTCCACACCCGGTACCGTCAACGGGGAGGAGAGGACGTCGTGGTGGAGGCCGAGGCGGAGCTGCTCCGCCAGGCGGGCCACGAGGTGAGACAGGTCGTCGCCCACAACTCCCACCGTCCGGTCGGGGCGGCGGTCCAGCTCCTCGCCGCACCCTGGAACGCCCGGTGGACCCGGAAGCTACGGAGGGTGGTCCGGGAGTTCCGGCCCGACGTCGTCCACGTCCACAACACCTGGTACGCCATGTCCCCGGCGGTGATCCGTGCCGCCAAGAGGGAGGGGGTCCCGGTGGTGATGACCCTCCACAACTACCGGCTCACCTGCGCCAACGCCCTGCTGTTCCGAGACGGAAGGATCTGTGAGGAATGCGTCGGCGCCTCCCCCTGGCGGGCGGTCCGGTACCGGTGCTACCGCGGATCGCGCCTCCAGTCGGCGGTGGCCGCCGCCACGATCGCGCTGCATCGGAGGCTCGGAACGTGGACAGACCATGTGGACCGGTTCGTCGCCCTCACCGACTTCCAGCGGGACCTGATGGTCCGGGCCGGGCTCCCTCCCGACAAGGTGGTGGTGAAACCCAACTTCGTGCCGGATCCCGGCGCCCGGCCGTCCCCCCCGTCGGCGTCGAACATCGTCCTCTACGTGGGGAGACTCTCCTTCGAGAAGGGCGTCGACCTGCTGTTGGAGGCATGGCGGCAGGCCGACACCGGTGACCTGGAACTGTGGGTGGTGGGTGACGGACCGATGCGGGAGGAACTGGCACGAAACCCACCGGCCGGTGTGCGAATGAAAGGTCTTGTGCCGGGAGGAGAGGTGCGGTCCCTCATGCTCCGCTCCCGGGCCCTCGTCGTGCCGAGCCGCGGGTACGAGGCGCTGCCGACGGTCATCCTCGAAGCCGCGGCCGCGGGCCTGGGAGTGCTCCTACCTGCCCCGTCCAGCCCCGCCTCGGCGATCGAACATGCCGTGGGGCGGTCGTGGCTGTTCACATCAGGTCAGCTACCGGTGCTCACCGATTGCCTGGAACGTCTGGCGCATGGGTTGCGGTGCGACGACGCAGGGCACGCGATGAGGAAACTCTATGAGAATGCGTTCACGCCGCAACACGCGGCGCATGCACTCGGGGGATTCTATGCGGCGGTCTCCGGGCGGAGGGATCTGGTCGGGGGAGCGTCGAGATGACGAAGGTGATCTACATCCTCGGGTCGGGGAGAAACGGCAGCACGATTCTCGCCAATCTCCTCGGATCGTATCCCGGTGTGGTGTCGGTCGGCGAGATGTACTACCTCTGGGACCGAGGGTTCGTCGAGAATCGCCTTTGTGGGTGCGGTGAGGAGTTCCTGCGATGTGAGTTCTGGAGGGAAGTTGTTGAGCAGGCGGACATAGGTCCTGCGGTTGCGAGACGCGGCCTCGAGCTTCGGCGAGCCACCGCGAGGACCAGGAACGCCGTCCGGCCAGCCCGCCGGGAGCTCGTTGAGGAGTTCCGCGCACTGTTGGAAAGGATCTACACGGCCGTATGTGAGGTGGCGGGTGCGGAACTGATCGTGGATTCATCCAAGGTCCCTGTCTACGGACGGGTGCTCGATGGTGTTGAATCAGTGGGTCTCCAACCGGTCCTTCTGGTGCGAGATCCACGGGCGGTCGTGTACTCCTGGAGTACTCCGAAACCGGACCCGGCAAGTCCTAGGGGGGAAATGAGGCGAATCAATCCCATGCGGGCGTCGGCGATGTGGACCACGTGGAACGCCCTGGCGCTCCGCTATTGGCACGATGTGTTGTCGGTGATTCGCTATGAGGACTTCGTGCGATCACCCCAGTCCCTGATCAGAGAACTCCTGTCTCAATCTGGCATCCAAGGCATCGACCATCCGCCCGGTGTTGAGATCCTTTCAGCTCACACCGTTTCCGGCAACCCGGTCAGGTTCACGCGTGGGCCTGTCACAATCGAACCTGACGAACGTTGGAGGGAAGGTCTTCCCGCGTTTCCTCGAGTCGTCGCCACCGTATTGACCTCGCCTCTACGCGGGCGGTTCGGCTATCCGATGTGGTCCAGCGATGCTCGAAGCTAGGGTTCCGACGTGGGGCGAGCGTCGCCTCTTCTTCGCGGCGACCGGTGTGGTCGTTACAGGGTACGTGCTCTGGGGGCGCCCCTTCGCTTGGCTACACGTTCCCGGGATCCCTCTGTTTCCCGGCGAGGTGACGGCGGCCGCAGCCCTACTGGTCCTTGCCCGACGCCGGAGACAAGATCGAGTCCGGCTACCCCGCTATTGGTCGGTGGCTCTGGTGCTCCTGACCTACGCCGCTCTTCGCTTGTCCTGGGACGTGTGGAGCTACGGCCTGGGGGCCGTCCGCGACGCAGCAATGCTCGGTTATGCCATCGTTGGCTGGGCCGCCTTTCGTCTCGTCCCCGAGTGCGACACCGAGGCACGGCAAACGGCCACTCGCTGGGTCTCCCGGGTTGCAGTGGCAGTGATCCTGTGGGCCCCGGTTGCCATCGTCGTGGCGAAGACCCTTGGCCCACGCGCGCCTTTGATTCCCGACAGCGAGACGTCGGCCCTGGGGTTCAAAGGTGGCGATCTATCCGTCTATGTGGGGGCCGCCATGGCCTGGTTGATCCTCATCCCTGAAATGATTTCGCCGATGAAGGCGCGATGGTCGCTGACGGCGGGCGGGGTGGGGCTTCTCATCCTCGGGACGCAGAACCGTGGAGGTCTGTTGGCGGCTCTCGCCACGCTACTGCTCGTCTTGTTGGCCGTTTCCAAAAGGGAGCGGCGGCAGGCGTTGCGCCAGATCGTGATGCCGGTATTGATCGCTCTTCTCATTCTCGCAGTGACTGGGATCACCATCAGGACGATCAGGAGAACCATCTCGTTCGACCAACTCGTCGCCAACGTGGTGAGTATTTTCGATCCCCCCGAAGGATCCTCGTTGGAAGGGACGGTGAGGTGGCGGCTCGCTTACTGGTCGAAGGTGATCGACGATATCGCGCTCGGAGATGACTGGCTGACAGGTGTCGGATTCGGCCCGAATCTGGCGGATCGGTATGGCTTCCAAGTCATTGGTAACTCATCGCAGCCACTGCGCAATGCCCACAACTCCCACGTGACGCTGCTCGCTCGGCTCGGGCTCATCGGCGCCGGACTGTGGCTCGCCTTCTGGGGGTCACTTGGTCTCACCTACCTGGACCTCCGGAAGGACCCGACCCGGAGAAGCCAACTGTGGCTACTGGCCTTCATCGTCGGGGTGGGAGTCAACTCCATCTTCGACCCAGCTCTCGAAGGGCCGCAGATGGCGATCCCCTTCTGGCTGGCGGTTGGTGTTCTCGCCGGGCTGGACGCCCACCACCCCCGGGTACGGGGGGCGGCGTCGGCTCGCACGCCGCTCCAACGCTCGGCGGATACGGCCCCGCACCAGCCGCGGTAGGTAGGCGCCGGGCTCGTCCGGATACCAATGGTC
>JALSJV010000084.1 GCA_026989215.1 Acidimicrobiia bacterium | reverse complement strand
TCTGGGACTTCCCCTACACCCGAATCTTCGATCGGCGGTCGACGAGCTGGAACATCGAGGCACGATCCCCGAGCCGTCTACGCGGGCAGGGATCGCGGTGCTGGCGGGCGGTGGGGGAGGGGAGGCGCTGCAGGGCGTCAGGCCGGGACGGGTGCTCGACGTGGTTCACCGGCTCGCCTCCGACCGATGCGACGTCGTGGTCGACCTCGGGGCGGACCCCGGTGACGCGGTCGGGCGTTCGGGGATCGCCGCCACCCTGATCGAGAACGCCGACGTCGTGGTGGGGGTCGGCGCGGCGACGCCCGTGGGGGTGGTCCGGATGCTGGACTGGTTGGGCGCGACGGTGCGGATCCGGCCCCGATCGCCGGTGATGCTGGCCTTCAACCGGGCTCCGACGTCGCCGTATCGGCGGGCACAGCTCGCCGAGGAGATTCTCCGTTCCTACGTCCCCTGCGGCCTCGTCTTCCTTCCGTCCGATTCGGCGGTCACCGAGGCGGCGTGGCGCGGAGAGCCGGTGGGCCGGGGGCGGTTCACCACGGCGCTCGCTCGGCTGGCCTCCCGACTCGAGCCGGTGGCGTCGGCATGAGCGCCTCCTTGCATGCCTACGACGTGATTCGTCGCCGGGCCCTCGAGCTCGTGGAAGAGCACCAGGTCGATCCCGCCCGGGATCGGGAGGAGGCCCGAACGCTCGTCGAACGGGCGGTCGAGGAGTATCAGGAGCGGGCGCTGCGGGGACAGGGGAGGCGGCTCGCCGATCCGGGTCGGATGGAGGATCGGGTGATCCGGTCCCTCGCCGATTTCGGTCCCCTCACCGGTCTCCTCGCCCGCACCGACGTGGAGGAGATCTTCGTCGAAGGTTCACGCGTCACCTACCTCGAGGCCGGGGGACGGCTGCGGGCCATCGACGAGCCGACCACCGAGGAGGAGAATCGGCATGTCGTCGACCGTCTCCTCGCCGGGACCGACCGTCGCCTCGACGCGTCCAACCCGATGGTCCAGGCGCGGGTACTCGACGGTACGGCTCGCCTCACCGCCGTGATCCCTCCGATCGCCGACCGTCTCTCGGTCACCCTCCGACGATATGCGCTCCGTCGGGAGACCTTGAGCTCCCTCGTCGAGCTGGGTTCGTTGACGAAGGCGGCGGCGGGGTTCCTGTCGTTGGTGATGCAGACGCGGGCCTCCGTCCTGGTCTCCGGCCCGCCCGGGGCCGGGAAGACGTCGCTGCTGTCGGCGATGTTGGCCGCGGCTCCGGCCACCCATTGCGTCCGATGCTGCGAGGAGGTCCGCGAGCTGAGCGTCCCCCTCGTCCACGGTTCCTTCTACGAGGCGCGGCCGCCGGCGGTCGACGGGTCCGGAGAGATCACCCTCCGGGATCTCGTCAAGACCGTGCTCGCGATGCGGCCCGATCGGATCGTCGTCGGGGAGGTGCGGGGGGCGGAAGCCTTCGAGCTGACGCGCGCCGTCAACGCCGGCTGCGGTTTCGCCTGCACGGTGCACGCCAACTCGGCGCGGGACGCCTTGGAAGCCCTCGTGAACGCCGCACTGATGGCGGGCGAGAACGTCGAGGACGGCATCGTCCGTCGCATCTTCGCGACCGCGATCGATCTGGTCGTACACCTGGACCGGACGGTGGCGCCGAGACCGGGGACGACGACGGTTCGCCGCGAGGTGATGGAGATCCTCGCCCTGGTCCCTTCCCTCCACGGCGATTTCTCCACCCAACCGCTCTTCACCCGCTCGGCACCCGGATCCACGTTGGAGTGGACGGGCGCACTCCCGCCCGAAGGCTTGGCCGATCGGCTCCGGCGACGCCTCCCGAAGGGCGTCGGGATGGCAGCGGTGCTCGAAGGCTCGGTGTCGCTGCCATGAGGCTCGTCGCCGCCTTGGCCTCGGGGACGGCGGTGGGTCTGGCGGTGGCGCTCGTCCTCGGCGGGTTCCGACCCCGGCCCCGCCCGCCGAGCGCTCTCGCCGAGTGGCTCACCCAGGCGGGTTCGAGCCTGACCCCGGCTCGGTTCCGCCTGCTCACGGCCGCCACCTTCGTCGCCGCCTTCGGAGCCTTCACGGCCTTGGCCGGGGTGTGGACCGTGGCCCTGGTACCGGCCCTGGCGGCCGCGGCCGGGCCACGCGCCTATCTCGGCAGGGCCCGGGAGCGTCGTCTCCTCGAGGTGCAGAGGGCCTGGCCCGACGGGCTCCGGGACCTGGTCGCGTCGATCGGGGCGGGGATGTCGCTCCAGCGGGCCATCGAGACGATGGCCCGAACGGGGCCCGAACCCCTGCGACGGGCCTTCGGGCGCTTTCCACTGCTGGCCCGCACCATCGGTGTCCCTGCCGCGTTGGAGGCGATCCGGGCGGAGTTGGCGGACCCGACCTCCGACCGGGTGATCGAGGTGCTCATCATCGCCCACCGCCGGGGAGGATCGCTCGTCCCGAAGATCCTCGGTGACCTCGCCGCCGCCACGACCCGGGACGTCTGGGCGGCGGAGGAGATCGCCACCCAGTCCCTCGAGCAGAAGATCAACGCCCGGGCGGTGTTCGTGCTCCCGTGGCTGGTGCTGTTGGCGCTCACCGCCAGGCAGGGGGCCTTCCGGGAGTTCTACGGGACGAGGCTCGGCGGAGTCGTCATCGCCGTCGGAGGTGTGATGAGCCTGGCAGGGATCGTCGTGGTGTCACGACTGGGACGGGAGCCCGACGAGCCGCGGGTGTTGGCGGGATCGGAGCCGGGCCCGTGACGCTGCTCGCCGCCCTCACGACCGGGATCACCATCTCCGGACTCGTCTGGCTGCTGGCACGTCCCGCGCCATCCCTGGCTTCCAGGGTGCGTCCATACACGCTGGCTGCCCGCGTCGCGCTCGGACGGACCCCCGACGTGGACCACCTCGACGGCCGTCGTCCGGGGATGGCCCAGCGACTGGCAGCCCGCGTCGGGGAGTGGCTCGACCGTCGGGGCGCCGAGGCGTTGGCGCTCCGTCTCCGGCAGGCGGGCTGGTATCCGGGGGCGACCGACGAGGAACGCATCGCCCGGTACCGGGTTCGGGGGGTGGGCTCGCTGGCGGCGGGGGCGGTCGTCGGTGTGGTCCTCGCCTCCTCGACCGGCATGTCCGGTGTGCAGAGCCTGGCCTTGGGGGTGCTCGGTGCCGTGGCGGGGGCGGGACGCCACCGCGGCGCCCTCGCCCGGGCGATCGACGAGCGGCGTCGGCGGATGCGGATCGAGATCTACACGGTCGATCAGGTGCTCGCACTCCGGATCCGGGCGGGTGGCAGCCCCGTCCATGCGGTGCAGGCGCTGGTCGAGCGGGGGAGGGGGGCGGTGGTGGCGGAGCTCGGCGAGGCGATGCGAATGCATCGAGCGGGTGTTCCGGCCCCGGAGGCGTTCCGCCGGATCGCGGAGACGACTCCCGAGCCTTTCTGTGCCCGCACGTATCAGCTCCTCGCCGCCGGTGAGGAGCGGGGAGCCGACCTGGCGGTGGGCCTGATGGCGTTGGCGGAAGACGGTCGGGAGGCCCGACGGGAGGCTTTGAGGCGCGGCGCGGTGCGGCGTCGCGCGGCGATGCTCGTCCCGACGATCGCCATCCTCGCTCCGGTCATGTTGCTGTTCGTGGGAGCTCCGCTCCCCTACCTGGTGTTGAACTGGCGATGAGAAAGGAGAGCCGATGAGGCAACGATGGGCGGCGTTCGTCGCCACCGTCCACGACGACGAACGCGGGCTGAACACGGCGGAGATGCTCGGCAACGCCGCGCTGGCGATCGCCGCGCTGCTGGTGATCTGGGCCGGGCTGCAGGCCCTCGGGGTCGACATCGTGACCTGGATCCGGGCGTCGCTGCTGGGCGGGTGAGCGGCGGCGACGACCAGGCCGGCTTCGCCACGACGGAGTACGTCCTCGCCGCCGGGCTTGCGTTGGTGTTCTTCACCCTGCTCGCCAATCTGGTGGTGATGCAGTACGCCCGGGGGGTGTTGCGTGCCGCCGCCGACGAGGGTGCACGTCGAGGAGCCGTCTATCTCGTCGGCGACGTCGCCGCCTGTGAGGAGGCGATGCGGAGGGTGCTCGACGATCTGGCGGGCGGACCGTTGATCTCGGGTGTGGAACTGGGCTGTGTCGATGCGGGGCGGGTGGTGCGGGCGCGTGCCGAGGCCGTGCTGCGGGGCTGGCTCCCGGGCGTCCCCGATCTGGCGGTGCGGATGGAGTCGGCGGCCACCCGAGAGTCGCCGTGACCGGATCGCGGGGCTCTGCCTCCCTCGAGATGGCCTTGGGCGCGGGGCTGCTGCTGGTGCCCGCGGTGCTCCTCGTCCTCTCCTTCGGGCCGTGGCTGGAGCGGTACGGCTTCGTCCGGCTCGCCTCGGCGGAGGCAGCGCGCGCGGTGGTGTTGTCCGACGGCGACGCCGCCGCGGCGCGGGCGGTCGTGGAGGACGTCGCCCGTGGCCACGGGATCGATCCCGCCGTCGTCGCCGTCGGGGTGTGTTCCGAGCCGAGGCCGCTCACGGCGGCCGGCGGCTGGGGATGCGGTCCGTTGGTTCGGGGCGGCACCGTCGCCGTGGTCGTCGCGGTGCGGGTCCCCGTCCTCAGCACCCCCTTCGGTGAGATCGGCGGAATCGAGATCCGCCATCGTCGAGTCGAGCCGGTGGATCTGTACCGGAGCCTGCCGTGACGGAGCGGGGCTCGGTCACCCTGTGGATGCTCGGGCTGAGCGTGTCGCTGATCATGCTGGGCGCGGTGGCCTTCGATCTGTGGCGGGGCATCGGTCAGCGAAGGGAGCTGGTCGCCGTCGCCGACGGGGCCGCGGTGGCGGCGGCCTCCGGCATCGACGTCGAACGGTGGCGGTCCGAGGGCGTGCTGATGCTCGACCCGGCCGAGGCGACGAGCCGCGCCCTGCGGTCGATCGAAAGCTCCGGCGCCGTCCTGGTCTCCCCTCCCGCGGTGACCGTCATGGGCGATCGGGTCACGGTTCGGATCGAGGGGTGGCTGTCGTACGGGTTCCTCCGGCTCGTGGTCGAAGGGGAGGGGATGCCCGTGGTCGTCTCGTCGACGGCGACGGCCGTGGTCCCATGAGCCGCGGCGTCAGCCCCCGCCGGGCGGTTCCACCGGTCGGAGCTCCTCCACCCACAGCACCCGACCCTGGTTGGGATCGAATTCGTACAGGCCGGTGACCTCGATCTGGCGGCCCACGTAGTCGGCGACCATCTCCTCGGGGAGGAGCAGGACGCGGTTCTGCTGGTAGTCCTCGAGGATGTAGTCCATCGTCCCGTCGGGATCCTCGAAGGCCACCACCCGTCCCGAGACGACGACCCTCTTGCCCGACATCCGTTCCTGGTTGGCGACGATCCTGCGTAGCGAGACCTCGGAGGCGCCGCAGGCCCCGACCACCAGCCCGATGGCGAGGAGCGCCAGCCACTTGCGCATCGATGCGAGGTCGCGCCTCATGGGCCGCAGGCTAGCGGCGATGGCTCGGGTCTCCGTCCGCTCACAGCATCTCGAAGGGATTGGTGATCTCCATGCGGGCCCCGCAGATCTGGCAGCGGACCCGTCCGCCCTCCACCAGCGAGCCGCACCCTCGGCACCGGCGTGGCGGGAAGCTCCGCCGCCCGTCGATGGCCCCGTCGGCGGCGTCGAGGGCTCGGATCCGGTCCCGCAGTTCGTCGTCGGTGTGCCCGTGCTCCTTCAGGATCGACCACATCGCCTCGACGACGAGCAGCAGGCGGTGATACCGCTCCTCCAAGGTCAGCTCGTGGGCGCCTCGCAGGGCCCCTCCCGAAGGGGCGTCGGGATCTCCGTGGGAGACGTATCCGCGCACCAGGTCCCACATCCCGAGTCTCCTCTCGTCGCTCGCCTCAGCAGTAGTCGCCGGTGGGGCGGGCTGTCCAGGGACGTTCGACCCGGGGAGGTCGGGCATGGTGGGAGACCCCGAAGTGTTGGACACAGGGAGGCCCCGATCGGGTACAATCACGGCACTTCCATCGGACGTGATCACGGTCGCGTCCGCATTCGGGGGTGGTGTAATTGGCAACACGACAGGTTCTGGCCCTGTTATTGAGGGTTCGAGTCCTTCCCCCCGAGCGAGGT
Organism: Acidimicrobiia bacterium; assembly: GCA_026989215.1. Taxonomy (GTDB): domain Bacteria; phylum Actinomycetota; class Acidimicrobiia; order Spongiisociales; family ZC4RG35; genus S012-128. Next base: position 19,581 of record JALSJV010000084.1, on the reverse strand, counting down.
CCGGCCTTCGAAGGCCGGACCTCGACATGGCCCCGTCGTCTAGCGGCCTAGGACGCCGGCCTCTCAAGCCGGTAACGCCGGTTCGAATCCGGTCGGGGCTACCAGGAAGATGGATCCCCCACGCCCGACGGCGTGGGGGATCCATCGCGCAGCAGGCCCGCTCGGGGATCGGCCCTCAGGGTTGGGGTGTGATGACGAGTCGGACGCCGGTCCCGGGCACCGACGTCACCGGACCGTTCTGGGTCTCACCGGTGTCGGGGCCGGCCTGGCGGGGAGCCTGGTCGGGGCCGGTGCCCGCCGGCTGGTCGACCTCGGTCCCCGCGTCCCAGAGGGTCAGATCGACGGTCCCTTCGAAGGGGGTGTCCCCATCGAACAGGGGGAGGCCCTGGATGGCGAAGAACCGGTCGTTGCTCTGGACCAGCATCGTCGCCACGGACAGCAGGTCGCCCGGCGCCGCCTCGACCGTGAACACGTAGGCGTCGCCGGGGAAGGCGGGAGCCGGAGCCTCGGCCCCGTCGGGGATCGCGAAGGCTCCCGAGGGAGGATCGAGGGCGTCGACCAACCTCGAGGGGTCGCCGTCTTCGGCCAGGGCCTCGAGGCCCACTCCCCGGTCGGGTGCGCCTTCGGTGAAGAGGGGTCCTTCCCCGTCGAGCACCCACACCCCGGGGGCGATCGGGGAGGTCACTCCGCCGTCGGACAGGCGCGCGGCCAGCACCGTCGGGTCGCCGTCTTCGGCCAGGGCCTCGAGGCCCACTCCCCGGTCGGGCTCTCCTTCGGTGAAGAGGGGCTCGCCGTCGCCATGCACCACGAAGACCCCCGGCGCGAAGGGGCTCTGGAGGCCCATCGACGTGTCGGTGGCGTTCCGGATGGTCACCCGGAACGTGCCGTCGCCGGTCGGCTTCACGGTCACGGCGGCCAGCTCGGACATCGGCGGCAGCCCCGCCGTTCCCGGCTCGACGCGTCGGACCCGGGGATCGGGATCGTCGGCGCCGGTGTCGGGTCCGCTCTGACGGGGGGCCTGGTCGGTGCCCTCTCCGAGGGGCTGGTCGGCTTCGGTGCCGACGTCCCAGACGGCCACCGGCACCTCGCCGTCGATGGGGGCGTCGCCGTCGTAGAGGGCGATCCCGCCCGGTGGCGTCGCCAGGACCAGGTCGTTCGACTGTACGAACATCGTGGCGAAGGAGAGTCGGTCACCGGGGGCGGCCGTCAGGTCGAAGGCGTAGGAGCCTCCCGGAAGGGCAGGCCCTGGTCCGGAACCACCTTCCGGTGTCGAGAACACCCCGACGGCCCGCAGGTCGAGGGCGTCGGTGGCGTTCTCGACCCGTACGACGAACCGCACGGTGTCGTCCATCGGCTCGGCTTCGGTCTCCGGGGACGTCGGCCCGGGGGAGGTCGCGGTCGGGGACGGAGCCGGCGCGGTGGGGGGTGTGTCGGTCGCGGTGTCCGGTCCCGTGCAGGCGGCGGCGACGAGCGCCGCGGCGGCGATGGGTACGAGCAGTCTCCGCATGGGTCTCCTTCGATCGGTGACCCGACAGCGTGACGGGTGGGTGTGTCGACACCCTTGCCGAGATCGGAACGAAGGATGAACCCGGTGACGAAACGATGAACCGAGATCAGGTCTTGCCGTAGACGGGTACCACCGCGCCGTTCATGACCCCGGCCTCTTCCGACAGCAGGAACTCGGCGACGGCGGCGATCTCGTCGGGGGTCGGCCAGTCGACGTAGTCGGCGAAGGGGAGGGCGGCGCGGGTGGCGGGGGTGTCGATCACCGAGGGGAGGAGGACGGTCGCCGTCACCTCGGTGGAGTCGAGTTCGTGGGCGAGGGTGCGTCCCAGGGCCACCACACCGGCCTTCGCCATGTTGAACGCCGCCTGGCCGGTGGGGGCATCGAAGGCGGCTCGGCTCCCCACCAGCACGATCCGCCCCCACTCGGCCCGCTTGAGATGGGGGATGGCGGCACGGGTGGCGTAGAAGGCGGAGCGGAGGTTCAGATCGAGCATCCGCTCGAACCGGACGTCGTCGGTCTCCTCCACGTCCCGGCCACCGGCCCAGCCGCCGACCAGGGCCGCCAGCCCGTCGATGGCCCCCCAGGTCTCGCCGATCTCGTCGAAGAGGTCTCGCACCGCCTCGGCGTCGGTGGCGTCGCAGCGGCGCAGCATCAGCCGGTCGTCGTCGACCTCGAACCGCTCTTCGAAACGTGCGGCTTCGTCGGGCACCAGGTAGGTCACCGCGAGCCGGTATCCGCGGTCGAGCAGGCGGGCGCAGAGGGCGGTCCCGAGGGCCCCGGTGCCTCCGGTGATGACGGCGGTCCTGTTCACGTGAGATTCCTCCCCGTTCGACGGCCCTGGGTGACGGCCTCATGGTAAGTTCTCCGCGCCGCCTGGCGGTCGACCATAGGAGGTTCAGCCGTGGCGTCGATCACGTTCGAGCACGTGGGGAAGGTGTATCCGGGGGGTACCCGAGCGGTCGAAGACGTCAACCTGGAGGTGGGGGACGGCGAGTTCGTCGTCCTGGTCGGCCCGTCGGGATGTGGGAAATCCACCCTGCTGCGGATGGTGGCGGGCCTCGAGGAGATCACCGAGGGGATCCTCAAGATCGGCGACCGGGTCGTCAACGACGTCTCGCCGAAGGATCGGGACATCGCCATGGTGTTCCAGAACTACGCCCTCTACCCGCACATGACCGTGTTCGACAACATGGCCTTCGGTCTCAAGCTGCGGAAGATGCCCAAGGACGAGATTCGGCGTCGCGTGGAAGAGGCCGCCAAGATCCTGGAGATCTCCGAGCTGCTGGACCGCAAGCCGAAGGCCCTCTCCGGCGGGCAGCGTCAGCGGGTGGCGATGGGGCGGGCGATCGTGCGGGAGCCGGCCGCCTTCCTCATGGACGAGCCCCTCTCGAACCTCGACGCCAAGCTCCGGGTTCAGATGCGGGCCGAGCTCGGTCTGCTGCACGCCAGGCTCAAGACCACGACGCTCTACGTGACCCACGATCAGGTCGAGGCGATGACGATGGGGGACCGGGTGGCGGTCATCCGCAAGGGTCGCCTCCAGCAGGCCGACGTGCCGCGTACCCTGTACGACCATCCGGTCAATCTGTTCGTCGCCGGCTTCATCGGGTCGCCGTCGATGAACTTCGTGTACGGCCATCTCCAGGGGGAGGGCGATCGGGTGTACGCCTCCTTCGCCGGCCATCGGCTGTTGGTGGACCCCGCGGGCCTCGAACGACGCCCCCGCCTGGCGGACTACGTCGGCAAGGAGCTGGTGATCGGGATCCGACCGGAGGCCTTCGAGATCCGGGAGGCCTGGGCCGGACCCACCGAGGGTCGGACCATGGAGGTGGACGTGGACCTCGTGGAGCAGCTCGGGTCGGAGGCGTTCATCCACTTCGAGCAGGCCGCACCGCCGGTGGTCACCCCCGACATCCAGGAGCTGCTCGAGGATCAGGGAAGCGACGCCGCCGCCCTCGGGACCACCACCACCTTCACGGCGCGGGTGAATCCCGACTACGCGCCGGCCTCGTTCACGAAGGTGACCCTGGTGGTGGACACCGCCAAGCTCCACTACTTCGACAAGGACTCGGGCGAGGCCATCTACTGATCGGCGGATCCGGACGTGTCGCCGTCGGGAGGTGGCGGCGCGGTACGCTTCGGCCGACCTGCCCACGAGGGAGCCGCGGATGATCGACCCCCGACCCATCGAGACGACCGACCCCGAGCTGGCGGCGCTGATCCGTCGCGACCTGGAACGTCAGAATCGTCACATCCATCTCATCGCCTCCGAGAACTTCGCCTCGGTGGCGGTGATGCAGGCGTCCGGTTCGGTGTTCACGAACAAATACGCCGAGGGGCTTCCGGGGAAGCGTTACTACGAGGGCTGTGGGGTCGTCGACGAGATGGAGAGCCTGGCGATCGAGCGGGCGAAGCGACTCTTCGGTGCCGAACACGCCAACCTCCAGCCCCATTCGGGCGCCCAGGCCAACATGGCCGTCTATTTCTCGCTCATCGAGCCGGGTGACACCGTGCTGGGGATGCGTCTCGACCAGGGTGGGCATCTCACCCACGGCTCGCCCGTCAACTTCTCCGGCCTCTACTACCACTTCGTCGCCTACGGGGTCGATCCCGAGACCGAGCTGATCGACATGGACCAGGTGCGCAAGCTGGCCCATGAGCACCGGCCGAAGATCCTCCTCGCCGGGTACTCCGCGTACTCCCGCACCCTCGACTACGAGGCGTTTCGGGAGATCGCCGACGAGGTGGACGCGGTCTTCATGGTGGACGCCGCCCATTTCATCGGTTTGGTCGCCGGGGAGGCCTACCCGAACCCGGTCCCCCACGCCGACGTGGTCACCGCCACCACCCACAAGGCGCTCCGTGGACCGCGGGGAGGGATGATCCTCGCCAAGGAGTCCTTGGCCCCCCAGCTCGACAAGGCGGTGTTCCCCAACGCCCAGGGAGGACCGATCGAGAACCAGATCGCCGCCAAGGCGGTCTGCTTCCAGGAAGCCTCCCAGCCGTCGTTCCGGGAGTACGCGCACCAGGTGGTGCGGAATGCCCGCGTCATGGCCGAGCGGATGCAGGCCGAGGGGATCCGGGTGGTGTCGGGCGGGACGGACAACCACATGTTCCTGATCGACCTCCGTTCCGTGGACGAGGACCTCACCGGTCGCCAGGCGGCGCGGATGCTCGATACGGTGGGGATCACGTTGAACTTCAACACGATCCCCTTCGATCCCCGACCCCCCTATCGGGCGACGGGGCTGCGGATCGGCACGCCCGCGATGACCACCCAGGGGCTCGGCGAGGCCGAGGCCGACGAGGTGGCGGGGCTCATCGCCCGGGCCTTGCGGGGACGGGAGGATCAGACGGTGCTGGACGAGGTCGCCGGTCGGGTGGCGGAGCTGGCGGAGGCGTTCCCGCCGTATCCGCCCGAGTTCCCCGGCCACGTCTGACGGGACGCCGAGGACCGGCAGATTCGCGCACAGAGTGGTTGAAAAACCACAAATAGTGACTTATGCTGGGGCTCCCACGAGTGGAGGGAGCCAAGACCCATGTCGGAATCCGAACTCACTCGGCGGTCGTTGCTGAAGCGGGGGATGTTGCTCGGTGCGGCGACGTTGTGGACGACCCCTCTGATCCAGGCGCTGAGCATGGCGCCGGCCCAGGCCTCGGAGGGAGCCACGACCTCGACCACCGGGTCGACGACCGGCACGACCGCATCGACCACGGCGTCGACCACGAGCACGGCCTCCACGGCCTCCACGGCGAGCACGGTCTCCACCGTGAGCACCGCGAGCACGGCCTCGACCGCCGGCGACGACGGCGGTGGTGGCGGTGGTGGCGGCGGCGGCAACGGTGGCGGCGGGGGTGTTCCGCTGCTCTGAGCCGCGCTCACGAACCGTACGTCGAGAGGACGCCGTCGAGGACCTCGACGGCGTCCTTCGCGTGGGAGAACCGGAGACGGAGCCCATCGATCCGGCGGGCGACCCGGACGGCCCGGTCGAACTTCGCCTCGGAGTCCCGGCTCCGTTTGAACGTGTGACGGAGCAGGATCGTGACCAGCTCGGCCCGTCGCAACGGGACCTGCTCGATGCCATCTGCCGCCGGGTCCCGTTCGGGAACCACCACGGCCTTGAGGTGGAGCGGTCCCTCGGCCACCGTCCCGCCGAGATCGGATGGCGTCACCGGATACTTGTACCGCGACGGGGTGACCGGGAGGGCTTGGCGAGGGAGGCCGACCAGCTCGGTGGCCCGCCGATCGATCCAGATGGGTTTCGGATAGGGGACGACCTCCATCGTCTCGTCGTCGAAGGCCAGCGCCTCATCGCTCACATAGTCCCAACCGGCAGACACGCACGTCGCCACGAGGGTCGACTTCCCTGCTCCGGACTTGCCCGGCATGGCCACGACCAGCCCGCGGCGGCTCACGACGCCGGCATGCACGGCCCACAGGCCGCAATGCTCCATCGTCTGTTCGTGGAGGAGCGACATCGCCTTCATGAAGGACTGGTCGAAGGCCAAGACGTCGCTGCGCATCGTCTCGTCCACCCAGGCCCGAAACCCCTCGGGCTCGGATCGGATGGAGATCGTCACCACCGGGGAGCGGTCGGTGGGGGTGAGATCTCTGCAGACCCGCTCCAGGAGCGGCTCGAGGTCGGGCACGTCGGAGGCGATGCGGATGGGGACGCCGATCAGCTCGTAGGTCCGCTCGACCGCCCACCTGCTCATGACGCGGCCGGCTGCAACAGGCCTCGCTCGCGGAGATCGGCGATCACCCGGGTGACGTCGGCGGCGATCGTCTCGGGCTCGACGCCGTACGCCCGGGCGAGGAGCGTGATCATCTCCTGCTCGTCGAACTCCCCGGTCGCGAGTCGCCAGATGTCGCCCGCGGTCGGGTTGAGCTCGTAGACCTGGTGTCGTTCGGTGTCGAACAGGACGAGGTCGCCGTCCACCTCCTCGACCCTCACATGGGGTGCCGGCGGTCCGATCTTCATGCCCGAAGAGGGTACCAACGGGACGATCGGTCTCCAGGGGGTTTCGCCACGGTTCGGACCCGGGCGGCCTGGGCGCTAGCCTGTCGCCACCGTTTTGGGAATACGGTCTTCGGACCCTAGGCTTTGTGCATCATTTCACATGCGTGCGATGTGAATCCCCCGATCCCCTCCGGCCAGCCGATGCGACACGACAGTACCCACCGACAGGTCACCGCCGCCGTCGACGACGGCTGGATGGGGGGCGGATCCTTCCTGGGCTCGATCTTCTCGGGGCTCCTGTTGGGATACCTCGCGGACCGGTGGCTCGACACGGCGCCGTGGCTGGTCATCGTGGGGATCCTCCTCGGCTCCTACTCCGGTTTCATGCGTCTGTGGCATCACTCGAACAAGATGGTGGAAGGTCGCGATGACCGTTGAAGGGCCGCTGTCGGGACCTGCGGTCGAGGTGGTGCTCGCTCGGCACACCGTGCGCCGGGCCATCTACGTCGGGCCCGTGTTGGTCGCGCTCGCCGGGCTGCTGCGAGGCTGGGACGGTGTGATCGCCTCGGCCCTCGGGCTGGCGGTCGTGGTCGGCAACTTCCTGCTGGCCGGCGCGATCCTGGCGGTGGCGGCGAGGATCTCCCTCGCCATGTACCATGCCGCCGCCCTGTTCGGGTTCTTCTTGCGTCTGGCCCTCATCGTGGCCACGATGCTCGCCATCGTGAGCGTGGTCGCCATCGATCGGCCCGCGTTTGGAATCACGGCGGTGGTCGCGTATATGGTGCTGCTGGCCTGGGAGGCCCTGGCCGTCGCACGAGGGAGAGAAAGGGAGTTGGAGTGGATCCAGTGATCCTGGCGGTACCGGAATGCAATGTGGCGGAGGTGACGATCTGCGCCCCCGCCAACGTCAACGAACTGTTCGAGCTTCCGGTACGGATCGGGCAGATCAACCGTACGGTGCTGCTCATCTTCCTCGCCGCCTTCATCGTCATGGCCGTGCTGTACTTCGCCTACCGGCGCCCTCGCCTCGTCCCCTCCAAGTTCCAGGCGGCGGTCGACGCCCTCGTGGCCTTCATCCGTGACGAGGTGGCGGTGGGCATCATCGGGCCGGAGGGCATCAAGTACGCCCCCTACCTGCTGGCCCTCTTCCTCTTCGTCCTCGTCGGGAACCTGTTCGAGATCACCCCCCTCGTGAACTTCCCGATCACCTCCCGGATCGCCCTGCCCGCGTTCCTCGCCATCCTCACGTGGGTGGTGTTCGTGGTGGCGGGCATCCGCAAACAGGGATTGGCGTATTTCGGGCACCTCCTCTGGCCCCCCGGGGTCCCCACCGCCCTCAAGCCCCTGGTCGGGGTGATCGAGCTCGTCTCGACGCTGCTCGTCCGCCCCTTCTCGCTGGCCGTCCGGCTCTTCGCCAACCTCGTCGCCGGCCACGTCATGCTGGTGCTGCTGCTGGTCAGCGGCGTGGCGTTCATCGCCGCCATCCCGGAGGTCGGGGCGAAGGGGCTCTTCGGCTTCGCCTGGTTCGGACTGGGGCTCGCCATCTGGGTGTTCGAGCTGCTGGTGACCGTCCTGCAGGCCTACATCTTCACGCTGCTGTCGGCGGTCTACATCCAGACGTCGCTGCACCCCGAACACTGATCGAGGATTCCGTACAGAGAGACGACGGAGAAAGGAAAAGAGGATGGACGCAGTACTCGCCCTGGCGGCGACCGCCGGCCAGATCCTGGCCCAGGAGGCCGGAGGTGGGATCACCGGGTCGTTGAACGTCATCGGTTACGGCCTCGCCGCCATCGGTCCCGGCATCGGCATCGGCATCGTCGCCGGCAACGCCGTGCAGGCGATGGCCCGTCAACCCGAGGCCGCGGGCATGGTGCGGACCACCATGTTCCTCGGCATCGCCTTCACCGAGGCACTGGCCCTGATCGGGTTCGTGCTCTTCTTCCTGGGGTGACGATGCTCTTCGCCCAGACGCTGATCCTGGCAGCCGAGGACAAGGAGGGGAGCGGTCTCGACCTGCTCCTCCCCGCCACCAACGAGCTGATCGCGGGGATCATCGCCTTCGCCATCGTCTTCTTCTTCATCCGGCTGTGGGCATGGCCTGCGATCGAACGGTCGCTGGAGCAGCGCCAGCAGGCGATCGCCGGCCAGCTCGAGGATGCCGAGAAGGCGAAGGCCGAGGCGGAGAGCCTCCTCCAGGACTACAAGAAGCAGATGGAGGAGGCCCGCGCCAAGGGCGCCGAGATCATCGAGGAGGCCCGGGCGACCGCCGAGAAGCTCAAGGCCGACATCCTCGAGAAGGCCAACGCCGAGGCGAGCCAGATCGTCGCCAAGGCCCGCGAGGAGGCCGAGGCGGAACGTGCCCGCGTGTTGGCCGAGGCTCGCCAGGAGGTCGCCAACCTGTCCATCGACCTGGCGGAGCGGGTCGTGGGCGAGGCCCTCGATCGGGAGACCCAGCTCGGCCTCGTCCAGCGCTACCTCGCCGAACTGGAGCAGATGTAAGTGACCGACCGCATCGAGGGATACGCCGCCGCCGTCTTCGACGTGGCTTCGGCCGAAGGGGTCCTCGACCGTGTCGAGCGCGAGTTCTTCGCCCTCGGCAAGGCCGTCGAGTCCCAGCCCGAGCTTCGCGAGGCGCTCACCGATCCCCGGATCCCCGCGGATCGCAAGCAGTCCATCCTCGACGATCTGCTGGGAGGACGGGCCTCGGAGATCACCGTCGCCCTGGTCGACTTCATCGTCCGGGCAGGGCGGGGACGTGACCTGCCCGCCATCGCCGACGCCCTCGCCGCCCGGGCCGCCGCCAGCCGGTCCCGCGAGGTGGCCGAAGTCCGAACCGCGGTCCCCCTCGACGACGCGACCGTCGCCCAGCTCGCCGACGCCCTGGGGCGGGCCACGGGCAAGCAGGTGGAGGTACGGGTCGTGGTCGACCCGAGCGTGATCGGGGGCGTCGTGGCCCGGGTGGGTGACACCGTGATCGACGGCTCCGTGCGCCGCCGCCTCGAGAGCCTCCGAGAGACGCTGCAGAGCCGCTGAGGAGAACCATGGCAGAGCTGACCATCACCGCACACGACATCGCCGAGGCCCTCCGCAAGAACCTCGAGGACTGGCAGCCCGAGGTGGAGAAGGAGACGGTCGGGTACGTCGCGTCCCTCGCCGACGGCGTCGCCCGAGTGAAGGGCCTCCCCAACGCCATGGCCTCCGAGCTGCTGGAGTTTCCCGGGGGCCTGCTCGGCGTCGCCCTCAACCTGGACGAGGACTCGATCGGCGTCGTCCTCATGGGCGAGTACAACCACGTCGAAGAAGGGGACCCGGTCCGCCAGACCGGTCGCGTCCTCGAGATCGGCGTGGGCGACGAGCTGCTGGGTCGGGTCATCGACCCCCTGGGCAACCCCCTCGACGGCAAGGGGCCGATCAACACCTCGGTGCGGCGTCGCCTCGAGGTGCAGGCACCCACCGTCGTGCAGCGGAAACCGGTGCACGAACCCCTCCAGACGGGGATCAAGGCGATCGACGCCATGACGCCGATCGGGCGTGGACAGCGGGAGCTGATCATCGGCGACCGCCAGACCGGCAAGACCGCCATCGTCGTGGACGCGATCATCAATCAGCGGGGCCAGGGCGTGAAATGCGTCTACGTCGCCATCGGGCAGAAGGCATCCACCGTCGCCGAGGTCGTCGACGCCCTCGAGGAGCACGGGGCGATGGAGTACACGGTGGTGGTGAACGCCAGCGCCGCCGCCCCGGCGGCCCTGCAGATGTACGCCCCCTACGCCGGTTCGGCGATCGGGCAGCACTGGATGTACAACGGGGAGCACGCCCTCGTCATCTTCGACGACCTCTCCAAGCAGGCCGTCGCCTACCGGGAGATCTCCCTCCTGCTGCGTCGTCCCCCTGGCCGTGAGGCCTATCCGGGCGACGTGTTCTACCTCCACAGCCGGCTCCTGGAGCGGTGTGCGAAACTCAGCGACGAGCTGGGGGCGGGATCCCTCACCGGACTCCCCATCGTCGAGACGAAGGCCGGGGACGTCTCCGCCTACATCCCGACCAACGTGATCTCCATCACCGACGGTCAGATCTTCCTGGAGACCGACCTGTTCTACTCGGGCGTCCGGCCCGCCATCAACGCCGGGATCTCCGTCTCCCGGGTCGGTGGTGCCGCCCAGATCAAGGCGATGAAGAAGGTGGCAGGTCCTCTGCGGATCAACCTGGCGCAGTACCGTGAGCTCGAGGCCTTCGCCCAGTTCGGATCGGAGCTCGACGCCGCCTCCCAGGCGCAGCTCGAACGTGGTGCCCGGGTGGTGGAGGTTCTCAAACAGCCCCAGTACCGCCCGGTACCGGTCGAAGAGCAGGTGCTCTCGATCTACGCGGTGACCAACGGATTCATGGACTCGATCCCGGTCGACGAGATCCGTCGATTCGAGTCCGAGCTCGCCGACTACATGCGTGCCCGGCATGGTCATCTGCTCGACCACATCACCGAGACCGGCGAGCTGCCCGACACCGATGCCTTCGACGCGGCGATCCGGGAGTTCGTCGAGACCTTCACGGCCGGGGACTGACGGGCCATGGCATCGGCCGAACTCCGACAGATCCGCCGGCGGATCTCGAGCGTCAACTCGACCAAGAAGATCACCCGGGCGATGGAGCTCATCGCGGCTTCACGGATCGTGAAGGCCCAGCAGCGGGTCAAGCAATCCATCCCCTACGCGGAGAAGCTCACCGAGGTGATCCGGAACGTCGCCCGGGCCTCGGGTGGGGTCGCCCACCCGCTGCTGGAGCGGCGGGACGTGAAGACGGTCGGGATGCTGGTGATCTCCTCGGATCGGGGCCTGGCCGGTGCCTACAACGCCAACGTCATCCGGATGGCCGAGGCGGCGATGATCGAGCACGGTCGTGAAGACCGCGAGCTGAAGCTGTTCCTGGTCGGAAAGAAGGGCCAGACCTATTTCCGGTTCCGCGGATACCACATCGAACGGGCGTTCCTCGGCGTCACCGACGCCCCGTCCTACGGGGACGCCCGGGCCGTCGCCAACACGCTGCTCGAGGCCTTCGCCACCGGCGAGGTCGACGCCGTCGAGGCGTACTACACCCGGTATGTGTCTGCCCTCAACCAGCAGGCCACCCGGTATCGGCTGCTGCCCGTGGAACCCCCCGGGGTGGAAGGCGCCGAGGAGGAGGCCGCCACCGTCGCCTACACCTACGAGCCGTCGCCGGGGGAGATCCTCGACCGGATCCTGCCCCGTTACGTGGAGGCCGCCATCTTCGGCATGCTGCTGGAGAGCTCGGCGTCGGAGCACGCCTCCCGGCAGCGAGCGATGAAGGCGGCGACCGACAACGCCACCGAGCTGGTGAAGATCCTCACCCGTGTCGCCAACCAGGCCCGTCAGGCCGAGATCACCACCGAGATCTCCGAGATCGTCGGTGGAGCCGAGGCCTTGGCCGAGGCGAGGGGAGAATGACGACCGAGACCATGACACGACACCGCGAGGGAGAACATGGCTGAGACGAAGAGCATCGGACGGGTGGTGAAGGTCACCGGCCCGGTCGTGGACGTGGAGTTCGCCAAAGGCGAGCTGCCCGAGATCCTCCACGCCCTGGAGATCGACTTCGAGGTGGACGGCGAACGTCAGACGGTGATCTGTGAGACGGCCCAGCATCTCGGCGAAGGCCGGGTGCGGGCGATCGCGATGCGGGCCACCGACGGTCTGGTCCGGGGCACCGAGGTGCGAAACACCGGAGCGCCGATCACCGTGCCCGTCGGCCCCGAGACCCTCGGACACATCTTCAACGTCTGGGGCGACACCCTCGACGTGCCCCCCGGCACCGTGCAGACCGAGGAGCGTTGGCCGATCCACCGGACCCCGCCACCCTTCGACGAGGTGGAGCCCCAGAAGGAGATCTTCGAGACCGGCATCAAGGTCATCGACCTCCTCGAGCCCTACGTGAAGGGCGGCAAGATCGGGATGTTCGGCGGCGCGGGGACCGGGAAGACCGTGATCATCCAGGAGATGATCAACCGGGTCGCCACGCAGCACGGCGGCGTGTCGGTCTTCGCCGGTGTCGGTGAACGCACCCGTGAGGGCAACGACCTGTTCCTGGAGATGACCGAGTCCGGGGTGATCGAGAAGGCCGCCCTCGTCTTCGGCCAGATGGACGAACCGCCGGGCGTGCGGCTCCGCGTCGCCCTGGCCGCGCTCTCCATGGCGGAGTACTTCCGCGACGAGATGCGTCAGGACGTGCTCCTGTTCATCGACAACATCTTCCGGTTCACCCAGGCAGGGTCGGAGGTCTCGACCCTGCTGGGACGCATGCCGTCGGCGGTGGGATACCAGCCGACCCTCGCCGACGAGATGGGGTTCCTCCAGGAGCGCATCACCTCCTTGAAGGGCAAGTCGATCACGTCGCTGCAGGCCATCTACGTGCCGGCGGACGACATCACCGACCCTGCCCCCCACACGACCTTCGCCCATCTCGACGCCACCACGGTGCTCACCCGGCGGCTCGTGGAGCTGGGGATCTACCCGGCGATCGATCCGCTCGACTCGACGAGCCGCATCCTCGACCCGCAGTACGTCGGTCAGGAGCACTACGACGTGGCTCGGCAGGTGCAGCAGATCCTCCAGCGGTACAAGGACCTCCAGGACATCATCGCCATCCTCGGGATCGACGAGCTCTCCGAGGAGGACAAGCTGGTGGTGGCCCGTGCCCGACGGATCGAGCGGTTCCTCTCCCAGCCCTTCTTCGTGGCCGAACAGTTCACCGGGATCCCCGGCAAGTGGGTGCCGATGGAGGAGTCCGTGCGGGACTTCAAGGCCATCATCGACGGCGAGGTGGACCACCTTCCCGAGCAGGCCTTCTACATGGTCGGCAACCTCGAAGAGGTCCACGCCAAGGCGCGGGAGCTGGAGAAGACCGGCTGATGGCGAAGACGTTCCACGTGGACGTGGTGTCTCCGGAGGCCACGGTGTGGTCGGGGGAGGCGACGTTCGTCGTGGCCCGGACCGTCGAGGGCGAGATCGGGATCCTCGCCGATCACGAGCCGACGATGGCGGCGCTGGCCACCGGGGCCGTCATCATCGAGTCCGACGGCGACCGGACCCTCATCGGCGTTCACGGCGGGTTCCTCCAGATCCTCGACAACCAGGTGACGCTGCTCACCGACCGGGCCCAGATCTCCGAGGGAGGCCGGGACGTCGCCGCCAGGATCGCGGCCGAGCTCCAGGAGTTGGAGGAGGCGGAGGAGGAGCTGGAGGCGGAGGGCTGACGGCTCAGTCGCCGAGCCGGCCCACGAAGTCCTCGACCGAAGTGGGGAATCCCGAGCCGATGGCGGCGGCCACGACGGGGAAGAACAGGGTGGCGAGCATCCCCTTCGACCGGACGGTGAGCTCGACCGCCACCACGGTGTGGGGGTTCCCGCCATCCAAGGCGACCTTGATCCTCCCCTCCAGCTCGGGGGTGTCCACCTCCACGATCATGAGCCGATGCGGCTCGGCGAGGGCGGTGTGGGCGCGCCCTTCGTAGGTCTGGCCTCCGGCGGAGGCTCGGAAGTGGTAGGAGACCAGGGTCCCGTCGTCGCCGTGGCGGGCGGCGTACACCTCGTCGACCCCACCGATGGCGCCCCACGTGGCGGGATCCTGGAGGGCGGACCAGGCGGTCTCGGCGGGGACGGCGGCGGTCGCCGAGTGCGTGAAGGTCTGGGATGGCACGGCACGGGAGCGTAGCCGCGGTGACGGGTCGGAGACAGTGACGACACCGATGGAGCTCGTACCGTGGGCACCTCGAGGGCGAGTGGCCGCTCCGTGTTCCCGGACTCGGCCACTACCCTCCCTCTCCTCATGGCCGGCCTCCTCGCCTTCCACGCCCACCCCGACGACGAGGTGATCTCCACCGGGGGGAGCCTCGCCCGCTACTCGCGGGCCGGCGAGCACGTCGTCGTGGTCACCGCCACCGACGGAGCCGAAGGAGAGATCCACAACTACGACGACCCCGAGGCGGTCCGTCCCCGCCTCGCCGAGGTCCGGGCCCGGGAGCTGACCGAGGCGCTCTCGATCCTCGGCCCCGTCGACCACGAGTTCCTCGGCTACCGGGACTCGGGGATGATGGGGTCGGAGGCCAACGAACACCCGGACGCCTTCTGGCGGGCCGATTTCATGGAGGCGACGGGGCGCCTGGTCCGGCTGATCCGCCGTCACCGGCCCGAGGTGATGGTCATCTACGACCCCTTCGGCGGTTACGGACACCCGGACCACATCAACGTCCATCGGGTCGGTCTGGCCGCCTGGGTCGGGGCGTCCGATCTCGGGCGCTTCCCTCTGGAAGAGGGGGAGCAGTTGTGGGAGCCGCAGAAGCTGTACTGGACGGCGTGGCCCCGGAGCCGAGTCAGGACCTTCGCCGAGCTGCGCCGACGGGCCGGCACGATCGACGACGAGGAGTACGAACGCCTCCAGCACGCCGGGACACCAGACCGCGACGTCACCTGTTGGGTCGACGTCTCCGAGTTCGTCGACGCGAAGGAGAAGGCCCTGCGGGCCCACCGGAGCCAGATCCCCGACGACTGGTTCCTCCTCGCCGTCCCCGACGAGGCGCGTCCGGGCCTCCTCGGACGGGAGTCCTTCGTGCGGGTCTTCAGCCGGGTCGACGCCCCGGCCCGGGAAGACGACCTCTTCGCGGGGCTTCGGTGACCGGGCGGGCCGCCGAACGTTGGGCCGACCAGCTCGCGGCCTGGACGATCCCCGAGGAGCTGCTCGCCGCCGTCGACGAATCCCCGTACGGGTGGCCGGTGGCGCTCTGGCGGCGACGCTCCGCCGCCGCCGAGGCAGCCGCCGAGCCGGAGACGACCCGGATCGTCCGTGACCTGGCAGGCCCGGGCGGCTCGATTCTCGACATCGGTGCGGGGACCGGTCGGGCCTCGCTGCCGCTCGCCGCCGAAGGGCGGGTCCTCGTGGCGGTGGAGAAGGACCCCGGGATGGCGGCGGGGCTGGTCGAGGAGGCGAAGGCCCGGGGCGTGAAGATCGAGGTCGTGAGGGGGGCATGGCCGGAGGTGGCGGATCGGGTGGGCATCGTCGACGTGGCGATGTCCGCCAACGTCGTCTACGACGTTGCCGACATCGCCCCGTTCCTCCGGGAGATGGTCGATCATGCCCGCCGCGGGGTCGTGCTGGAGCTCACCGAGCGTCATCCGTGGGCCAACCTGGCGCCCTGGTACCGGGCGCTGCACGGTCTCGACCGCCCCGACGGCCCCACCTGGCAGGATCTCGTGGCCGTGGTGAGGGAAGAACTCGGGGTGGAGCCGCAGGTGGAACGGTGGAGTCGGCCGGGGGCGCTCTGGTACGAATCGTGGGACGAGCTCCTCGACATCCTGGGGCGGCGCCTCGTGCTGCCCAGGGAGCGGCGGGAGGAGCTCCGTCGTCTCCTCGAAGGAGAGGTGGTCGAAGACGAGGGACGTCTCCACCTCGGTGACCGAGAGCGGCGGATGGTCACGGTGTGGTGGCGAACGACGGGCAGTTGACGGCCGCTACTGTCCGGAGGCGAGCGTCACGAGGAGAGAGACGATGGATGCCCCCGCCTTCCTGCACCCCTTCACGCCGCCGACTCGGACCGAGTTCATCACGATCGTGGGCGGGGACGGTGCGGTCGTCTGGGACGACCAGGGTCGCCGCTACATCGACGGCCTCGCCAGCCTCTGGTACGTCAACGTCGGGCACGGTCGCCGGGAGCTGATCGACGCCATCGGGGCTCAGGCCTCCCGGCTCGCCACCTACCACACCTTCGACCCCTTCACCAACGAACCCGCCGACCGCCTCGCCGAACGGATCGCGGCGATCGCCCCCATGCCCGATGCGAGGGTGTTCTTCGGGAATTCGGGTTCGGAGGCGGTGGACACGGCGATGAAGCTGGCCCGTCTCCTCCACCGGTTGGAGGGTCGTCCGGAACGCCAGGTGATCATCAGTCGGGAGCACGGATACCACGGCACCAACTACGGGGGGACCTCGGCGCAGGGGCTTCCCCTCAACCGCGAAGGATGGGGTCCCCTGGTGGGGGAGGTGATCAACGTCCCCGCCGACAACCTCGAAGCGGTGGCACGGGTCTTCTCGGAGCGGGCGGGGGAGGTGGCGGCGGTCCTCACCGAGCCGGTCCAGGGAGCCGGCGGCGTGTTCCCACCTCCGGAAGGGTATCTGGAGGGTCTCCGCCGCCTCTGCGACCGTCACGGGGCGCTGCTGATCATGGATGAGGTCATCACCGGATTCGGGCGGCTGGGACGCTGGTTCGGGAGTGAGTACTACGGCGTCGAGCCCGACCTCGTCACCTTCGCCAAGGCGGTCACCTCCGGGTACGTCCCGCTGAGCGGCGTGATCGTCGGCCGGCGGGTACGGGCCGCGCTCGAGTCCGATCCCGAGTTCATGCTCCGTCACGGCTACACGTACTCCGGCCATCCCCTCGCCTGTGCCGCCGGGCTCGCCAACCTCGACGTCCACGAGGCGGAGGGTCTGGTGGAGCGGGCGGTCCACGTCGGTCGTCGCCTCTCCGACGGGCTGCAGAGCCTCTACGCGGACGGGATGGTCTCCGACGTGCGGGGGGTCGGGGCCGTCTGGGCGGTGGGACTCCCCGAAGGAAGGGAGGCGCCGGAGGTCCGTGGGAGGATGATCGACCGGGGGGTCATCGTCCGGCCCCTCGGTGATTCCCTCGCCATCTGTCCGCCGTTGGTGATCGGCGACCAGCAGATCGACACGATCGTGGACGTGTTGGCGGAGGTGCTGGCGGACTGACCGGCACCGGAGAGAACGCCCCCCTCCCCCTCGCTTCGCTCGGGTACTCCCCCCGCTGACGCGGGGGGAGAACTCCTCTGTCTTCTTCCCCCTCTCTGAGGGGGAAGAAGACGCCGACGGAGGAGGCGGGGGATGGGGGTGCGGCGGTGCGCGGCTTGCCGAGCGTGGTCTCGAAGGAGAAGGCGCAGCGGTGGAAAGGGGGTAGGGTCTCACCCATGGGGTGGTGTGGGAAGCTTCTGGTCGGCTCGATCCTGTTGGCGGCGTGCACCTCGTCGGTCGCCCCCATCGTCGACTCCACGGTCCCCGTCCCGGCTCCGGTGACGTCGAGCTCGTCACCGTCCTCCTCGTCCACGCTCCCTCCGACGACGGAGCCGGTCGGGCCGTCTCCGTCCCGGCCGTCCTCGGCGCCCCTCGACTGTCGGCGGGGGCTGGACCCCGTGGCGACGGCCGGGTGGCGGGAAGGTCCGACGGCCGAGCTGGAGGTGCTGCAGGAACGGGGCCCCCGGGTGTCGGCGGTGGCGTACCCGCTGCCCGAGGCCCCGTACCGGCTGTGGTCCCAGTGGGGTAAGGGGGTGGTACTCCGGGACGGACGGTACCTCTCGGCGGTGGGAGACGAACGGGGAGCGGACGGGAACTCCTACGTCTACGAGTTCGACCCCGCCACGGGACGGCTGACCCTCGTCTTCGACGTCATGGAGGTCGTCGACCACACCCCCGGGGCGTGGGGGTACGGCAAGATCCACGCCCCGATGCTGGAGACTCCCTGCGGGGACGTGGTGACGGCCACCTACTGGGGAACGCGGCGGGGGCTGGTGTTCGGAGACGGATACGACGGCGACCTGCTCCTCAGGATCGATCCGGTGGCGCGCACCGTCGAGAACCTGGGAGTCATCGCCGAAGGACGGGGCGTGCCATCGATGGCGCTGGCGTTGGACGGCCGCACCGTCTTCGCCGAAGCCGTCGAACCGGTGGGCGACACGGGAGAGCTCGTCACGATCGATCTCACCACGGGGGCGCGGACCAGCGTCTCGATCCCCGGGCACCGGACCTTCCGGTCGGTGCTGGTGGGGCCCGACGGCGTCCCGTGGGTCGCCGTCGGGGGCGGGGCGATCGCCGGGGTGGAGGCAGACGGCACCGTCGTCGTGGAGAAGGGGCTCCCCGGTGACGTCCTCAGGATGGCCACCCCACCCGGACCCGACGGTACCGTGGTGGGGGTCACCGTCGACCCCGACGTCTTCTTCCGACGTGACCCCGACGGGACGATCGTGACCCTGGGACCCGCCCTCGGCTATACGACGTCGCTGGCCCGTACCGCCGACGGAGCGACCGTCTACTCGATGCCCCGAGCCCACGGGGCGGCCTGGACCCTGGGAGCGCCGCTGCAGGCCCTCGACGTCGCCACCGGGAGGCTCGAGACGGTCGTGGAGCTGCAGCCGCTGGTGGAGGAGACCCTGGGTCTCCGAGTCGGGGGGACCTACTCGATCGCCGTCGACGACACCCGGATCTACCTGGGCGTGAACGCCTCGCCGATCGACGACGAATCCGGGTTCGGGTCGGTCGTGTTGATCCTCGTCGAGCTCGACCGATGAGGTCGTGGCTGATCGCCCTCGCCCTGGTCGCGGCGGCCTGCGTCCCCACCGTCGAGGAAGTGCCAGGAGGAGCCGTGGACTCCCGGGTCCTGCCGGTCTCCGAGACGTCGCCGGGGAGGGCCGGTCAGGAGACCGTCGCCCCCGCAGATACCGACCTCGTCTGCCCGGAGGACGCCGGATCCGGCGAGCGGGCCCGCACCTGGTCCGACGTCACCGAGGCGTGGGGGATGGTCGACCCGCTCCTCGGCATGTTCGTCCACGCCGCCGCCTGGGGCGACGTCGACGGAGACGGGCGTCCCGACCTGGTCGTGGGCACCTTCGCCGACCGGGATCCAGGCCGCTATCGGGAGCGGGGAGCCGAGGGTCCGAGCCCCGACCGGCTCCTCCTCGGAGGCCCCGAGGGATTCACCGCCGTCGACCTTCCCGCCGAGCCGGGCCGGACCTCGGGCGCCGTCTTCGTGGACCTCGACGGCGACGGCGACGACGACCTGGCGCTGTCCCGCAACGCCGGTCTGAAGAACCAGATGCCCGGAGGGCTGCTCCTGTTCGAGAACGTCGCCGGTGAGCTCGTCCTCCGGGCCGTGCTCACCCTGCCGGGGTTCCAGGCCCGGACCGTGGGGACGTTCGACGTGGACCGTGACGGCCGGTTGGATCTCGTCGTCGCCGAGGACCGCTACGGGGAGACGGGCACCCGGATCTTCGCCAACGGCGGAGACTGGACCTTCACCGACGTCACCGAACGGGCGGGGATCGGC
>JALSJV010000083.1 GCA_026989215.1 Acidimicrobiia bacterium | reverse complement strand
GACTGGCCGGGAACCGCAGCATCGACTGGCGGGTCACACCGGAGACGGTCACCCAGGCCAACGCCGAGACGATGGTGATCATCCACATCGAGACCGCCGACGCCGTGGAGGAGATCGACGGGTTCCTGGAGGTGGCGGGCATCGACGTGCTGTTCGTCGGCCCCACCGACCTCTCCCACTCCCTCGGTCATCCCGGCCGACGAGACCATCCGGAGGTGGTGGCGGCGATCGAACGGGTCGCGCAGGCCGTCGTCGACTCGCCCGTCGCCTTCGGGATCTACGCCGGTGACTCCGCCACCGCCCGCCGGTGGATCGAACGGGGAGCCCGCTACGTGACCACGGGGATCGAGTCGCTGCTGGGACCCGCCATGGGCGAGTACCTGGAACGGACCTGAGGAGGCGAGATGGAGACGGTACGACTCACCACCGCCCAGGCGATCGTGAAGTGGCTGATCGCCCAACGCATCGAGCTCGACGGGCGTGACGAGCCCCTGTTCGCCGGGGTGTTCGCCATCTTCGGTCACGGCAACGTCGTCGCCCTCGGAGAGGCCCTGGAGCCGGTCCAGGACGTCCTCCCCACGTGGCGGGGACACAACGAGCAGTCGATGGCCCTCGCCGCCGTCGCCTACGCCAAGGCGAGACGGCGACGCCAGATCATGGTGGCGACCTCCTCCGTCGGGCCCGGCTCCACCAACATGGTGACGGCGGCAGCGGTCGCCCACGCCAACCGGCTCCCCCTCCTCGTCATCTCCGGAGATTCCTTCCAGAGCCGCATCCCCGACCCGGTCCTCCAACAGGTCGAGCATTTCGGAGAGCCGTCGATGACGGTCTCCGACGCCTTCAAGGCCGTCACCCGGTACTGGGATCGCATCACCCGGCCCGAACAGCTCGTCCAGAGCCTCCCCCAGGCGCTCGCCACGATGCTCGACCCCGAAGAGTGCGGACCCGCCTACCTGGGACTCCCCCAAGACGTCGCCGCCGAGGCCTACGACTACCCGACGGCGTTCTTCCAGACCCGGGTCCATCGGATCCGCCGACCCGGCCCCGACCCGGCCGAGGTGGAGGCCGCCGCCGAGGTGCTGGCACGGGCGGAACGGCCCCTCATCATCGCCGGTGGCGGCGTCCACTACTCGGGAGCGGTGGCGGCCCTCACCGACTTCGCCGAACGGCGGGGGATCCCCGTCGTGGAGACGGTGGCGGGCAAGGCCACCCTCGTCTGGGACCACCCCAACTACGCCGGTCCGATCGGGGTCACGGGGAGTACCTGCGCCAACGCCCTGGCCGAGGAGGCCGACGTGGTCCTGGCCGTCGGCACCCGGCTGCAGGATTTCACCACCGGATCGTGGACGCTGTTCAAGAACCCGGAGATGACCCTCATCAGCGTCAACGTCGGGCGGTTCGACGCCACCAAACACCGGGCGCTGACCGTGGTGGGCGACGCCCTCCGGACCCTCGGTGAACTCGACGCCGCCCTCGGCATCTACCGGGCACCCAACGAGTGGCTCGACCGGGCAGCGGAGCTGCGGCAGGCCTGGTTCTCGTATCTGGAGGAGAACGCGGCCCGCGACCTCGATCCCCCCTCCTATGCCCAGGTGGTGCGGGCCGTCTGGGAGGAGGCGGACGACACCGACTACCAGGTGGCGGCGGCGGGCGGCCTCCCCGGCGAGCTGAACACCGGATGGCTCTCGAAGTCGGTGGGGAGCTTCGACTGCGAATACGGATACTCGTGCATGGGATATGAGATCGCCGGAGCCTGGGGGGCGAAGATGGCGCTCCCCGACCGGGACGTGATCGCCTGGGTCGGGGACGGGTCGTATCTGATGATGAACTCCGACATCCACTCGACGGTGTTCACGGGACACAAGGTCATCTTCATCGTCTGCGACAACGGCGGTTTCGCCGTCATCAACCGCCTCCAGGTGGGGACCGGCAACGCCGAGTTCAACAACCTCTTCGCCCACGCCCGCCACGCCCGGATGGTGCGGGTCGACTTCGCCGCTCACGCCGAGGCGCTCGGCGCCATCGCCGAGAAAGTGCAGACGATCGACGAGCTGCGAGCCGCGTTCCGTCGCGCCAAACAGGCCGACCGCAGCACCGTCATCGTCGTCGACGTCGACCCCTACGCCTGGACCGAGGGCGGCGCCTGGTGGGAGGTCGGGATCCCCGAAGTCTCCGACCGGGAGCAGGTCCGGGTCGCCCGGGCCGAGTGGCAGGCCGAGAAGAAACATCAGCGGGTGGGCGTGTGACCTTCGACGTGATCACGATGGGCCGGGTCTCGATGGACCTCTACGCGCGCCAGGTCGGTGCCGGATTCGAGGACGTCGAGAGCTTCGACGCCATGATCGGAGGAAGCCCCTCGAACATCGCCATCGGGTGTGCCCGGCTCGGAGCTCGGGTGGCCGTGCTCACCGCCGTCGGCCCGGACGACATCGGCACCTTCGTCCTCGCCAACTTCGCTCGCGAGGGCGTGGAGACGCGTTTCATCCGCCGCATCGACGGGACCCGGACGGGTCTGGCGATCCTCGGAGTCCAGCCACCCGACCGGTTTCCCCTCACCTTCTACCGGGACAACCCCGCCGACATCCACCTCGACACCGCCGACGTGGATCGCCTGCCGCTCGAGGAGACGACGGCGATGGTGCTCTCGGGCACCGGCCTGTCACGGGGCACGTGCAAGGAGGCGACCCTCTACGCCGGCGAACGGGCGGCGGCGGCGGGGGTGGATGTCTACCTCGACCTCGACCTGCGGCCCGACCAGTGGAGGGATCGTCGGGGCTACGGCGTGGCGGTCCGGGCGTTGCTGACCCACGTCGACGTGGCGATCGGCACCGAGGAGGAGTTCCACGCCGCCCTCGCCGCCGACTCCGACGCCCTCTCCGGCCGTCCCCTCACCGCGGCGGAACGGGAGGAGCTGGAGGGGCTGATCGACGATCTGAGAGGCCGTCGGCCCGACCTGGTCATGATCGTGAAACGGGGTCCGCGGGGGGTGACGGTGCTCGCCGACGAGCAGATCGACGTCCCCGGGTTCCCGGTGGAGGTGTTGAACACGGTGGGCGCCGGCGACGCCTTCGCCGCCGGGCTGGTCCACGCCCGACTCCGGGGCTGGGAGTGGTTCGAGGCGGCCCGGTTCGCCAACGCCTGCGGCGCGATCGTGGTGACCCGTCACGGATGCTCGTCGGCCCTCCCCACCGAGCCGGAGGTGGAGGCGTTCCTCATCGGGGCGACGCCATGACCCCACCCCCGTTTTGGCACCCAGATCGCGCGGAATACGCGACATTCAGGTGCCAAAACGGTGGGGCGGTAGGATGGTGGTGATGGGGCGCGCTCCGACGATCCTCGACGTGGCGGCCCGGGCGGGCGTCTCCAAATCCCTCGTCTCGCTGGTGATGCGCGGCTCTCCTCACGTCAGTGAGGAACGAAGGCAGCGGGTGCTCGAGGCGGCCCGAGAACTCGGCTACCGCCCCAATGCCATGGCGCGCAGCCTCGTCCGGCAACGCACCTACGTGCTGGGCGTCGTCGTCTCCGACCTCCGCAACCCCTTCCACTGCGAGCTCATCGACGCCGTCGAGGCCTCCGCCCTGGCGGCCCAGTACCGGGCCCTGTTCAACAACGCCAGCCGCGACGCCGAACGCGAGGGGATCGCCATCGACACGTTCCTGCAGCTCCGGGTGGACGGGCTCATCCTGGCCGGGCCGGTCGTTGACGAGCAGCGGATCGTCGAAGCCGCCCGGGAGGTCCCGGTCGTCCTCCTCACCCGTCACACGAAGATCGACGGGGTCGACTCGGTGGCGAACCACGACTTCCGCGGGGCGTCGATGGCGGTCGACCACCTCGTCTCCCTCGGACACCGACGGATCGCCCACATCGACGGCGGTCGGGGAGCGGGGGCGACACGACGGAAGATGGGGTTCCTCCGGTCGATGCGACGCCACGGCCTGGCCGACCAGGCGATCATCGTCTCGGGCGCCTACACCGAGGCCAGCGGCGCGGACGGGGTGGCCGAGATCCTGAGGCAGGGCCCGCCACCGACGGCGATCTTCGCCGCCAACGACATCACCGCCGTCGGGGCCCTCCACGCCCTGGAGGACCGCGGGCTGCGGGTCCCCGAGGACGTCTCCCTCGTCGGGTACGACAACACCACGATCGCCGCCCTCCGCCACATCGACCTCACCACCATCGACCAGCCGAAGACGGAGATGGCCGAGCACGCCGTCCGTCTCCTCGTCGAACGCCTCGACGGCGGCCGCACCACCACCGAGCACATCGTCGTCGATCCCACGCTGGTGATCCGGGGAAGCACCGGCCCGGTGTCGTAGGTGACAGGGACTCCTCTCGCCGGTTAGCGCTCACGTCGCCACCGGGGAGCCACGGACTTCACCGAGCATGGCTGATGGCGCCGCCCCGAGATCGGTTGACACCCCCCAACCTGAAACAAGCTTTGCCGTGCGACTGCGACGGAATGGAGCAAG
>JALSJV010000082.1 GCA_026989215.1 Acidimicrobiia bacterium | reverse complement strand
GCCCGGACCGTGGGGACGTTCGACGTGGACCGTGACGGCCGGTTGGATCTCGTCGTCGCCGAGGACCGCTACGGGGAGACGGGCACCCGGATCTTCGCCAACGGCGGAGACTGGACCTTCACCGACATCACCGAACGGGCAGGGATCGGGGTGGTGTTCGGCCTGGGCCTCACCACCCTGGACCTGTCGGGGGACGGCATCGCCGACCTGTTCGTCGCCGGGGACAACCGGCTGTTCCTCGGGGTCGGCGACGGCACGTTCCGGATGGTCGACTCGTCGGTGTTCGAGTGGGCACGGTTCGGCCCCGAGGATCTGGTCGGAGGGGTGGCCGCCGGCGACGTCGACGGTGACGGTCTCCCCGACCTGGTCGTCGGGCACCACTTCAACTCGACCGTCGAGGAGGGTCGCCGGGTGCCGGTTCGGCTCTACCTCAACCGAGGGGCCGGACGTTTCGACGACGTCACCGAGCGGGCAGGCCTGGTCGGGCTCCCGACGAAGGCTCCCCATGTGGAAGTGGCCGATCTCGACAACGACGGGGTGCCCGACATCCTCACGTCGGCGGGTGCCGGGGACCGCTTGGCCGTGTTCTGGGGGCGGGGAGTCGAAGCGGGGATCCCCCGGTTCGACCCGCCGGAAGGGCTCGGAACTCCCCGGTACTGGGTGGCGGCCCCCACCGTCGATCTCGACGGCGACGGTGTCCTCGACGTCTTCCTC
This sequence comes from Acidimicrobiia bacterium, assembly GCA_026989215.1. GTDB lineage: Bacteria > Actinomycetota > Acidimicrobiia > Spongiisociales > ZC4RG35 > S012-128. The sequence goes on along the minus strand of JALSJV010000082.1, from coordinate 25,004 downwards.
GCCGAGTTCGAGCCTTCGGCCCCGTCGAGGATGCTCCTCGGTGGAGGCGGCGGGAACTGGCTGGAGGTCTCCGTCGAGGGTCCCGGTCGGGGAGTGGGGACGGTGGTGGAGGTTCGCGATCGGCAGGACGTCGTGTTGGGGGTCGCCGAGTTGACTCCGACCGCCGGATATTCCTCGGGTCGGCAGGCGGTGGCGCACGTCGGCCTGGGAACCGTCGAGACGGTGGACGTGGTGCTCCGGCTCCCGGAAGGTGGGGAGGTTCGACTCGACGGGGTGGAGGCGAATCGGCGGGTCCGCTGGGACACGGCCCTTAGGGAGTTCTTGATCACGTGCTGACGTGCTCGTGAGTCCGCACCTGGCAGGTTGATTCGGAGATCGAGCCGGAGGATCGGAGCATCCGCGATCCGGGTCTTGCCATAGGGACTAGTCCGTTTAGCATGACCTCGCATAGTCACTATGCACGTGGTCAGTTGATCCGTCCGCCTTCCCATCCACCCACCCTGGGGGTCCGCATTGTCTTCCATCACTCGTCGTGACTTCATGAAGTCCGTCGCCGCGGCCGGTGTCGCCGTGGCCGGCCAACCCTTCGGCGCCGTGGCGGCGTTCGCCTCGGCCACCACCGTCCTCCGGGGCGACGTCTCATACCCGAACGGGTTCGTCGTGCCGGCGGGAGAGGTGTGGGAGTTCGATCCCACCGTCAGCACCACCGTCACCGTCGGCGCCAACGTCGTCGTCTACGGGACCCTGAGGATGCGGCCGGCGTCGCCGTCGGTGGTGCATCGGCTCAGGTTCACCGGCGTCGACGAGTCGGCGTTCGTGGGCGGAGGGCTCGAGGTCCTGGCCTCAGACGTCGGCCTCTGGGTCATGGGTGCCGGTCGTCTCGACCTCCAGGGAACCCCGAAACGGGCATGGACGCGGGAGGGCTGGGACCCGTCGTGGCGTGACACCGACGAGGTGCGGATCGCCCCCTTCGCCGCGGGGGATTTCGGGAGCGACGGTTTCCGCCCGTACACCCGAGGCCGGTCGGTGCCCTCGGCCGTGGTGAAGATGCCCGGCCGTCTGCCCCGCCTGGCTGGTCGGAATCGGTATGAGACGGCGGCGTTGGTGGCTCGTGATGGGTTTGGTGGTGGGGTGGAGCGGGTGTATGTGGCGACGGGGTTGGATTTTCCGGATGCGTTGGCGGGGGCGGCGGTGGCGGGGGCGTTGGGTGCTCCGTTGTTGTTGACGGATCGGGGTTCGTTGCCGGGGGCGACGCGGGATGCGTTGGCGGCGTTGGATCCGTCGGAGATCGTGGTGTTGGGGGGGACGGCGGCGGTGTCCCCGGGGGTGGAGGGGGCGATCGGCTCGCTGGTGCCGAGCGCGACGACGTCGGAGGATCGGGCGGTGGCGCCGGAGATCCTCAACCTGACGCGCAACGTCAAGATCGAGGGGGCGCCGACGGGTCGGGCCCACGTCCTGATCCGGTCCTCATCCCCGCAGACGGTACGTTTCGTCGAGATCCGCAACGTGGGACCTCGACGGGCCGAGGGGGGTGCCACCGAGGGGGTACTGGGCCGGTACGGGCTCCATTTCCATCGGTGCGGCGACGGGAGCCGCGGGTCGCTGGTCGAAGGGGTCGTCGTGGCCCAGGCGGGCAACCACGCCTTCGTGCCCCACTCGTCCCACGGGATCACCTTCAGGGACTGCATCGCCTACGACGTGTTCGAGGATGCCTACTGGTGGGACGTGAAGGATCGGACCGACGACCTGGTCTGGGATTCCTGTGTCGCCGCCCTGGTCCGCGACGACCCGCCGTTCCGCGGGTTCCGGCTGACCGGGTTCCTGCTGGGTCATGGCGACCGCCTCACGGTGACGTCCTGTGTCGCCGTGGCCGTTCAAGGCTCCAAGAACGCGGCCGGGTTCGGATGGCCCGAGTTCACCGGCGGAGCCCGGGACGAGAACGGGGACCTGCTGGAGGGGATCTGGCGGTTCTCCGACAACGTCGCCCACAACAACAAGGTCAACGGGATCTTCGTCTGGCAGAACACTTCGGCGGCGGGGCACCTCGTCTCCGACTCGGTGCTCTACCGGAACGGGAAGTCCGGGATCGAGCACGGCGCGTACCTCAACCGCTATCGGTACCGGCGGCTGGTGCTGTGGGAGAACGGTCTCGACGACGACGTCATGGGGGCGCAGATCATCCAGCACGCCCAGCTCGACGGCCTCGAGTTCGCCGACATCGTCACGCTGGGGGCGCCCCGGTCGGTGTTGGCGGTCGCCCATCGGGGCGGACAGGCCCGGACACGGTATCTGCGGAACAGCTTCGGGGACCGGCAGAAGGTCGTGGTCCGGGAGTTCGAAGGGAGTCGCGGGTTCAACCCGGGATGGTACGAGTTCGTGGACTGTGGGGTGGAGCCCGACGACGTGGTGGTGGAGTCGGCGGTTCCGGGGATGGTGCTCCGCTCCCAGAACGGCGGGACGGCCTTTCAGGTCGCCGCCGACGGGCAGGTGCGGTCCATCCCGCCCTTCGCGTGATCGCGAACCGACCCCCGAGCATGCTCGGGGGTCGGTGACGAAGTGCGGGCCCGTTCAGGAGTTGGCGGCGGCGAAGCCGAGCATCGCAAGGAACGCGGCGGCGGCGAGGAACGCCAGGATGAGGATGATGGCGACCGGGATGAGCACGATCGCGACGGCGGCGCCCTGGGAGACCGACTGGGTCTCCTTCACCGCCCGAATGGCGAGGATCACCGACCAGATCCCGCCGACCAACCCCCCGATGATCGGGATGATGCCGAGCGCGGTGGGGGCGTAGGCGTAGCCCAGGGAGCGGAAGAGCTGCATGTAGCCGCCCTGGGCCTTGAACAGGCGGGAGATGAGGAAGAGGATCCCGGCGCCGATGGCGAGCCCGATGGTCGCCGAGAGGATGGCGTTGATGATCCAGCCTCCGACACCGAAGCGTCCCGGCCCGATCAGGGTCCCGAGCCCCGCCACGAGAGCGGCGATCCCGACCACCACCATCGCCTGGACGGTGGCGCCGTCGTCGTTCCCGATCTCCTCGTAGACCCCCTCTTCGAGTTTCACCGCCCGCTGGATTCGCGACCAGATCACGTTGAAGTCCATCGGCTCCCTCCTCCGACACTCGACGTTTCGTCCGCATCATGGCACGTTCCATCCCCTCGGGCCGGGAATCCGGGGGAAGAATCTGGTGGGACCAAGGTCCCGAGTTGCGAAGCGCGGAGCTCGCGTATGATTCGACCAGAGCGACCCTGGAGGAGCGAGATGATGCTGCGAAAGGGACAGCGAGTGATGCAGCCCACCAAGAAGGTCGGACAGCATCCCCGCACCGGGACGGTGATCGAGGTGAAGGGGGAGTTCGTGGAGGTACGGTGGGATGACGGTCACGTGAGCACCGTCACCGGCGCCTACCTGCGGCCCGTCGAGCGTCAACCCGCCTCGACGGGCTGAGAAAGGGATTCAACCTCCCCCGCCTCGCTGCCGATGACACACCCCGTGGGATTGTTTACACGGGGCATGGTGTCGGCGCGTGCCCTCTGGGCGCTCGACGATTCGGGGACGGTCGTCGACCCGCGGGTTCTCCAGACCAGGTTCGGGCGTCGGGTGCTCGCCTTCGGGGCGTTGGCGGTCTTCGCGGGCACGCTGGTGGCGATGGTCGTGGCGGTGGCCTCCTCGGGTGCCCCCGAGGTCACCATCGACTGGGTCCTCGCCTTCCCGGTCGCCGCCTTCTCATGGTGGGAGAGCCGCCGCGAGCGCCCCCGGTTCCTGGCGGTGTTCGTCACCTGGGTGACGCTGATCGCCCTTCCCGCCTCCCGGTTCGGCCCCGACGTCGCCATGTCCCTCTTCGTTCCCCTCGTGATGGCGGCCATGCTCGGAGGTCTCGTCCTCGACCGACCCCGTACCTTCCTCTACTTCGCGGCGGTGCTGGCCGCGTGGGGACTGCTGGTCGCCAGGATGGTCGCCGTCGCCGAACCCGGCTCCGATCCCGGTCGGGTGGTGGTCATCCAGGGTGTCGGGATCGTCGTCGCCCTCACCCTCGTCAACGTGTTGAAGCGGGTCGTGTTCGACTCGATCACCCGCTACGTCGAGCTGTTCGACAGCGTCCCCGTCGGTCTGTACCGCTCGACCGCCGACGGGCGCATCCTGGCGGCGAACCGAAAGCTCGCCCACATGCTCGGGTACGAGACGGTGGCCGACCTGCTGGCGGTGAACGCCCGGGACCTCTACGTGGACCCGTCGGTGCGGGACGAGATCATGGGCCAGAACCGGGAGGAGAACGCCGATCTCCACTTCCAGCTCCTCCGGCGTGACGGCCGGGCGATCTGGGTGCGGGAGACGAACCGGGAGGTCCGCAACCCCGACGGCAGCCTCGCCCACTACGAGGGGGCGATCGAGGACGTCACCGACCGGATCCGGGCGGAACAGTCGGCGGCCCGGGCCCAGCGGCTCTTCGCCGTGTCCTTCGAGTCGGCGCCCATCGGGATGGCCCTGGTGTCGTCCGACGGGAGGTTCCTGCGGGTGAACCGGGCCTTCTGTGAGCTGTTCCGCCGCTCCGCCAAGTCGTTCGCACGGCTTGACGTCGACCGGGTCCTGCGGGCCGCAGACGATCCCGGGGATCGTCCGGTGATCCCGATCGCGGCCGGGCGCTCCACCGAGGTCGAGCGCAGGCTCCGGGCGGCGGACGGGACCGAGTTCTGGGGTCGGATCTCGTTGTCGTCGGTGCCCGCCGACGCCGGCCGGGACGCGTTCCTCGTGTTGCAGGTCAGCGACGTCACCGCCCAGCGCCGCCTCCAGGAGCATCTCGAGGACCTGGTCCGTGCCAAGGACGAGTTCATCGCCTCGGTCTCCCACGAGATCCGCACGCCCCTCACGGCGGTGATGGGCTTCGCCTCCGAGCTGCAGGCCAACGTGGAGCGGTACTCGGCCCAGGAGCTGGCCGACCTCCTCGGGGTGGTGGCGGAGCAGGCCGGGAGCGTCAGTCACATCGTCGAGGATCTCCTCGTCGGAGCCAGGGCCGACATCGGACGGCTCGTCGTCGATCCGAGACCGATCGACGTCCGGGAGGAGGTGGAGCGGGCCATCCTGGACTGTGAACACGAGCGACGGGAGCGGGGTGCCGAGGTGAAGATCCACGGCGACGGGGCTCGGGCTCTCGCCGATCCGGGTCGATTCCGTCAGGTGGTGCGGAACCTGCTGACCAACGCCTACCGGTACGGGGGTTCCTCGGTGGAGGTGAGGATCGCCAACGGAGGGAAGACCGTGCACGTCCTCGTGGTGGACGACGGCGACGGGGTCCCCGAAGGTCGCGAGCAGGCGATCTTCGAGCCCTACCAGCGGGGGCACGACACCGTCGGTGCCACCGGCTCGATCGGACTCGGTCTGGCGGTCTCGAAGAAGCTCGCCCGGCTCATGGAGGGGGACCTCGTCTACCGCTACGAGAACGGGATGAGCGTGTTCGAGTTCGCGCTGCCCGCCTGCTGACCGATCAAGTTTCCAAACGAACGTTCGTTGTCTAGACTTCGGTCGGTACGCGACGCAGGAGCCCCGATGACGACGACGTCCGAGCGGACCAGCCCGGCCGAACGGTTCCAGGCGATCATCGACGCCGACGAGAAGATCGAGCCTTCCGACTGGATGCCCGAGGGCTATCGGAAGACCCTCATCCGCCAGATCGCCCAGCATGCCCACTCGGAGGTGATCGGGATGCAGCCCGAGGGGAACTGGATCACCAGGGCCCCGACACTGGAGCGCAAGGCCATCCTGATCGCCAAGGTCCAGGACGAGGCCGGACACGGGCTGTACCTCTACTCGGCCGCCGAGACCCTCGGCGTCACCCGAGACGAGCTGGTCGAGCTGCTCCACACGGGGGCCCAGAAGTACTCCTCCATCTTCAACTACCCCACCCTCACCTGGGCCGACATCGGGGCGATCGGCTGGCTGGTCGACGGGGCGGCCATCACCAACCAGGTGATGCTCACCCGCACCTCCTACGGGCCCTACGCCCGGGCGATGGTGCGCATCTGCAAGGAGGAGTCGTTCCATCAGCGGCAGGGCTACGAGATCATGTTGCGGCTGTGCAACGGCACGCCGGAGCAGAAGGCGATGGCCCAGGACGCGGTGAACCGCTGGTGGTGGCCGGCGCTGATGATGTTCGGGCCTCACGACTCCGAGTCGACCCACACCAACCAGTCGATGGAGTGGAAGATCAAGCGGATCTCGAACGACGACCTCCGCCAGCAGTTCGTCGACATGACCGTCCCCCAGGCGGAGTACCTGGGACTCACCCTCCCCGACCCCGAGCTCCGTTGGAACCCCGAGCGAGGCCACTACGACTTCGGCGAGATCGACTGGGACGAGTTCTGGCAGGTGGTGAAAGGTCACGGGCCGATGAACCGCGACCGGCTCGAACACAAGATCAAGGCGTGGGAGGACGGCGAATGGGTTCGTGACGCCGCCGCCGCCTACGCCGAGAAGCAGCAGGCTCGCCGGGCAGCGAGCCGGACGGGAGGCTGAGATGGCGTATTCGGTACCCCACCTCGACGGGGAACAGGACCCGCAGTTCGGTCGGAGTGACGCTCGCGGCTGGCCGATGTGGGAGGTGTTCGTTCGGCAGCGCCGGGGGATGAGCCACGTCCACGCGGGCAGCCTGCACGCCCCCGACGCCGAGACCGCGCTGCAGCACGCCCGGGACGTCTACACCCGTCGGGTGGAAGGGGTGAGCGTGTGGGTGGTGCCGTCGTCGGCGATCGTCGCCTCCGACCCGGATGAGGCGGACGCCTTCTTCGAGGCGATCGAGAAGCCCTACCGGGCCGCCACCTACTACGAGATCCCCGACGAAGTGGGGCAGATGTGACGACCCGGGACCGGATCACGAGCCGTGCGCCCCAGGGGAGCGTCCCCGTCTTCGACGGCGACCCGCTGTTCCTCTACCTCGTCCGCCACGCCGACGACAACCTGATCCTCGCCCAGCGGCTCTCCCAGTGGGTGTCCTGGGCTCCCGAGCTGGAGGAGGACATCGCCCTCGCCAACCTCGCCCTCGACTTCCTCGGCGTCGCCCGTGCCCTCTACACCTACGCAGGCGAGGTCGAGGGGCGAGGCAGGACCGAGGACGACCTGGCGATGCTCCGCACCGAGCGGGAGTTCACCAACGTGCTCCTCGTCGAACAGCCCAACGGCGACTTCGCTCACACGATGGCCCGCCAGCTCTTCTTCGACGCCTACCAGCTCGGGCTGTGGGAGGCGCTGTCCTCGTCCGCCGACGCCACCCTCGGGGGGATCGCCGCCAAGGCACTCAAGGAGGCCCGGTACCACTTCCGTCACTCGTCCACCTGGGTGATTCGCCTCGGTGACGGCACCGAGGAGAGCCACCGGAGAATGCAGGCGGGGATCGACGCCCTGTGGCGGTTCGTCGGCGAGCTGTTCGTCGGCGACGACGTGGAGGCCGCCATGGTCGAAGCGGGCGTCGGGGTCGATCCGTCGACGTTGCAGGAGGCCTGGGAGGAACGGGTCTCCGACGTCGTCTCCCAGGCGACGCTCTCGGTCCCCGACGATCCGTTCCAGAGGATGGGGGGACGCGTCGGGTTTCACAGCGAGCACCTCGGACATCTCCTCGCCGAGATGCAGTGGATGCAGCGGGCCTATCCGGGGATGGAATGGTGAGCGCCGTCGCCCTCGACGCCCGTCGAGCCCGGGAGGTCCTCGCCCAGGTGGTCGACCCCGAGATCCCCACGCTCACCATCGAGGAACTGGGGATCCTGCGGGACGTCGCCGTCGAAGAGGGACGCGTCACCGTCGACATCACCCCGACCTACTCGGGGTGTCCGGCCATGGATCTGATCCGTCGTCAGGTCCGGGACGCGCTCGTCGCCGCCGGATTCGTCGACGTCGAGGTCCGCACCGTGTACGCGCCGGCGTGGACCACCGACGACATCAGCGACGAGGGTCGCCGGAAGCTGGCGGCGGTGGGCATCGCCCCGCCTCGGCGCCTCGACGAAGTGACCGTACCGATCCTGTGTCCCCGCTGTGCCACCGACCGGGTCCGGACCGTGGCGGAGTTCGGCTCCACCGCCTGCAAGGCACTCATGGTCTGCGAACGGTGTGGTGAGCCCTTCGACCGTTTCAAGGAGCTGTGATGTCCGAGCTGGTCTTCCATCCCCTTCGGGTCGTCGAGGTCGTCCCCGAGACCGACGAGGCGGTGAGCATCACCTTCGACGTGCCCGCCGAGCTGGCCTCGACCTTCCGGTATCTCCCCGGCCAGCACGTCACCCTGCGGGCGATCATCGACGGGGAGGACGTCCGCCGCAGCTACTCCATCTGTGCCAACGCCAACTCGCACAAGCTGCGGGTGGGGATCAAACGGCTCGAGGGGGGAGTCTTCTCGACCTGGGCCACGACCCGGCTACGCGCCGGGGACGTCGTCGACGTGATGCCGCCGGTCGGGGAGTTCACCATCGACCCCGATCCCGAGCGGGAGGCCCGCTATGGGGCGATCGCCGCCGGGAGCGGGATCACGCCGATCCTGTCGCTCATCTCCACCACCCTCGAAGCCGAGCCCCGGAGCACCTGGGTGCTGCTCTTCGGGAACCGCGCCGCTCGCAGCATCATGTTCCTCGAGGAGCTCGAGGGTCTGAAGGACCGTTACCCGGACCGGTTCCAGCTCGTCCACGTCCTCAGCCGGGAGGCGACGACCCTCCCGTTGTTCTCCGGCCGCCTCGACGCCGCCAAGCTCCGGGAGCTCTTCGGGACGGTCGTGGATCCCCGGACCGTGGACTCCTGGTACCTGTGCGGTCCCTACGGGATGGTGACGGACGCCCAGCAGGTGTTGGAGGAGCTGGGAACGCCGCCGGAGGCGATCCACACCGAGTTGTTCTTCGCGGGGCCGATCGAGGTCACGCCACCGCCCGCCCCCGAAGGGGAGGAGGGCGCCGTCACCCTCCTGCTCACCCTCGACGGTCGTCAGACGGAGGTGGCGATGAACCCGGCGGCGTCGATCCTCGACGCCGCCCTCACGGTCCGGCCCGAGCTGCCCTACTCCTGCAAGGGCGGGATGTGCGCCTCCTGCAAGGCGCGGCTCGTCGAGGGAGAGGTGGACATGGACAAGAACTACGCCCTCGTCGCCGAAGACCTCGCCCAGGGTTTCATCCTCACCTGCCAGGCCCACCCACGTACCGACCGGGTCGTGGTCGACTACGACCAGCGATGACGACCCGTCACACCCGCCGGGACGTGGTGGAGGCGGCGGGACGCCTCTTCGCCCAGAAGGGGTATCACGGCACGTCGATGCGGGACCTGGGTCGCGAGCTGGGGCTGTTGGGGTCGTCGCTCTACGCCCACATCAGCTCGAAGGAGGACCTCCTCGTCGAGGTCGTCGATCGTGGCGCAGCCATGTTCCAGGAGTCGGCCGAGCGTGCCCTGTCCACTCCCGGCTCCGCCGTCGACCGGCTGCGGGCGCTGGTCGCAGGCCATGTCGGGGTCGTCCTCGGTCACATGGACGAGGTCCGGACGTTCCTCAACGAGGCACGGGCTCTCGACGGTGGGCACCGCGCACGGGTCCTCGCCGCCCGGGACCGGTACGAGCAGGCCTTCCGGCAGGTGCTCGCCGAAGGAGTCGAAGAGGGCTCGTTCCGGGCCGATCTCGACCCCAAGGTGAGCGCCATCTTCGTCCTCTCGATCCTCAACGCCCTCGACCGTTGGTACCGCCCGGGAGGGCCCCTCGACGCCGACGGGTTGGTCGATGCCCTGATGGAGTTCGTCATGATGGGGATCGGCTCGGGCTCGAAGGAGTAGCCTGGGAGGAATGGACGACCGTTATCTCCGCCCCACCTACCACCTCGACTTCGACCACCCGACGGTGCGTGCCTTCGCCGAGGAGGCGATCGCCGGTCGGACGTCACCCCGGGAACGGGCCGTCGCGCTCTTCTACGAGGTGCGTGACCGCATCCGGTACACGCCCTACGACGTGGATCTCTCGCCGGAGGCGATGCGGGCCTCGGCGGTGCTGGCGGCGGGGAGGGGCTTCTGCATCCCCAAGGCCGTGCTGCTGTCGGCGGCGGCCCGGGCGGTGGGTGTCCCCGCCCGCCTGGGGTTCGCCGACGTCCGTAACCACCTGGCGTCTGCCCGCCTCCTCGAGGTGATGGGCGGCACCGACGTGTTCGCCTGGCACGCCTTCAGCGAGTTCTGGTTGGACGGTCGCTGGATCAAGGCCACTCCCGCTTTCAACATCGAGCTGTGCGAGCGGTTCGGGGTGCGGCCCCTCGAGTTCGACGGGACCACCGACGCTCTCTTCCACCCCTACGACACGGCAGGTCGCCAACACATGGAGTACATCCGGGACCGGGGCAGCTACGACGATCTCCCCCTCGACGAGATCCGCTCGTGCTTCGAGGAGATGTACCCCCGTTGGATCGACGAGCGGCCGGGTGGGGACCTGGCGGCGGAGGCCGAGGCGGAGCGGGCCGCTCAGCGGTAGCGGCGCTCCCTTCGGAACTTCTTCCAGTCGGAGGTCTTCGTCGACCAGACGACGTCGGTGACGATCTGGACGACCCCGAGGACGACGAGGGCGACGAGGGTCCAGCTCGGAACCCCGGCGGCCCAACCCGCCCCGAGCATCAGGAACGGGAGGGCCTTGGTCGTGAGGGCGCCGGCGGCGTGCATCCACGCCCGCCGTCCCGCCGGAACCCTCAGGTAGGTGGCGTAGTCGACCTTCACCCCGGGCTGTGGCCGGGTCCACGAGCCGATGAACCAGTGGGTGAACCGCATCCCGAACACCCGGCCGACGGCGAGATGGGCGAGGCCGTGGGTGGTGGCCTCCAGGATCCCGGTGCCGACGAGGAGCAGCCCTCCGTTCCAGGGTGATCCGACGCCGTAGGCGGCGGCGACGACGCCGAGACCGACCGCCGTGCCGACGAGCATCACCGCGGTGCCGGCGCCGGCGGGGATGCTGAGCAGGGCCCAGCGTCGGAACGCCTCACGATCGACGGCGGCGATCCGGTCTGCCAGGCGGTCGCGGAGCGAGGGGTCGCGTTTGGCGGCCGCCACCACCTTCCAGAACCCGAGGGCGGCCAGGTCCACCGGTTCATCACCCCCGAGGGCCGCCTCGCATCGGGCGAGGATCTCATCGGCTGCGGCAGGTTCCATGACGGGCTCCTCCTGTCGTCTCCGAACCTAGTGGCCGTGCCGGGCGGCGAGGCGTTCCAGACCCAGGACGTCGATGATCGCCCTTCCGGACTCGATGGAGCTTCTCGGCACGGGCATCCCCGTTCCGTCGGCGATTCGGTTCATCATCTCGAAGTTGGCGGTGACCGCGGCCGCTCGGACCAGGCCGATCGGGCCGAAGGCATCGGCGACGGACCGACGGATCGGTTCGACGGGTCCCGCTCGGCCCACGGTGACGTCGACGAAGGCGAGGAGGGTCGTGCCGCCGGGCACGCCGCTGTCGAGGGTGGGATCGGCGATCGCCTCGAGGTGGAGCTCCCATCGATGTGCCTCCATGCTCGCCCGGAGCATGCCCACGTGGGCGAGGGTTCAGTAGAAGCACTGATTGAGGAGGGAGACCCGGGAGGCGATCAACTCCATCTGGGGGCGCCCGAGCCCCTTGGCGATGAGCGGGTCCGCCATCTCCTCGATCGTCAGGTAGAGCGACCCGTGGAGGTCCTTCATCGCCTCGGTCTCGGCGGGGACGTGGTCGAGGGCGACGACGATCGAACGTCCCTGGGGCATCGGCACCCACGCACGCCCCAGCCGGGTGCCCTCGGCCGGGATGCGGGAGGGTTCGCCGGGGCGTGGCTCGGGAAGGGGCTCGTGCCCGGCACCGAGGGCGGTGGTGAGCCGATCGACGGCGGCCAGCCGGGCGACGACCCCGATCAGCTCGACGTACCGCTCGTGGTCGAGGCCCGCGTCCAGCAGTGAGCGGACCCAACCGGGACCGGTGGAGTGGGGAGCCGACGAGAGCACCCGCGCCGCCTCGCGGGCTCCGAGGGGCAGGTCGGTCGGCGTCGCCGCTTCGACGCCCCTGGCGAGCCGCGCCTCGGCGGCGATGGCGACGCGTTCGGCGCCGCTCCACCAGGTGCCGGGGGCGGCGAGGCGTTCCCACTCCCTTCGGAGCGCGGCGACGATGTCGGGGAGTGCGGCCAGCTCGTGGTGGTCGAAGGGCATCGTCGACCAGGGTACCGGCCTCCGGGGCGTGGCGAGGTCGGGCCGGATACAGTGGGTGGCCGATGAGAGTCGTCACCGGATTGAGCGCCCGAGTGGAGCTGGTGGTCGGCGAGGCCGACACCGCCCTCGCCGTCGGCTCCGGAGACGTGCCGGTCTTGGCGACCCCCCGGGTCGTGGCCTTGGCCGAGGAGGCCACGGTGGCGGCGGTGGCTCCGGCCCTGGACGACGGGGAGACCACCGTGGGGACACGGGTGGAGCTGGACCATCTGGCGGCGACGCCGGTGGGGAAGACGGTGGTGGCCGAGGCCCGCCTGGTGACGGTGCATCGGCGTCGGCTTCGGTTCGCCGTCGAGGTTCGGGAGGGCGACCGGGTCGTCGCCGAGGGGACGGTGACCCGGGCGGTGGTGGATCGGGATCGGTTCCTGGGGTCGTTGGGGGTCGAAGGGAGCGGAGGACCGGGCGCTTGACTGAGTGAACACTGTTCACTTACACTTGGTGAACATTGTTCACTCATCAGGAGTCGTGATGCGACGGATCCATGTGGTGCTCGGTGCCTCGGGTGGGGCAGGGAACGCGATCGTGCGGGAGCTGCACCGCGCAGGTATCCCGGTGCGGGCGGTGAACCGCAGCGGCCGTGCCGACGTACCGGACGGGGTCGAACGGATCGCCGCCGACCTCACCGTCGGAGGGCAGGCACGGCGGTCGGTGGAGGGCGCGGAGGTGGTCTACATGGCGGCGCAGCCCGCCTACCACCGCTGGCCCCAGGAGTTCCCGCCACTCCTCGCCGAGGTCGTCGCCGCCACGGCGGAGGTCGGTGCGAAGCTCGTCATGGTGGACAACCTCTACGCCTACGGGCCCGGATCGGGGACGATCTCCGAACAGACCCCCGAACAGGCGACGGACCGCAAGGGTCGCGTGCGAAGGGAGATGGCGGAGATGCTCCGGGAGGCCCATCGCTCGGGGCGTCTTCGGGTCGCCATCGGGAGGGCGTCGGACTACTACGGGCCCCGGGCCGACAACTCGGGGCTCACCGCCCTCGCCATCGCTCCTGCCGCGCGGGGGCGGACGGCGCGCTGGATCGCCGCCCTCGACGTCCCCCGCTCGATCGCCTACCTCCCCGACGTCGCCCGGGCCTACGTCCGTCTGGGGACGTCGGAGGCGGCGGACGGACACACGTGGATCCTGCCCCACGGCGAACCCGTGACCGGTCGGCGGTTCCTCGCCGCCGTCGCCGCCGCGGCCGGAGACGGCGTCGACGTGCGGGTCCTGTCGGAGGGCGCGTTGCGGGTGGCGGCGCCCTTCCACCGGCCCTCCCGAGAGATCCTCGGCGTGCTGTACCAGTGGTCCGCCCCCTTCGTCGTCGACGACCGGCGCTTCCGTGCGACCTTCGGCGACATCGACGTCACTCCCCTCGAAGACGCCGTCGCCCGTGCCGTCGCCGCCTATCGGTCGAGATCGCGGTGACGGGGACCGTCTGCGCACCGCCCGCCCTCCGGTGATGCCCGGCGTTGCGCGACGTCGCTAACGTCGCCCGGTGCCCTGGACCCTGGTGACCAACGACGACGGACCCGACAGCCCCGCTCTCGTTCCCTTCGCACGGGCGGTGGCCCGGGTGTGCGGCGAGGTCCGTGTCGTGATCCCCGACCGTGAGCGGAGCTGGGTCGGCAAGGCCATCACCCGATTCGAGCCGGTGGCGGTGCGTGTGGAGGAACGCGAGGGTCTCGAGCTTCACGTGTGCACCGGGTACCCGGCCGATGCCGTCCAGCTCGCCGTCGACGGGTTGTTCGACGACCCCCCTCGGCTCGTCGTCTCCGGCATCAACCTCGGGTACAACCACGGTGCCGGGTTCATCATGTCGTCGGGGACGGTGGGGGCGGCCACCGAAGGATGGGTCTCGGGGATCGGGGCCGTCGCCGTCTCCACCGGCACGGTCGGAGATTGGACGAGCTGGAAGGCCGAGGCCCACGCCCCCGAGACCCGACCCCGTTGGGAGCGCCTGGCCGCCCTCGCCGCCCGCCTGGTCGGGGATCTGGTCGAGGCCGGGGCGACGGAGCTCGCCGACGTCGTCAACGTCAACGTCCCCTTCGAAGCCGACGACACGACGCCTCGCAGGATCACTCGGCCCGCCCGCACCGGGTACGACCGCCTCTTCCGGCCGGTGGGGGACGGGGTCTTCGTCCACGACTTCGGTGGCGGCCTGAGGGAGTTCGCCGCCCTGGAAGGCACCGACGTGGAGGCCGCCCACCGGGGTTGGATCTCCATCACCGCCCTCCAGATGCCCCAGGCCGTCGACGTCCCGATCGAGATCCGCCGGAGGATCGAGGCGTGGAGCTGACCCTCGGCACCGTCGCCATCCTCATCGGGGCCGGCCTCGCCACCGGGTTCATCAACGCCGTGGCCGGGGGTGGCAGCGCCATCAGCCTCCCGGTGCTCGAAGCCCTCCTCGGTGCCACCGCCGCCAACGGCACCAACCGCATCGCCATCCTGTTCGCCAACGCCAGTGCCGTTCTCGGGTACACCCGAGGTGGGGCGATGCCATGGCGGCGGGTGGCGGGGGCGATCCCGGCGGCGGTCGTCGGCGCCGCCGTGGGGGCATGGACCGCGACCAGGCTCGACAACGACGCCATGAAGAAGGTGTTCGCCTTCGTCCTGGTGTTCATCGCCGTCTCGGTCCTCACCAAACCGACGGTGTGGTTGAAGGAGCGGAACGAGCGGGCGGTGCGTCAGCCCTGGAGGTCGCTGGTGTTCTTCGGAATCGGGTTCTACGGAGGATTCGTCCAGGCCGGCGTCGGGTTCCTCCTGTTGGCCGGGTTGGTCCTGGCCGAAGGCCTCGACCTCGTTCGTGGCAACGGCGCCAAGGTCCTTCTCATCCTCCTCTACACGCCGGTGGCCCTGGCGTTCTTCGCCCAGGCCGCGGCCGTGAACTGGGCGGTCGGGCTCACCATGGCCATCGGCAACACGGCAGGCTCCTATCTCGCCGCTCGCCTCGCCGTCACCCGCGGTGCCCGTTGGATCAGGTGGCTGCTGGTCGTGGTCGCCGTCGGTGCGGCCGTCAGGATGCTCCTGGCATGACGAGGATCACGTCACCTCCCACGTCCCTCCCGACCGGAGGAGGGCTTCCAGGTCGCCGGCGCCGAGACGCTGCTGGGCCTCGGCGATCTGGGACGCCATGAGACGCTCGTAGGTGTCACGCGGCGCGTCGCGGAAGATGCCGATCGGTGTGGGTCCGTGAGGCCCGTGGGAGAGCTGGGCGAGGGCGAAGGCGATGGTCGGGTCCGGACGGGTCTCGTCGTGGACGAGGATCTCCGAGGGATCGGCGGACGCCCGGTCCACCACCTGGGCTCGGCCGTCACGGAAGATCACCGCCTTCTCCTGGTTCGGACCGAACACGATCGGCTCGCCGTGGCGCAGATCGATCCGGTTGTGAACCCGTTCCTCCTTCCCGGTGAGCTCGATGAACGCCTTGTCGTTGAAGACGTTGCAGTTCTGGTAGATCTCGATGAACGCCGCGCCCTGATGTTGGTACGCCCGCTCCAGGATCTCCTGGGTGAGGGGACGGTCCATGTCGAGGGTCCGGGCGACGAAGGTCGCCTCGGCGCCGAGGGCGAGGGCCACCGGGTTGAACGGCCAGTCGATCGCTCCCATCGGCGAGGACTTGGTGCGCTTGCCGAGCTCGGAAGTCGGCGAGTACTGGCCCTTGGTCAGGCCGTAGATCTGGTTGTTGAACAGCAGGATCTTGATGTCGATGTTGCGCCGCAGGGCGTGGATGAGGTGATTGCCGCCGATGGAGAGGGCGTCGCCGTCGCCGGTCACCACCCAGACCGACAGATCGGGGCGGGAGGCGGCGAGCCCGGTGGCGATGGCCGGAGCCCGTCCGTGGATCGTGTGCATCCCGTAGGTGTTCATGTAGTAGGGGAACCGGGACGAGCAGCCGATGCCGGAGACGAACACGATCTTCTCCTTCGGGAGGCCCATGTTCGCCATGAAGTTCTGCACCGAGGCAAGGATCGTGTAGTCCCCGCAACCGGGGCACCAGCGGACCTCCTGATCGGTCTGGAAGTCGGCGCGTGTGTAGGCGGAAGTGGTCATCGTTTCAGCATCTCCAGGATCTTGTCCTCCACCTCGGCGACCTTGAAGGGGACACCGGCGACCTTGTTCAGCCCCTCCGAGTCGATCAGGTACTCGGCTCGGAGGAGGCGTCGGAGCTGTCCCGTGTTCAGCTCCGGCACCAGGATCATGTCGAAGGAGCGGAGGACGTCCTCCAGGTTCTCGGGGAACGGGTTGAGGTACCTGAGGTGGACGGTGGCGACCTTGTGTCCGCGGTTGCGGGCCCGCCGCGCCGCCGCCCTGATCGAGCCCAGGGTGGAACCCCAGCCCACCACCAGCAGGGATGCGTCCTCGTCGCCCTCCACCTCCACCGGGGGGATGTCCGAGGCGATGTTGGCGATCTTCCACGCCCGGCTGTCGGTCATGAGCTGATGGTTGGCCGGGTCGTAGGAGACGTTGCCGGTGATCGCCTCCTTCTCCAGCCCGCCCAGGCGATGCTCCAGGCCCGGGGTGCCGGGGACGGCCCAGGGACGGGCGAAGGTGTGGACGTCGCGCAGGTAGGGCAGGAAATGCCCTTCCGGCCCGTTCGGCTCGGTGGCGAAGGGCACCGAGATGTCGGGGAGCTCGTCGACGGCGGGGAGACGCCACGGCTCCGATCCGTTGGCGATCAGGTTGTCGCTCAGCAGGATCACCGGGGTCATGTACTTGAGGGCGATCCGAGCAGCTTCGATCGCCACGTCGAAGGCATCCGACGGGGAGGCCGCCGCCAGGACCGGGAGGGGCGACTCCCCGTGCCGACCGTAGAGGGCGAACAGCAGATCGGTCTGTTCGGGCTTGGTGGGGAGACCCGTGGAGGGCCCACCCCGTTGCACGTCCACGATCACCAGCGGCAGCTCGGTCATGACCGCCAGGCTGATGCCTTCGGACTTCAACGCCAGACCGGGACCCGACGTCCCGGTCACCGCCAGCGCGCCCCCGAAGGCCGCGCCGATGGTGGCACCGATGGCGGCGATCTCGTCTTCGGCCTGGAAGGTTCGGACCCCGAAGTTCTTGCGCCGGGCCAGTTCGTGGAGGATGTCCGACGCCGGGGTGATCGGGTATGAGCCGTAGAAGAGCGGGAGCTTGGCGGCGTGGGCGGCCGCGATCAGGCCCCAGGCGAGGGCGGTGTTCCCGGTGACGTTGGTGTAGGTGCCCGGCGGGAGGTGGGCGGGCTTCACCAGGTAGGTCACCTTGGTGGCCTCGGTGGTGATCCCGAAGTTGTAGCCGGCCTTGAAGGCGGAGATGTTGGCCTTCACCACTTCGGGCCGGGCGGCGAACTTCTGCTCCACCCATTCGAGGGTCGGCTCCTGGGGGCGGTGGAACAGCCAGGCGAGGAGCCCCAGCGCGAAGAAGTTCTTCGAGCGGAGCACGTCACGTCCCTTCACCCCGGAGTCCTTGACGGCCTCCTTGGTGAGGCTCTCCATCGGCACCTTGATGACCCGGTAGCCCTCGAGGCTGCCGTCTTCGAGCGGGTTCTTCTCGTACCCCGCCTTGGCCAGGTTGCGTTCGTTGAACGCCTCGGTGTTGACGATCAGCGTCCCGCCTTGACGAAGGTCGGCGAGATTCGCCTTCAGGGCCGCCGGGTTCATCGCCACCAGGACGTCGGGCTGGTCGCCGGCCGTGAGGATGTCGAAATCGGCGATCTGGACCTGGAACGACGAGACCCCGGGAAGGGTGCCGGCAGGCGCTCGGATCTCGGCGGGGAACGACGGGAGGGTGGCCAGATCGTTGCCGAAGGCGGCGGAGGCATCGGTGAATCGGGATCCTGCGACCTGCATCCCGTCCCCCGAGTCACCGGCGAGACGGATGACGACCCGGTCGAGCTCCGCGGTCTGGGTTTCTTGTTCGGATTCGTCGTTGACTGTCGCGATGGTGTCCGACACGTTCACTTCCTCAGATTGGCTTCGCACGCGGGTCGGATGGGTTCGGCGACGTTGAGGAGATGGTTCGACGCTCGACCCGGGGCCGAGCGGGGACCGTTGCACGACTTCTCCGGCCCGACGCCAGTGTACTCCCCGTCGGGAACAGTTCCACGATCCTGCGCGATCAGGCGCCGGTGACCGTCACGGAGGTGAAGACGCCTTCCCGTTCCCCCAGGGCGGCGACCTCCAGGAGGCGGTGCTCTCGCCACCAGGGAGCGACGAGCTGCAGGGCGGGAGGCGGCGCGGCGTCGTACGCGGTGGGGGCGACGAGGGCCGGGCATCCCAGGTGGTTGACGAGGGCGGTGAACCCGGACAGCGCCGTCCGGTAGGGGACGGGACCCTGGCTGGTCTCCACGAGATCCTCACCGATGCGTTTGGTCGTCACCCCGGTGGCGGGAGTGACCAACAGGTCGACCCGGCGGAAGATCCTGGCGGCGACGTGGGTGAGGGCCGACCTCCATGCCCGCGCCTCCACGTATTCGTCGAGGGTGATGGTCATCGCGTCGTCGATCCTGGCGGCGACCTCGGGCCCGTACTCGCGACCTTCGGACCACCATCGGCGATGGATCGTCGCCACCTCGCCGTAGGAGGCCTCCCGGATCATCCCCGGCGGGGTGAACGACGGCTCCTCGATCTCGGTGACCTCGGCGCCCAGGGCCTGCAGGCGTCCGACCGTCTCGGCGAACGCCACCGCCACCTCCTCCGAGGTCGGGACGTCGTCGACCCACGGCACCGGGATTCCGATCCTCACCCCCTGGAGGTCGGGGAGCCTCGCCGAGGGGGTGACGACCGGTCGGGGAGCCGACCAGGGGTCGGCGGGGTCGTCTCCGGCGAGCACCGAGTAGGCGAGGGTGAGGTCCTCGACCGTGGAGGCGATGGGGCCGACCGTGTCGAGGGAGGGGGCGAGGGGGAAGACCCCGGTGAGGGGGATGCGACCGTGGGTCACCTTCAGGCCGAACTGGCCGCAGAGGGCGGCGGGAACCCTCACCGATCCGCCCGTGTCGGTCCCGATCCCGATCGGTACCTGGCCTGCGGCGACGGCGGCCGCCGACCCCCCCGACGATCCTCCGGGGGAGGTCTCGGGGTCCAGGGGGTTGCGGACCGGCCCGAACCAGTGGTTCTCGGAGGAGAAGCCGAAGGCGAACTCGTGGAGGCCGGTGCGGGAGACGATCACCGCCCCGGAGGCTTCGAGCCGCTCGACCACCGTCGCCGATCGTTCGGCGACCCGTCGGTAGAAGGACGACCCGCATGTGGTGGTCCGACCGGCCTGGTCGACGAGGTCCTTCAGGGCCACCGGGACGCCGGCCAGGGGGCCGGGATCGACCCCGGCGGCCACCGCCTCGTCGATCTGGGCGGCGCGGGTGAGGGCCGCGTCCCGGTCGACGAAGGTGGCGATGTTGAGGCGGGGCTGGCAGGCCTCGGTCTCGTCCAGGGCGGCGGTGATGGTCTCGACGGCGCTGCGACTCCCGGCCTTCACTTCGGCGGCGATCTGTGTCGCGGCGACCCTCACCACGACACCCGACGGTTCAGGGGAAACACGGAGATCCAGATCTTGCCGGGCGGAACCAGCAGCGGAGTCCCGTCGGCGGTGGTCAACCGGAACGGTTCGGTGTCGCGGCTCCGCCGCCACGTCCCTTCGACCACGGTCCCGCCGGAGGCCACGAGCGCCCTCCCCGAGCCGACCACGTCGATCGCCGGCACCGGTTTGCCGTCGGAGGGACGATCGGGCCGGGCGGTGTACGGCTGGCCGAAGAGGACCACGAGGGTGTCGAAGACGAGGGGTCCGCGTCGCCCGTCGGCGCCCAGCCACTCCTGGGTCTCGCCGCCGACGACCCGCTCGTACCCCTCCCCGTTCCAGCTCCAGGTGACACGGTTCCCCGGGGCCCAGTCGAAGAGCAGATCGGTCGCCGGCTCTCCGCCTGCGGGCAGCGGACCGAACTCGAAGTAGGGGGCGTCGGGAGGGTCATCGGAGAATCCGGCGCGGTCGGCACGCTCGCGCATCTTCACCGTGTCGCCGTAGAGGTTGTAGGGGGCGCGGCGGGAGCTGATCCGGAACATCGCCGGGGGGGTGTTGCCCAGGACGGGGAGGCCCCGCTGGCGGAACTTGGCCAACACCCAGTAGGAGGCGCCGCTGATCACGAGGGTCGCCCCCAACGGCGCGATGAGGGTCGGGTCGGTGGGGCGTCCCGAGCGGATCGGACCCAGATAGGCGCTGTCGGACTGGTGGAACAGGGCGATGAACCTCGTGAACCCACCCTCGACCTTCAGCTCGATCACGGCGTCGGCCTCCTGCAGGCCCGACTGGGGTCGGGCGTTGGGATGGTTGTCGACCTTCACCGCCAACACCCGCCGGTCCAACAGCTCGGGCCGGTCCACGGGGAGTCCGTTGACCGGTGAGGGAGGACCGAGCGGTTCGGTGGTCGTGGTCGACTCGGAGGTGGTCGTCACCAGGCTCGTGGTCGTCGACGCGACCGTGGTGGAGGTCGTGGAGGTGGTGGAGGAGGTGGAGGAGGTCGTGGTGGTGGCGGCGGAGCCTCCACAGGCGGCCAGCACCAGCGCGACCAGAACCCCCGGGATGACGCGTGGCATCGTCGGGATGCTAGAGCACCGCCGTGCTGGAGCCCAGCTCAGGCCTCGACGCTGCCCCGTACCGGCACGAGGGGCGAGGCGGCCTCGGGGTCGTTCACCGCCATCGCCAGCTCGATCCCGTCGGGCCCGGAGTTGAGGAGATAGAGGGCGTCGATGTTGACGCCGGCGTCGGCCAGTCGTCGGGCGAGACGGGCCAGCTCGCCGGGACGGTGGGGGAGATGGGCGTCGAGGACCTGATGCTCCTCCGCCTGGATCCCGGCGTCCGAGAGGCAGCGGCGGGTGGCGGTGGCGTCATCCACGATGAGCCGGACGACGCCTTCCCCGTCGATCCCGTAGGCCGCCAGCGCCTCGATGTTGACGCCTGCCTCGGCGAGGCGTTCGGTGAGCGAGGCGAGCATCCCCGGTCGGTTGGCGAGGCGCACCACGAACTCGGTCATGACTCCAGCCTACGCGCTCGTCCGTGTTCGTGCTCCCCGGGTCACTCCCCACATCCGACCCCACCCTGGATGGACTGGACGACGTCGGTGGGGTCGGGACCGCTCAGCAGGCCCCACATGAACCCGGCCCCGGGGACGTCGTTGATGAACTGCGCCTCGAAGTACGGGTCGCCGCTCACCACCGCCCCGTCGCCGTAGAAGGCCCGTACGTCCGCCACCGTGCTGCCCACTCTGAGGCCCTCACGGGTGGCGAGGTCGAGGAGCGGGGCGTCGATGAGCGCCGAGTTCGAGTAGCTGAAGAAATGCCGGACGCCCGCCGGCGCCCAGTCGGTCGGACCGTCGGAGAAGAACACCTCGAGCGTCTGCCAGCGGGCCATCCGGACCTCGGTGCCCGGACAGGTCCCGAACACCGAGAAGCTGGAGATCCAGCCGGAGTCCTCGTCGGGGTCTCCGAGCAGCTCGCGGAGGCGGGCGATCGTCTCCTCGGCCCCGGTTCCGAAGGGGATGTCCCCCAGCCCGTCGGGTTCGAGGACCAGAACCGCCGTCGGGTCGACGACGGTCGTGGTGGTGGTGGCCTCGGTCGTGGTAGTCGTCGCTTCGGTCGTGGTGGTGGCCTGGGTCGTGGTGGTCGTCGCCTCGGTGGTGGTCGTCCCGGTCGTCGGCCGGGTGGTGGCGGTGGCAGGAGGGTTCGTGGTCGGGGCGGCGGCGACGGTGGTGGTCGTGACGTCCCCCGTGCGGCTCGCCACGACGACGAGGGTCAGTGCCGCCAAGACGACCGCACCACCCAGGCCGAGAAGGACACCCTTCTGCACCGGGGAGAGAGAGGAGAAGGTTCGTCGGCTCGGCTGCAACGGTCACCCCCAACGTTTCGTTCGTCGGCAACCTAGCGAATTCGAGAACCCGGAGAGACGCCGTCCTGGTAGATTGACGGCCGACGCGCTCATCCAGAGCGGTGGAGGGACAGGCCCTGTGAAGCCGCGGCAACCGGCCCTCTTCGGGAACGGTGCCAATGCCTGATCGATGAGTCGCCGACGACGGGTCGCTCCCGTCCGAGGTGCTCGGAGAGCGCGCAGGACGGACGAACGAGGAGCGGCACGTTGAGCGAGTATCTGGATGCGGTTCGCCGGCGGGTGGTGATCTTCGACGGCGGAGCCGGCACCACCTTCCAGCGGGCGGGCCTGGGGCCGGACGACTACGGCGGACCAGCGTTCGAAGGCTGCCACGAGCTGCTGAACGTCACTCGTCCCGACGTCGTCGAGGCGCTCCACGAGTCCTTCCTCGCCGTCGGTTGCGACGTGGTGGAGACCAACACCTTCGGCGCCTTCGGGGTGCCGCTGGGGGAGTACGGCATCGCCGATCGTGCGTACGAACTGGCGGCCGCCGGCGCCGAGATCGCCCGTCGTGTGGCCGACCGTCATGCCACCAGGGAGCGGCCCCGCTGGGTGGCGGGATCGATCGGACCGGGGACGAAGTTCCCGTCCCTCGGCCAGATCACCTACCAGGAGCTGCGGTCTCAGTATGAGATCGAGGCGCGGGGGCTCATCGACGGTGGCGTCGACCTGTTGCTCATCGAGACCCAGTTCGACCTTCTCGGCCTGAAGGCGGCGGTGGCAGGCTGCCGACGCGCCATGGCGGCGGCGGGCGTCGATCTTCCGATCCAGACGCAGGTCACCATCGAGCTCACCGGACGGATGCTCCCCGGGACCGAGATCGGTGCGGCCCTCGCCGCCATCGAACCCCTGGGTGTGGACGTGATCGGACTCAACTGCGCCACCGGACCCCAGGAGATGTGGGAGCCGCTGCGCCACCTCTCCCGGCACGGTCGGCGACCGATCTCGGTCATCCCCAATGCCGGGTTGCCGGAGGTCGTCGACGGGGAGATGCACTACGGGCTCGGCCCGGACGAGCTCGCCGACCATCTGGAACGGTTCGTCCTCGAGCTGGGCGTGAGCGTCGTCGGGGGATGTTGTGGGACGACCCCCGAACATCTGGACGCGGTCGTGCGGCGATGTCGCGACCTACGACCGGGGACGCGGGAGCCGATCCACGAGCCGGGGGCGACCTCCTTGTACTCGTTCGTTCCCTTCCGCCAGGACACGTCGTTCCTCATCGTCGGCGAGCGCACCAACGCCCAGGGGTCGAAGGCCTTCCGCGAGGCCCTCTTGGCCGAGGACTGGGACCGATGCCTGGAGATCGCCGCCGAGCAGGTGAAGGAGTCGGCCCACCTCCTCGACGTCTCCGTGGACTACGTGGGGCGGGACGGGCGGGCCGACATGGACACGCTGGCCGCCCGTCTCGCCACCCAGGTGGCGGTCCCCCTCGTCTTCGACTCGACCGAACCCGACGTGATGGAGGCGGGCCTGTGTCGAACCGGGGGGAGGTCGGTGCTCAACAGCGCCAACCTGGAGGACGGAGACGGTCCCGGGTCACGTGCCGACCGTGTCTTCCGTCTGGCCCGTGAACACGGTGCGGCGGTGATCTGCCTGCTCATCGACGAACGAGGTCAGGCTCGCGACGTCGAATGGAAGATGGAGGTCGCCCACCGCCTCTACGACCTGGCGGTGGGGAGGTACGGGCTCGAGCCCGGCGACCTCATCTTCGACGCCCTCACCTTCCCCCTCACGACCGGAGACGAGGAGCTCCGGGGCGACGCCATGGCGACGCTGGACGCCATCTCCCGCATCAAGGCCGAGCTCGCCGGGGTCTTCACCATCCTCGGTGTCTCCAACGTCTCCTTCGGGCTTCGGCCCGCTGCCAGACACGTCCTCAACTCGGTGTTCCTGCACGAAGCCACCCGACGGGGCCTCGACGCGGCCATCGTCCATGCGGGGCGGATCGTCCCCCTGACCGCCATCGATGCCGAACACCGGGAGATCTGCCTCGATTTGATCTACGATCGCCGCCGCCCCGGGTACGACCCCCTCCAAGCCCTCATGGAGGCCTTCGCCGACGTCACCACCGTCGGGCGGGTCACGGAGGATCGAAGCGGCTGGTCGGTGGAGAAGCGTCTCGTCCACCGGATCATCGACGGCGACCGGTCCGGTCTCGAAGCCGACCTCGACGAGGCCTTGGCGCGGATGTCGGCCCTCCAGATCGTCAACGAGGTGCTGCTGGCCGGGATGAAGGTCGTGGGGGAGCGCTTCGCCTCCGGGGAGATGCAGCTCCCCTTCGTGCTGCAGTCGGCCGAGACGATGAAGGCGGCCGTCGCCTACCTCGAGCCCCACATGGAGCGGAGCGAGGTGGGAGGCAAAGGCAAGATCGTCCTGGCGACGGTTCGGGGCGACGTTCACGACATCGGCAAGAACCTCGTCGACATCATCCTCACGAACAACGGCTACGAGGTCGAGAACCTCGGCATCAAAGTGGAGCTGGCCGACATGCTGGCGGCGGCGGAGCGGATCGGGGCGGACGCCATCGGGATGTCGGGGCTCCTCGTCAAGTCGACGCTGATCATGCGGGACAACCTCGAGGAGATGGCGCGGAGGGGCAAGGGGCACATCCCGGTGCTCCTCGGCGGTGCGGCGCTCACCCGCAGCTACGTCGAGCGTGACCTCCGGGAGGTCTATCCCGGCCCGCTGTTCTACGCCAAGGACGCCTTCGAAGGTCTCAGGGTGATGGACCGGATCGTCGAACGACGCCGGAGCGGTGACGTGGACGCCGACTTCGGTCGCACACCGACCCGGGTGCTCCCGGCACGTTCGAGACGCACCGAGCAGGTGCGTCCCCGCCCCCGCCGGTCGCCCGAGGTGGACTCCGACAACCCGATCTTCGAACCTCCCTTCCTCGGCAGCCGCGTGGTGAAGGGCATCGCCGTCGACGAGGT
>JALSJV010000081.1 GCA_026989215.1 Acidimicrobiia bacterium | reverse complement strand
GTCACCGACCAGATGGACCCGTCGGGACGCCAACACCTCGTGGAGATCGA
This sequence comes from Acidimicrobiia bacterium, assembly GCA_026989215.1. GTDB lineage: Bacteria > Actinomycetota > Acidimicrobiia > Spongiisociales > ZC4RG35 > S012-128. The sequence goes on along the minus strand of JALSJV010000081.1, from coordinate 4,453 downwards.
GGACCTGCTCCACACATCCCGGCTCTGCCAGATCGACCACGAGCAGCGCCGCGTCGGCGGGCTGGAGGGCGTTGCCGATCCACGGAATCGGATGGGTGGACGAGACCGACGGGAGATCCACGAGCTGGATCGAGACGTCGTCCACCATCAACATGCCGGGTTGGGGATACTGGGTGGCGAAGGGGTACGGCTCGGCCGCCGCCCGGGAACCGGTGAGTGAGGCGTGCAGCGCCGACTTCCCCGAGTTGGGGGGCCCGACGAGGGCCACCTGGGCCGCACCTTCGGGCCGGATCACCGTCGGCGGCCCCGTCCGCGCTGCGCCCTTGCGGGGAGCCGCCAGCTCCTCGGTCAGCTCCTTGATCCTCGTCTTGATGTCGGCCCGGAGATGCTCCGTTCCCTTGTGCTTGGGGATGAGCCGCATCATCTCCCGCAACGCCTCCAACCGATCGGCCGGATCCCGGGCCTTGCGGAACGCCGCCTCCGCCGCCTTGTAGTCGGGGGTCAGGTTCGCCGGCATCGTCCTGGTGTCCTCAGAGCTGCCCCGAATCGACGTCATCGGCGATCCGGTAGTGCGGATCTTCGTACCGTTCCGGACGGAAGGCGGCCGCGTACGGGGGGAGCTCGGCCCCGACCACCCCCCGGGCCACCAGCTCGCCGAGGGCGGCCGCCACCATGATCCCGAAACCCGACACCGCACCGGCCACGTGGAGGCCCTCGGGGCCGACCGGCCCCGCCAGCGGCCGGTTCTCCGGGGTCTTCGTGTAGTAGCCGCCATCCACCACCGGCGTCGGCAGACGGTCGAGGTAGGAGGCGAGTCCGGGGATCATCGTGGACATGCCCCGCAGCACCACCTCCCCGTAGAGGGGGTCGACCGGCACCGGGAAGACCGGCTCGGACACGACCCGGCGAAACTCCCAGAGGGCCAACACCCACGGTGAGTCGACACCGCCCTCCGGACGGCCGTGACAGGCCGGGGGCAGCTCCCCCACCAGTTCGGACCGCCCCTCCTCCACGAGCAGACGCCGTTCCTCCTCCGACCAGGCGAGACGCTGCGGATCGGCCCAGATCATCATCGGCGCGTCCCTGGGGACGACACCCAGACGATCCCGGAACGCCGTCTTCAGGTGCAGCTCGGAGCGGAGCGGAAGGGTCACCCCCGCCGTCGCCGCCACCTCCCCCAGCAGCGGCCCGGCGGCCAGCACCGCGGCCCGGCACCCGAGGGTGGCCCCTCCCTCCAACCGGACCGCCCGGACGCGCCCGGCGTCGACCTCGAAGCCCACCACCCGGTCCCGGATGAGGGTCGCCCCACGGGCGAGGGCCTGTCTCAGCATCCACATGCCGAACTGCTGGGCGTCGAGCCAGCCCGCCCGGCGAACGTGGAGTCCCCCGACGGCGGCGTCGGTGAGGAACGGGAAATGCCGCCGAAGCACCTCACCGTCGGTGAACAGGTCGGCGCCGCCGAGGATCCCGCCATCCCGGCCATCGGGGAGGTAGCGGTCGGACCCCGCGGTGTGGGTCCGCAGCTCCCCGGCCCCGAACCCGGCGATCCGCTCCGCCGAGCGGCCCAGCTCGGCGAGCCGCTCCGGGTCGGCGGTGACGTAGAGGTATCCACGCCGCGACAGGGTGAACGAAGCGTCCGATGCGGCCGCCATCTCTTCCATCAGGTCGATCGACCGGTTCATCAGCTCGACCATCGGACGGCTCGGCCACCAGTTCCGGAAACACTCGGTGGACTTGTCCGACGTGAGGGTGAGGGGAGGACGAGGATCGACCACCACGACGTCGGCGACGCCGAGGCGCACGACCAGGTGGTGGGCGACCGCCACGCCCACGATGCCGGCCCCCACCACGACGACGTCGGCTCGTCCGCTCATCCCGACCCAGGGTAGGAAGACGGCCGGGATCCGTCGCCCGCCCGGAGCGGACCGGTCCGGTACGATCGGGGATGGACGGCGTCCGGCGGGACGCCCCTCGAAGCAGTCCGGGAGGTTGCGGGATGGCGCTGATCTACGACTGGGGTTTCTACGTGAAACCGGACCGCGAGCAGGCCTTCCGGGAGTGGCTGGCGGAGAACGAGCAGAAGCTGGCAGATCTCGCCCCGAAGAGCTACGAGTACCTGGGGACGTTCCGACCCCTGTGGGGTGAGGCGATCGGCGACTACCACCAGATGTGGCGTTACGGCGCGGAACGGCCGCCCGACCTTCGCCGGGCGGCCGCCGACACCGGTGGCGCCTTCACCGAGCTGGCCCGCCAGTACCTGTCGTTCGTGGACGACTCCCGGGAAGCAGACGAGACCTTCCGCCTGTACCGGTCGGTGGTCGACACCACCCGGGTGCCGCCCTCCGGCTGAGCCGCCGGCTCAGTTCCGGTAGCGCCAGACGATCCGCCCCTTCGTGGGGTCGTAGGTGGAGACCTCCACGTCGACTCGGTCGCCCGGCAGGATCCTGATCTTCCGGCCCCGACGCATCCGGCCCGCCGCCCGGGCCGTCACCTCGAGTCCGCCCTCGAGCTCGACCCGGAAGGTGGCGTTTCGCAGCACCTCCTTGACGGTGCCGGACATGCGGACGTACTGGTCGGATTCGGCCATCAGCGCCAGTCGCGCCGGGGACCGCGGTCGGAGCGGGGCCTGGCCTCGTTGACGGTGAGCCGGCGCCCGTCGGCGTCGTACCCGTCGAGCTCTTCGATGGCGCGGCGGGCGGCCTCGGCATCGTCCATCTCGACGAAACCGAAACCCCGCGAGCGTCCGGTGTCCCGGTCCATGATGACCTGGGCCGACGACACCTCGCCGAACCGCCGGAACATGGCGGCCAGATCCTCGGAGTCGTAGCGGAACGGCAGGTTGCCTACGTAGATGTTCATGAGCAGATGTGCTCCCTTCCCGGCCGGGGACGGATCCCCGGCTACCAACATGTGCGACCCGAGCTCGCACCATCCCAACCGAGGAAGCACGGAACCGGACCTGCCCGGAGCCTCGACCCCGAGCAGACCCCACGATACCGGAAGTCGCGGGCCAGGGAAGAACCGAACGGCGATAGGGTGACGGGCCATGGATGAGATCACCGGAACGCTGCGGATTCTCGCCGCGGTGCTGCTCGCCGTGCTCGGCGCCGCCCTTCGACGGATGCTGCGGGGACCGACCGTCCCCGGCTGGGACTGGGAGACGGAGCTGAAGCGGGCCGCCCTCCGGGCCTTCGCCCTCGCCTCGGCCCATCCGGCGAACCGTGCCGCCCGTCGTCGCCTGGAGGCACGGTTCGACCCGCGGCTTCCCAAGGACCTTCGGGGGAATGTGGAGGTCCATCGCGAACGTCTCGGCGGTCGCCCCGCCGAGCGTCACGTCCGGGTGGTCGGCGACCTCGCCGACCGAGCGACGATCCTGTACCTCCACGGCGGCGGCTACGTCACGGGGAGCCCCGCCACACACCGGCGGTTCGTCGCCCGCCTCGTCTGGGAGACCCACACCTCGGCGTTCGTCCCCGACTACCGCCTCGCCCCGGCCCACCGGTTCCCGGCAGCGGTGGACGACGCCGAGGCCGCCTATCGGGATCTCATCGGCCGCTCGGTGGCTCCCGAGGAGATCGTCGTGGCGGGGGACTCCGCCGGCGGTGGCCTCGCCGTGGCGTTGCTGCTGCGGATCCGCGACGAGGACTTGCCTCCGCCCGCCGGAGCGATCCTCTTCTCCCCCTACACCGACCTGGAACACGGCGGCTCGACGATCCGGCGCAACCACCGGTTCGACTATCTCCCGCTCGTCGAGCCGATCCGACCCAACCTCGAGTATCTGGGCGACGCCGACCCCCACCATCCCCTCGCCTCACCGATCCACGCCGACCTCACCGGCCTGCCTCCGCTGCTCGTGTTCGCCGGCGGTCGGGAGATGATCCTCGACGACTCCGTGCGGCTCGTGGAGCGAGCCCGCGACGCCGCAGTGGACGTCACCTTCCACGTCGAAGACGACATGTTCCACGTCTGGCCGGCACTCCTGCCCCGCCACCCGGCGACGGCCAGGACCCTCGCCGTCTGCGCCGAATGGGTGGAGCAGGTCGTTCAGAAGAGCTCGTAGCGGCCGTCGATGAGCCGACGGGTCCGCGCCTCCCAGTCGGCCACGACGGTGTGGGCCAGCTCGGCGACGAGGCCGTCGGGAAGGGGCTGGACGGTCTGGACCACGACCGTGTCCGGGTCGGTGACCGCCGCCCCGATCCGCGACAGCATCATCACGGTCACCTCCTCCGCCCCCACCTCCAGCAGGGCCTGGGCCAGGTCGAACGCCGCCGCGTGGTAGACCTTCCCGACGTGCGCCGCCGGGTGCTTCCCGGCGCAGGCTTCCATGCTCATCGGTCGGTGGGGTGTGATGAGCCCCCCGAATCGGTTGCCCCGCCCCACCTGACCGTCGTCACCTGCCTCCACCGACGAGCCCGACAGGGTGAGATACGGGACGTCGGACGCCTGGTTGACC
>JALSJV010000080.1 GCA_026989215.1 Acidimicrobiia bacterium | reverse complement strand
GTGAGCTGTTCGAGACGCGGATCCGCGACTGGGCCGCCCGCATGGGGGAGCCGGTCGGCCTCGCCGCGGCCGAGGCCTTCAAGCTGATCCGACCGTGACCGGACCCGCGGCGCGTCGACCCATCGGCTCTCACCGTCGAAGACATCACCGCCTTCAAGCTGATCCGACCGTGACCCCCGACCCCAGGGCGGCGTCTCCTGCGTACGATCGTGGGGATGCGTTTCGACCCGTCGGTCCTCGCACCTGATCCGCGCCGACGCCGCGTCGTCCTCGAGGTCCTGGAGGCCGCCGTCGCCGCCGTCGACCCCGCGTCGGCCGTCGAGGACCATCTCCGTTTCGATGGCGGCCGCATCGAGATCGACGGTGGCCTCCCGGCCCCCCGCCGCGTCGACGTGTTGGCGGTCGGCAAGGCCGCAGCAGCGATGTGCCGGGCAGCCTCAAAGGTGCTCGGTGGGGCCGTCGGGCGGATGCTGGTGGTCTCCGAGCACGAGGAGGAGCTGCCGTCGGGCGCCCGGTTCCTCCGGGGCGAGCATCCGTGGCCCGGCCCTGGGAGCCTCGCCGCCGGGCGGGCCGCCCTCGAGTTCGCCCGCACCGTCGCCCCCGACGACCGACTGGTCGTCCTCGTCTCCGGTGGCGGGTCGGCCCTCGTCGAGGTCCCCGCCGACGGTCTCACCCTCGACGACCTCGCCGCCACCCACCGGGCCCTCATGGACCGGGGGGTGCCGATCCACGAGCTCAACACGGTGCGACGTCACCTGTCGAAGGTGAAGAACGGCGGCATCGCCCGGGCCCATGGCCGCCCCCTCGTCACTCTGCTCGTCTCCGACGTGGTCGACGGCCCGGCCTCCGACGTCGCCTCCGGCCCCACCCTGCCGGACGGCTCCGCACCGGCCGACGCCTTGGCGGTGATCCGGCGTAGCGGTGCCGACGTTCCCCAGGCCGTCGTCGCCCACCTGCAGGCCGCTTCCCCGCCTCCCCCCGTCGACCCGGGACCTTGGCAGGTGGTCGCCGACGGTGCCCGGGCGGCGACGGCGGCGATGCAGCGGGCCGCCACCTTGGGTCTCGACGCCCGGGTCGCCACCACGTCCCTCCGGGGGGAGGCCCGGGTGGAGGGTCCGCGGGCCTGCCGGGAGGCACCCGGCGGGCTGACGGTCCTGGCGGGTGAGACCACGGTGCACGTCACCGGTGGCGGGCGGGGTGGACGCAACCAGGAGGCGGCCTTGGCGGCGGCGATGGCGATCGAAGGCTCCGACATCCTGTTCGCGGCCTTCGGGACCGACGGGATCGACGGCCCCACCGACGCCGCCGGGGCGATCGTGGACGGCGGCACGGTCGCCCGGGCGGAGGGCTTCGATCCGGCGGCGGCCCTCGACGACAACGACGCGTACCCGTTCCTCCGGGCGTCGGGGGATCTCCTCGTCTGCGGACCCACCGGCACCAACGTCGGGGACGTGTGGCTGGTATGGAAGCACAGCCGACCCTGACCGACGGCTCGTGCAGGCACCCGTATCCTGGAGTCATGGATCTCTCCTCTGCCTGCCGCTGGCAGCCACCCGCATCGTGGCGACGGTTCACGGTGGTCGAGTCCCATACCGGTGGGGAGCCGTTCCGGGTGGTGGTCGACGGCCTCCCGGAGATCCCCGGCGAGACCGTGCTGGAGCGTCGCCGTTTCGCCATGGACCATCTCGACGACCTTCGACGCGCCCTCATGTGGGAGCCGAGGGGCCACGCCGACATGTACGGCGGGTGGGTGGGCCCGCCGACGGAGCCCGACGGGGACCTGTCGGTCCTGTTCTGCCACAACGAGGGGTTCTCGACGATGTGTGGGCACGGCATCATCGCGTTGGCGAAGGTGGTGTTCGACACGGGGATGCTGCCGCGGCGGGAGGGCGACAACCTCCTCCGGGTCGACACCCCTGCGGGTCGGGTCATCGCCGTCGCCTCCGTCGCCGACGGGGTCTGCACCCGGGTCCGGTTCCGGAACGTCGCCTCCTTCGCCGCCGACCTCGACGCCACCGTCGAGGTTCCCTCCTGGGGGACGGTCCGCTACGACCTCGCCTTCGGTGGTGCGTTCTACGCCTACGTCGACGCCGCCTCCGTGGGGGTGGAGCTCGACGACGCCGCCGGCCTGGTGGCCGCAGGGAGGGCGATCAAGGCGGCGATCGTCGCCGGGCGGAGCATCGACCATCCCACCGAACCCGACCTGGGGTTCCTTTACGGGGTGATCTTCACGGGCCCGCCGCAGGATCCGGCGCATCACAGCCGTAACGTCTGTGTGTTCGCCGACGGGGAGGTGGACCGCTCCCCCACCGGGACGGGGGTGAGCGGACGTCTCGCCCTGCTCCACGCCCGGGGCGTGCTCGACGTGGGAGGGTCGATCGCCGTGGAGTCCATCGTGGGCAGCGTGTTCGAGGGGACGGTGGCGGAGACGACGACGGTGGGGAATCTTCCGGCGGTCGTCCCCGAGATCTCCGGGTCGGCCCACATCGTGGGACGTTCCGAGCTGTGGATCGACCCCTCCGACGCCCTCAACCCTGGGTTCTTCCTCCGCTGACCGGGTCGGAGAGGTGGGGGGGATCCCCGCCCCGGCCGACCGGTTGAATCCTATCCCTCGACGGGCGACACATCCCCAACGGCCATGAGAAATATCGTCTCCTATTGCTATCTCATTCTGTATTTCTGTCACACCCTCTACCTATCATGTCAGCATGGATACCGAACAGATGTTCGAGTTGCTGGCGACGGTCCGCACCGCCGATCGCGAGGATCCTCCGACGGTGCCGACGGATCTGGACTCGTGGGAGCCGGGCCTGTTCTCCCACGCGATGCTGACGTCGATCGACCGCAGCAGGCTGTCGGGCCGTGACCTCGTCACCGTGCTGCGAGCCGAGGCGAAGCTGATCGCCCACCTCGAGGCGCTCCACGCCCAGACCGTGTCCGAGCTCGCCCACATCGATCCCGACGACCCCGACGAGACGGCCCGCGTCGACGACGTGTGGGAGGTCGCTTCCGACGAGCTGGGCGCCGCCCTGCGTCTCACCCGCCGGGCCGCCGAGACCAGACTCGACCGGGCGTTACAGCTCACCAAATACCCCGAAGTGTGGGAGGCCCTCGCCGCCGGCGAGATCGACGCCTACCGGGCTCAGGTGATCTGCGACGGCGTCGCCGGACTCGCCCCGGTCGCCGCCCAGCGGGTCGTCGCCGACGTGACCCCCCTCGCCTCCGACCGCACCTCCGGCCAGCTCCGAGCACTGGTTCGGCGACGCTGCCTCGCCATCGACCCGGACGCTGCCCGCCGCGACTACGAGGAACGGGTCGACGACCGGATCGTGGTCACCACCGCCAACGACGACGGCACCGCCGACCTCTGCGGATATCAGCTCCCGCCCGACCGGGTGGCCGAAGCCCGCAGCCGTATCGAACGGATCGCCCGCAGCCTCAAGACCGCCGACGAGACCCGGACACTCGACCAGCTCCGAGCCGACGTCTACCTCGATCTCCTCTGCGGCACCCTCTCCGACGACACCACCCGCGGGGTCGTCGACATCACCATCGACCTCCCCACCCTCGCCGAGCTCACCGACCGACCCGCCGAACTCCCCGGCTGGGGTCCGCTGCTCGCCGACATCGCCCGGCGGATCGCCCACGAACCCGGGCGGACATGGGAGTTCACCGTCACCCACCAGGGGGAACCCGTCTGGACCGGCACCACCCGGCGGCGGCCCGACACCGCCCTCGCCCGACGTGTCCGAGCCCGCTACCGCCGATGCGTCTTCCCCGGATGCCGGATGCCCGCCCGCACCTGCGACCTCGATCACCGCACCCCCTGGTGCGAAGGCGGCACCACCTGCCCCCACAACCTGGCGCCCCTCTGCCGTCACCACCACCAACTCCGGGAACACGGCTGGACCTACGAGCGGCTCCCCGACGGAAGTCACCGCTGGACCAGCCCCCTCGGCTGGACCTACACCACCCGTCCCCCACCCTGAACGCCCTCACACCGCGACGGGACCTTCCCGCAGCACCGTCACCTCATCCGCCACGACCCGAACCACCGTCGACGCCTGCCCACCCGGCGACCGGCCCGGCAGATACACCGCCACGCCGTCGCCGAACACCTCCCGCGCCGCCCGGTCGTCCAGCACCGGCGGCTCACCGGAACGGTTCGCGCTCGTCACCGCCAGCGGCCCCGCCGCCACCAGCAGCTCCCGACACACCGGATGGTCCGGCACCCGAACCCCCAACGTCCCCGCCTCCGCATCACCCCACCCGTCGGGCAGGCCGGGACGGCGGGGACACACCACGGTGAGCGCCCCCGGCCAGTGGCGCACCGCCAACTCCCGGGCCTTCGCCGACAACACCAGCAGTCCCTCCGCCTGGGCCACATCGGCCACCAGGATCGGCAGCGGACGGTCCGACGGTCGGCCCTTCAACTCGAACACCCTCGCCACCGCCTCCGGCACCGTCGGATCGACCGCCAAGCCGTACACCGTGTCGGTCGGGACACCCACCACCAGCCCCGCCCGGAGTGCTCGCACCGCCTCCGCCACCCTGCTCATCG
>JALSJV010000079.1 GCA_026989215.1 Acidimicrobiia bacterium | reverse complement strand
GCAGGTGGAGTTGGACGGGCGACCCCGCCTGTTGGCCTTCACCGCGTTCCACGTGTTGCTGCGCCTGGCCCTCGCCGCCGGAGCCCTTGTCGCCGGAGCCGTCGCCGAGCTGCTGGCCGTGGCCGGCGGCATCGACCCGGTGCGCATGGTGATGGCCGGGGGAGGCGGTGTGGTGGTCGTCGCGGTGCTGTGGCATCGATGGGACGGACGTTGAACGAACCTCGCCCACATCCCCCCGGTGATTCGGATCGCTCCGGTGATCTCGATCGCCGGCCCCCGAAGGGAGCGACGGGAGGTTCGGGTGCGGTCGAGGAGGGCTTCGGTGCTCAGCATGGGTGATCTCCTGGCTCGTCCCACCCCCATCGGCCCGATCTGTGAGCCAGATGTGAAGACGACGTGAGGTTTTTCGGTCGGTCAGCCCGAGCCGAGGCGCTCGGCGGCGCTGACGGTGTTGTGCATGAGCATCGCCACCGTCATCGGCCCGACACCGCCGGGGACCGGTGTGATCGCCGACGCCACCCGCCGAACCGCCTCGAAGTCGACGTCTCCGACGAGACCGGCCTCGGTGCGGTTGATCCCGACGTCGATCACCGTCGCCCCCGGCTTGACATGGTCGGCGCCGATCAGGCCCGGGGAGCCGACCGCCGCCACCAGGATGTCGGCCTCGGCGGTGACGGTGGCGAGGTCGGCGGTGCGTGAATGGGCGACCGTCACCGTGGCGTCCACTCCCCGGGACGACAGCATCAGCGCCAGGGGACGCCCCACGAGGAAGGAACGCCCGACGATCACCGCTCTCCGTCCCCGGGTCTCGATTCCGTGATGCTCCAGGATCCGCATCACCCCCGACGGGGTGCAGGGCCGAAGACCGGGCCGATCGAGGACCAACAGCCCCAGGTTGGTGGGATGGAGACCGTCGGCGTCCTTGGCCGGGTCGATCCGTGCCGTCACCGCCTGGGAGTCGAGCCCTTCGGGGAGGGGAAGCTGGACGAGGATGGCATGGACGTCGGGGTCGCGGTTGAGGGACTCGATGAGGGATTCGAGCTCCGCCTGGGAGACCTCGGCGGGGAGTTCGTGATGGATCGAGCGGATTCCCACCTGTTCGGCGGCGCGCCGCTTGTTGCGGACATAGACGTGCGAAGCCGGATCGTCTCCGACGAGCACCGTCGCCAATCCCGGCACGAAACCCAGCGCTGCGACCCGGGCCGTCACCTCCTCTCGGACCGTCGCCGCGACGGCCTTGCCGTCCAACACCCTCGCCGTCACGTCTTCCTCCTCCTCGACGCCTCTCCCAACCTACGAACGTCAGTGACGGAAGTGCCGCCGACCGGTGAAGATCAGCGCCACGCCGTGCTCGTCGGCGGCGGCGATCACCTCCTCGTCCCTTCGGGATCCCCCCGGCTCCACCACCGCCGTCACCCCTGCCTCTGCCAGGGCGTCGATTCCGTCCCGGAACGGGAAGAACGCGTCCGACGCCGCCACCGCCCCCCGCGCCCGGTCCCCTGCCCGAATCACCGCCCGCTCCGAGGCTCCGACCCGGCTCTGATCGCCGGCCCCGATACCGACGGTCCGGCGCCCCCGGGCGATGACGATGGCGTTCGACTTGGTGTGGGCCGCCACCTGCCAGGCGAAGCGGAGGTCTTCCAGCTCGCTCGCCGTGGGTTCCCGCCGCCCCACCACCCTCCAGCCCTCGTCGGTGGCCACCCGATCCCAGGTCTGGCCGACGAACCCGCCGTCGACCCGCCGCAGGTCGATGCCCTCACCGAAGGGCGGGGGCGCCGTCAACAGCCTCAGGTTCGGCTTGGCGGCGAGGATCTCCGCCGCCTCCGGACGGAGACCCGGAGCGACGACCACCTCGATGAACCCCGTCATCGCCTCGGCCGCCGCCGCGTCGACCTCCCGATTGACGGCCACCACCGAACCGAACGCGGAGAGCGGATCACCGGCCCACGCGGCCTCGAAGGCAGTGGGGAGGTCGACGGCCTCGGCGACGCCGCACGGGTTGGTGTGCTTCACCACCACACAGGCCGGGTCGTCGAAGGAGTGGACGAGACGCCAGGCGGCGTCGGCATCCAGGTAGTTGTTGAAGGACATCTCCTTGCCCTGGTGCTGCGTCGCCTCCAGCCACCAGGCACCCAGACCGGCCTGCCGGTACAACGCCCCCTCCTGATGCGGGTTCTCCCCGTAGCGGAGGGACGCCACCCGCTCCAGGGCCAAGACGGTACGTTCCGGGACGGCCTGGTCGCGTTCCATCCACCGGACGATGGCGGCGTCGTAGCGGGCGGTCCGGAAGAAGGCGATGCGCGCCAACCGCGCCCGTAGGTCGTCGTCGAGCCCCCCCGCCTCCACCGCCGATGCCACCTCGTCGTACTGTTCGGGTCCGGTGACCACACCCACCCAGGCGTGGTTCTTGGCGGCGGCCCGCACCATGGCGGGTCCGCCGATGTCGATCTGTTCGATGACGTCGCGTTCGGCGACGTTCGGGGAAGCGACGGTCGCCTCGAAGGGGTAGAGGTTCGAGACGACGAGCTGGATCGGTTCGATCCCCATCCGGTCGAGGTCGGCGACGTGGCTCGGGTCGGAGAGATCGGCGAGGAGGGCGGCGTGGATCGCCGGATGCAGCGTCTTGACCCGCCCTCCCAACGCCTCTGGCGCCCCGGTGACCCGGCTCACCGCGGTGACGGGGATCCCCGCCTCCGCCAAGGCGGCGGCGGTGCCTCCCGACGAGATGATCTCCACGCCGGCGGCCACCAACCGCCGGGTGAGGTCCACCACCCCCGTCTTGTCCGAGACCGACACGAGCGCTCGACGCACCTCGACCCGACTCATCGTTCCTCCTCCCACCGCACGATTCGTCCCTCCACTCGAAGACGGCCGTTGGCGAACGCCGAGACGACGCGCGGGTACAGGTCGTGCTCGACCCGCTGGATCCGGGCATGCAAGGTGGCCTCGTCGTCGCCGGGGAGCACCGGCACCGCCTCCTGGGCGATGATCGGCCCGTGGTCGATGTGCTCGTCCACGAAATGGACGGTGACACCGGTCAGCTTCACCCCGTACTCCAGGGCCTGACCGACGGCACGGGCTCCGGGGAAGGCGGGCAGCAACGCCGGGTGGACGTTGAGGATCCGATCGGGGAAGCGCCGGATCGCGACCGGCGCCAGGATCCGCATGAACCCGGCGAGCACCATCGCCTCGGCCCCGGCTTCGGTGACGGCGTCGCAGATCGCCCTGGTGAACGAATCCCGGTCCTCGAACTCCGACCAGGGGACCACCCGGGTGGGGATCCCCGCCGCCGCCGCCCGGTCCAGCGCCTTCACCCCCGGCCGGTCCGAGATGACGACCACGATACGGGCACCGAACCCCGGCTCGGCGGCGGCGGCGATCAGTGCCTGGAGGTTCGATCCCGATCCGGAGACCAGTACGGCGATGTCGATGATGTCCTCCCGACGGCGGCCGACGGGATCGTACCCGCGCCGCCCACCGCCCTCTGCGCCCGGACCGACGGAGGAGGGCGGACGGGGAGCGGGGCGCGGGCGGTCATCGGGTGGGCGAGCACCACCCGTCGCCCCGCCCTCCGCGGCCGGTCAATGCACCAGATGCTCGTCGATCTTCGCCTGCGCCGCCTCCATCAACCGGGTGTGCAGCTCGGAGAGCGCCCGGGCGATGGCGAGCTCCTCGCCGATCACCGGATAGGGAGGATCGATCGGGTTGCGGCGAGCGCGCCCCTCTCCCTCGAAGTGCTCACCCCGCAGGTCGAGGCGGGTGACGGCCACCGTCTCGGTGTCGTCCTCGGTCAGGTGGATCGACAACGTCACGTCCTTCTCCACCATGGCGGCCTCCTCTCGGCCTCGCGTGTCGATTCCCAACCTACGCGTCCGGGCCGCCTGCGTCAGGGGCCTTCGGACCATGATGGGGTACCCGGAGCAGCCGGGGACGCGACCCGAACTGGAGGAACGATGCCTCACCGCATGATCAATCCCGACGGCCTCATCCCACCGGTCGGCTTCTCCCACGTGGTGGTGGCGGAGGCCGGCACCACCGTCTGGCTCGGAGGTCAGACCGGCCACCGACCGGACGAGACGATCGACGATGGCCTCGTCGATCAGTTCGCGCAGGCCTGTCGTAATGTCGCCGTCGCGCTGGAGGCGGCCGGCGCCCGCCCCGAACACCTCGTGTCGATGACGATCTACACGACGGATCCGGCCGGATACCGGGCGAATCTGGCGCCCCTCGGCACTGCCTACCGTGCCGTGTTCGGCCGCCATTTCCCGGCGATGGCGTTGTTCGGAGTCACCGAGCTGTTCGACCCCCGGTCGGTGGTGGAGCTCGTGTGCGTGGCGGTGATCCCCGAGTCGTAGCGAAGCCCTATTCGTCGAGGACGAAGACCGGCTCTGTGTAGTGGCGGATCCGGCCCTCCCGTGCCCGCTCCTCGAGGAGCCGATCCAACGCAGCCTGCTTCTCGACGATCGAGGTGTCGGAGGCGAGCAGGCGAAGCGGCATCCCGAGCCGGAGGACCCGTCCGGGGATGACGAACCTGGTGATGCCGGCAGGGAGCCGATCGCCACTCTCGGCGGCGGCGGCCACC
>JALSJV010000078.1 GCA_026989215.1 Acidimicrobiia bacterium | reverse complement strand
CGAGATCCTGGCCCGGTTCGAGGCGATCCGCTCACCGCTCCGGACCGCCGAGACCTTCGGGATCGAAGAGGTGATCGATCCCCGGGACACTCGGCCCCTCCTCTGCGAGTGGGTGAAACTGGTGGTTCGCCGGCTGGAGAGTCGTCGGGGACCGCGTCTGCGCGGACATCGACCCTGATCCCGCGTCCCATCACCTTGTGGCCGCCTCGAGCCCCGGGCTCCGAACGGCCGGGGTACCCCATCACGAGATGATCGTGAATCGAAATACCCAGAGCGCCGGCAGCGACACCATCGACGCCAGTGAAGCCACGATGACGGCGTCGTCGCGGCGAACCCTCATCGTGATCGCCCAGCCGACGAGGATCATCGCCGCGGCCAGTGGCATCCACGGCATCATCGGGGCCAAGACGAACGGGAAGTAGGCAAGAACCCTGAGCGACGGCGGGCTCTTCGCCTCGTCGGGGTGGACCTGCCGTACCATGCCGGACCTCCTACGTGACCGCGTACCACGTGCCCGAGTACGCTCCATTCCACGCGTGGCGCGCGTCGACCGAGACGTGACGCAATGGAACTTGCAGAACCCGGCGAACCCAGAGTCAGGTCCACGGCGGGCCCCAGAAACGATACGTCCGGCAGAGTTCCTCGTAGCCTGCACGAGCGGCACGTTCGTCGAGGAGGCCGCGGTGAACCGCCTCCTGGATCAGGTCCAGCGTCCAGACGTGGCGAGAGCCCTCCAGAGCGAGGTACGCGACGCGGGCATCATCATCATCGGAAGCGAAGGCGAGCCCTCTGGCGGTGGCGATAGCGATTGATACTGCCTCGCCTGCGTCGAGTCGCCGGGATCTGACTCCAAGGCCTTGCCGCCACGTTCGCTCTCCGGGATCCTGGAGCCGCAGGGCAACAGCGAACTCGTCGTCGGTCGGGGACACAACAGTGATATCCCTGGATCGTCTTCCCAGGAGGGCATCCAAGCCGACCACAGCAACGGTGGCCGCAGTGGAAGTCGGGGATCCTGGGTTGTTGAGGCTCTCTTCCACGAATGCAGCTCGGATCGCCTCTATCTCGCCCGGGTCGTCGTCATACAGGCCCATCACTCCGTAGGCCACGTGGACCTCACCTCCGGCGAGCGCCACCAATTGGTCTAGCCATCCGAGAATGGCGAAGTTCCGCAGCACCGAGGCGTCCGACAGCACCGGTCAACCCCGGGAGAAGCGGGCGCCTCCCTCGATCTCCTCGAGAACCCGTACCTCTGAGGCGTCGGCTCGAGGCCGCTCGAGAAGCTGCAGTACGGCTTCGCTGCCGATGCCGAGGGTCTCAGCGGCGTCGCCTCGGGTCATCACACCCTTGCTGATGGCGCTGGTCACCAACCGCAACATCCTTCCAGGGATTCTGTCGAGCGGATGAATCCGGTAGTCCCCGAGGTCGGCAGGATTGACCTCGTAGCCGAGGGCGAGAGCGAGCTTGCTGGGCGAGATTTCTCTGAGGTCCTGATATGTCGCCTCCGAAATCAGTCGTGCCTGGCGGAGACGGACGAGCAGGGTTGCGTAGCTCACGCCGAAATGGCGCTGCAAGTGCACCGCGACGATGGGGTCGACGAGCACGTCACGTCCGCCCATGTCTTCGACTGCCCCGATGAGGGCGTCCTCCGGTACCAGCAGTTCCCCGGCGAAGAGGTCAGCGAAGCGTTCCCGGGTCTCCGGCGCGCCCGGGAAGGAGATCCACACGTCCGCCGACTGTGAATGGAAGAAGGCGTGGGCCAGCTCATGGGCGAGGGTGAAAAGCTGGCGGCCCAGTGTCATCTCCGAGTTGATGACGATGCAGAAGCCGGCCCGAGGGTGGTTGTAGAAGAAGCCGGAAGGCGAGCGGTCCCTGATCTCCCCGAGCCGCAACCGAAACACCAGCGCCCACTCATCGGCGATGGCGAACAGGTGATCGCCCACTGGCCCCTCCCCGAGTCCCAGCACCTCTCGCGCCTCACGGGCGAGCCGAGCCGCTTCTCTCCGCCCCGCCGTCGGACGCGCCGGAGACATCGGGCTCACGCCGCGTCCCCGAAGCTGGGTTCCCAGGTCCTCGACTAGTTCAACGTACGCCCGAACCAGCGACGAGAACTGAGCCATCCCGGAACGAGCCCTCTGTCCCAGCTCGGCGGGTGCGGCGCGGAACAGGATCTCGGCCGGATCAGGCTGGGCCTCCACCCCTTTGAGGAGCTGGGCAAGGGTCAATCCATAGAGGCGAGAGAGAGCACCCAACACGGCCAGTGGGGCCTGGCGGTCGCCGGTCTCGTAGTAGCTGAGCACCACCCGGTTCAACCCGACCGCCTCGGCCGCGGCCTCCTGCGAGAGGCCAACACGCTCACGGGCGTGACGTAGCAGCAGGCCGATCTCCTCCGGTCGCAGCGGTCCTCCTCCTCGCTCGCTGTTACAATCTTACCTTGAATTTAGGATTATGTAACAGTTGATCAAACGACCTCCGCGGCGAGGAGCCACGGATTCGCAGCCAGCGCCGAGACCGAAGAGCCACCGGCGGACGACGCGGACCACCTCCCCTACGGGAGTCACGGCGACGATCGATCGAAGCTCTCTCGCGTGGCGGGCGCGGACCGTGACCGCCTATCCGGCCAGGGTCTCCCTGGGAGCCATCCAAGATCCGATGCCCACGGGATCGAACGTTTGTCGTCTGCCCTGGGCGACCCACGCGACGGGATGGCACTTGTTCTGGAAAACGACTGTCCAGAGCCGGAACACGCGATGCGGCTGCCGCCTCCGACCATCCCTCTTGCGATCTCCAGGTCGCCCTGGCCCAACACCTCGGAGGGAGGCGCAGCCCCTTCGACCCCCCAGGCCGGCGTCGGCACACCCACCGCAGCCACGAAGAGCGCTACGGCAATCGGGACTCTTGGTTCGCATCTTCTCCCTCTCCTCTTTTCCGGCCTCCTGCCGTACCCCACGAAGATGCTGACACACACACAGAGACAGATATCAAGCCCTTGCTGATCCGCCCCTCCGGTCGGGCGGCGACCGGCGGTCAGGCTCGCCGGAGCAGAGACCACGCCTCGGCGGCTTCGTCGACCACCGTCGAGTACTTGAGGCCCATCAGCACCACTCCGGCGAAGCCCGCCTCGTCGGCGGCAGCCGCCACCTCGGCCGCCTGCTCCCAGCCGAACCGCCGCCGGTCGGCGGGCCCCAACTCGACCAGTCGGGCACGCAGCCCCTCGCTCACCGGCACCGCCCCCCACTCCTCGGTGCGGGCGACCCACCCGGGGGAGAAGGGAGGGATCACCGAGAGGTAGACGGGGGGATCGTCGGCGGTGAGCTCGAGCCTGTCCGCCGCCTCGGTCACCACCGCGGGGTCCATCACCGGCCCGGCGAGGAAGAACTGGGCGCCCGCTTCGATCCTCCGTTCGAACTGCCACCGACGCAACCGGGTCGGCATGCCCACCTCGAAGGTGGGCATGTGGTCCTGAAGCGCCCGCAGGTGCTCGACGATCTCGTAGTGGTTGGCCAGGTGATCCACCTGTGGATAGGTGTCGCCGACGACGACCAGGAACGAGTCGACCCCGTTCCCCAAGGCACCCCGAACCTCGGACTCGATGGCGAGGATGTTCCGGTCCCGGGTGGAGACGACCACCGTCGGATGGACGCTGGGGACGTCGTGGGTGATGCGCGCCGCGAACGCGTAGGGAGAGACCCGGATCTTGCCGAAGACGTTGTCGGTGACGAGCACGTGACCCCACACGCCGTCGAGGAGGAGGTGCTGCATGTTGGGGAGCTGCGGTGGGTTGATCTCGACGATCGTGGTGAAGGCGTTCTTGGTGGTGAGCATCCCTCCTCCTCAGCGAGCCACGAAGTACTTGGCCTGGGGGTGGTGGGCGATGAGCGCCGACGTCGTCTGCTCGGGTTGGTACTGCCACGACGTCTCCTCTCCGCAGACCACCCCGATCCGGTCCGCCTCCAGCAGCCGGGCAACGGTGGCGTTGTCCTCGAGATCGGGACAGGCCGGATACCCCCACGAATACCGGCCGCCCCGATACTGCTGACGGAACAGCCCCCGCAGCGTCGGCCCGTCCTCGGCCGCGAAGCCCCACTCCTCTCGGATGCGACGGTGCCAGTACTCGGCCAGCGCCTCGGTCATCTCGACCCCGAGCCCATGCACGTGGAGGTAGTCGCGGTATCGGTCCGCTGCGAACAGGCGCGCCGCCTCCTCGGACACCGCAGGTCCCATCGTGACGATGTGGAAGGCCACGTAGTCGACCTCCGCCTCGAGGGGACGGAAGAAGTCGGCGATGCAGAGGTAGGGTTCCGAACTCTGCCGGGGGAAGGTGAACCGGGCCAGCTCGACCTCCCGGCCGGGGTCCGCCCAGACGACGAGGTCGTCGCCGTCGGCGTTGGCCGCGTAGAACCCGTACACGACCTGAGGGACGAGGAGGCCCCGGGCCTTGGCGTCGGCGAGGCGCCGGCGGAGCTCCTTTCGGAGACGATCCTTGAACGCCCCGTCGTCTTCGCCCGGCTCGGGTCGGTACTGCCACTGGTTCCGGAAGAGCGCCGTCTCGTTGAGATAGGCGGCGACCTCGTCGACGGCGATGCCCTTCACCACCCGGCTGCCGAGGAAGGGAGGTTCGAAGATCGGGTTGTCGGAGGCCACCTCGGGCGACCGGCGGGGG
>JALSJV010000077.1 GCA_026989215.1 Acidimicrobiia bacterium | reverse complement strand
GGGGTGCACGACGATGTCGGTGCCGTAGTACCAGTCACCGTCGGGATCGTGGTTGCCGCATTGATGCTCCCCCGTGATCTCGGTGATGGAGTGCTGGGGATGGTCGAAATCGAAGTCGAGGAAGATGCCCGCCCCCTGGCCCACCACCCGGTCGCCAGCGAGGACGACGAAGAAGCCCTCCGGGAACACCCGGGCGTAGGCCCTGATGTCCTCCTCCGAGAGGAGGTCCTCCGGCTCGGCGTGGGGGAAGGCGGCCCGCTCCAACGCAGCGCACTGGGGGGCGAGGTCTTCGGTGAGGTTGACGTAGCGCAGCTCGCTCATCGCTTCAGGGAGAAATACTCGTACTCGTTGTCGGCGGGGATGCCCCACACGGCCCACAGATCACCGGTCGCCGGTCTCATCACCACCGCCCCGCAGGACTCGACATGGTAGGGCGGTTCGCTCCGGCGACAGATCGCCTCCGCATCCCTGGTGAGGGCCATCAGACGGTCGGCGTCGACGTCGCCGTCGGCCAGCAGCGCCAGAGCACGGTCCAGCCGCGCGGTCGACGACGCCGTCAGGTCGGCGGGTCGTGGAGCTTCCTGGCTCGCCGCCTCGGCCACCAGACAATGGTTGGTGTGGGCGAGGACCCGGCCCGGCTCCAGGGGGAGCATCGAGCAGCCTCCCGGCATCGCCTCGATCACACATCCCCGACCTTCGGCCAACACCAGATACGAGTGGCCGCCCGCCACGGGGGCGTCGACGATCGCCTTCACCGCCCCTTCGAAGGTGCTGGCGGCGAGGGCGGCCCGGACGACGAACGGCCAGGTCACCCCGATCCTGCCGTTGGCGGCGGTGAGGTTGTTGATCCCCACCGCCACACCCGCTTCGTTCATCCCGATCTGGCCGAGGCACCCGACGGTCGAGAACACGAGGGCCCGGGGCGCACCCGGCGGTTGGACGTCCAACATGACGACGTGGCGGGTGGCGGTGTCGTGCATGTCCCAGGTCTGGGCGAGGAAGCCCGCACCCGAGGCCCGGTCGTCGGGCACGATCACCGCCGTGCAGTCGTCCTCCACCGGCGGGGAGCCTCCCGCCGCCCGGAGCGTGTCGGCGAAGTCGGTGAACCCCCCGACGATCACCGCCTCGGCCGGGGTGATCCCCGCCGCCTCGGCCATGAGCAGCATCTCCTCGTAGAGGTCGGGGTCGTACAGGGCGTGGGCGGGGAGCATCGCCTCGGCGAGGGCGTAGACGTCGTCACGGGAGGAGGCTCCGCCGGACCAGGCCCCTTCGACGGCCAGGGCGACCCGTTCCGCCGTGTACCGTCGGATCTCGTTGTGGAAGGCGGCTCCGTGGACCGCGCCCCGATGCTCGGGGCCGCCGGTCAGTTCGAGCACCCGGATGGGACGATCCTTCATCTCCGCCCATCGTAGGTGCCCGAACCGACCGGTGACCGCCGCGTGATCAGCTCTTCGCCTGCTCCCAGTAGTCCGAGTACTTGGTCTCGAAGTCGCCGGTATCGGCGATGAACTCGAGGTTCGCCAGGGTCTCCGGCGGCGGGTAGATCGACGGGTCCTCGAGGATCTCGGGGTCGATGAACTCCGTCGCCGCCGCGTTGGGGCTGGCGTAGAAGTTCCAGTTGGTCAGCGCGGCTCCGTTCTCGGCGTCGAGGAGGAAGTTGATGAAGGTGTGGGCCGTGCAGGGATGGGGGGCGTCGGCGAGGATCGCCATGTTGTCCACCCACTGGACCCCGCCTTCCTCCGGCACGAAGTAGTAGTAGACCTCCCAGGCGTCGAAGTCGTCGGTCGAGACCGCGTCGAACGCCGAGAAGAAGTCGCCGTTCCAACCGTGGGCGATGCTCGTCTCCCCGGCGACCAGGAGGTCTTCGAACTGGTCGGAGTCGAAGAGCAGGATCCGCTCCTTGGCGTCGGCGATGAGCTGCGCCGCCTCCGCCAGCTCCGCCTCGTTGGTGGTGTTGAGGGAGTATCCGAGGTATTTGAGGGCCGCGCCGAGGGACTCCCGCGGATCGTCGAGCATGGAGATCTGGGCGGCGTAGGGTGCGGACAGGTCCGGGTCGAAGATCAGACCCCACGTCTCGGGGAAGTCCTCACCGACCACGTCCATGTTGACCGCGATCCCCGTCGTTCCCCACTGATACGGCATCGAGTAGACGTTGCCCGGATCGTAGGGGACGTCGACGAACTTGGGGTCGAGGTTGGCGGCGTTGGGGATCGCCTCCCGCTGCAGCGGCATCAGGAGGCCCTCGTCGATCATGATCGAGACCATGTAGTCCGAGGGGACGATGACGTCGTAGCCGCTGGCCCCCGCCGAGACCTTGGCGAACAGCTCCTCGTTCGACGGGTAGAAGTCCTCGATCACCGCCACCCCGTACTCGGCCTCGAAGGCGTCGATGAGTTCAGGGTCGATGTACTCGGTCCAGTTGTAGAGCACCAGATCGCCGTCGGTCTGGCCCGGCGCGCACACCCCGGCCGCTGCCGGCTCGGTGTCGGCAGGTCCGGCGGCAGTCGTCGCCGTCGTCGCCGCGGTGGTCGCCGGAGCGGCGGTCGTGTCGGTGGTGGGTTCGGTCGTCGTACCGCCGCCACAGGCAGCCGCGACGAGCGCCAACACGCCCACCAGAGCGAGGATCCTCCGTCCTGTCATTGCTCCCTCCCGAGTCATTGCCGTGTGCCCTTCGGCACCTTCCCGTCGCCTCGTTGGAAGACGAGAGAGACGAACACGAGCAGCATCGACGCTACCAACATCACCGTGCTCACCGCGTTGATGAGGGGCGTCACGCCGCGTTTGACCAAACCGAACACGTAGACGGGCAGGGTGGTCGATCCGGGCCCCGAGACGAAGCTGGTGATCACCACGTCGTCGAGGGAGAGGGTGAGGGCGAGCAGCGCCCCACCCAACACGCCGGGCATGATGAGCGGCAGGGTGACGTGGAGGAACGCCCGACGGCGATCGGCGTAGAGGTCGGCGGCGGCTTCCTCGAGAGCCGGGTCGAGACCGGCGAGTCGGGCCCGCACCACCACCGCCACGAAGGAGATGTTGAAGGCGATGTGGGAGAGGGAGATGGTCGCCAGACCGAGCCCGATCCGGGGGCCGAAGGCCAGCTCGACGAACCCGAAGACCTGGACGAAGAACAGCAACATCATCACGGCCATCGTGACGTCGGGGATGATGATCGGCAGATAGAGCAGACCGTCGAAGAGCTGCCGGCCCTTCCACCGGAACCGCTCCAGTCCGAGCGCGGCCGCGGTGCCCAGGATCACCGAGACCAGGGTCGAGACGGCGGCGACGATCAACGAGTTGCGGATCGCCGCCAGCACCTGGTCGTTCTGGAGCATCTCCCGGTACCAGCGCAGGGAGGCCCCCGTCCAGACGGTGACCAGGCGGTTGTCGTTGAAGGACAGGAAGACGAGCACGGCGATGGGTGCGTAGAAGAACAGGTACACCACCCATGAGTGCAGACCCAGCACGCGGTTCACCCACCGGCTCGTCACAGGGTCTTGCCTCCTGTCCGGAAGTACACGATGGTGGCGCCGAGCATCACCGACATGAGCACGAAGGACAGCGCCGACCCGAAGGGGGCGTCGCGGGCCTGGAGGAACTGACGGACGATGTAGCTGCCGAGGAGCGTCGTCTTGGATCCTCCCAGGATCTCCGGCGTGACGTAGGCCCCGAAAGCGGGGATGAACACGAGGATCGACCCGGCGATGACCCCGGGGCGGCTCAACGGCCAGGTGACCTTCCGGAACGCCTGCCAGCCGGAGGCGTACAGATCCCGGGCGGCCTCCACGAGACTCCAGTCCATACGCTCGATCGCCGCGTAGAGGGGCAGCACCATGAAGGGCAGGAATCCGTAGACGAGCCCGATGAGAACGGCGTTCACGGTGAAGATCATCGGAGTGTCGGTGAGCCCGAGGGCCGACGTGACGGCGGTGACCGGTCCGCTCCGACCCAACAACACCCTCCAGGCGTAGGTGCGGACCAGGAAGTTCGACCAGAAGGGGATCATGACGAGGACCAGGAGCACGTTCCGCACCCGGGGCGATCGGGTCCCGATGTAGTAGGCGAGGGGGTAGGCGAGGAGGAGGCAGATGACGGTGGTCAGGACCGAGAGCCACAGGGACCGCCACACGATCTCGAGCACCAGGTAGGAGCCGTCGGGGCCCGGCTCGAAGATCTTCCGGTAGGCGTCGAGGCTCGGCGCACCGTAGACGGTGGCACCGCGGGGGTTGCGGCGGCCGAACACCGACACGACGAACACGATGACCAGGGGGATGGCGAAGAAAACGACGAGGTACACGTAGGCGGGGAGGGAGACCAGCAGCCCCCGGCGGGCCTGGGCCCGCTCCGCCGCCGCCTCCAGCTCGGGGGTGACCCCGGTCCTGGTCGCCACCCTCAGTCCTCCACGAGACTCGCCGCCGACGGGTCCCAGTACAGGTCGACTTCGCTTCCCGCCTCGAACCGGACCAGCCCGGGGGTGTTCTCCTGCCGCACCTCGAAGGTCACCCCGGCGCACACCACCTCGTAGGCGAACCCGTCGCCGTGGTAGACCCTCCGCCGGACGACCCCCCGAACACGGTTGGCGCCCGCAGGGACCTCCCCACCGGGAGGAGCCAGGTGGAGCCGCTCTGGCCGGAGGGCGATGGTCACCGTCCCACCACCGCCGGAGACGTCGGGTATCGAGACCTCGGCGCCGTCGCCGATCTTCACGGTGCCG
>JALSJV010000076.1 GCA_026989215.1 Acidimicrobiia bacterium | reverse complement strand
CGGAGACCCGAAGGCGGTGGGCCGGGTGGTGGGCCATCTCATGAAGAGTCGCCGGGACCTCGACGGAGCCACCGTCAACCGGATCGTTCGGGAGGAGCTGGGCGTCGCCTGAGCCCGGTCGGGAGTGTGGAGGGTGGGCGCCGCCCCTGGAAGAGGCAGGGTCGGAGGCGGGGGTGAGGAATCCGACGTGTCGTAACGCGCCTGCCCCGAATCCAGTTGACACCCCTGTGTGTGTGTGATCATTTGGGGGAGGCGAGTCCTTGGAGGTTTGTGCGAGTCATCCACCGCTCCGCCGATCGTCGGATACGGCGGTGGCTGGGTATCGCGGGCGTCGCCGGGGCCGTCACCCTTGTCGCCGGATTCTTGACTCCGATCCCCGCTGGGGCGTTCGACGATTTCGGGATCGGTTGCGCGGACGACACGTCCGCGAGTATCGCCTTCGGATCCGACAGCCGGTGGTCCTGGGTCGTGACGCATGGTCCGGACGCCGGCAAGAGCTTCGAGGAGGCCGTGCGTTCCGGGCGGGACATGTGGGTGGGACATGAAATCGAACGGTGGCAGGGTGGTTACGCCCTGGGCGGTGGGTCGCCCACGATGACGATGCAGTTCACCTGGCTGACGGGTGGCTGGGCATCGACCGATTGCATCGACGACGTGGTGCGGTTCTCGAAATACCAAGCCGACAAATTCAGGGATGGGAGCATCGTTCTGAGCGGTCTCGCCGCGCATGAATGGGGGCACGTCTGGGGGCTCGGGCACGCCGGACGCCATGACTCGTTCGGAGGCGGACCGCCGACGATGAGTACCTGCTGGAGCGACATGGGCCCACAGCGGATCGTCTCCCAAGACGACAGTGCCGGGATTCAGTTTCAGACGAACAAGTCGGGGCGATACGGAGCGGCGACCGCCAATCCCTCCTTTGAGGAGGGGTTCCGTTGGTGGGGGTTCCAGAACGTCGGTTCCAAGCAGATCTTCTACTCGGGTGGTCAAGACGGGTCGCCGAATTTCCTCAGATTCGGCGGTTCGGGTGCGAACACCGCGATCTTCTCGACGACGCGGATCACCGACTCTTGGTACGACGGCGACCAGATCGGTGCGATCGTCAAGGGTCGAGTCAACTACAAGAAGGCGTATTCGCAGTCGCGCGGGCATGTGCTCGTGGTCGCCAAGTGGGCCCACGTCGACTTCTCGGGTTCGGGGCAGAACTGGAACGAATGCCAGCTCCTTCCGACCAACCTCAACGGTTCGCAGTCCACAGGATCATATGAGTTTCAGCGGACCCGCTACTGCTACCCAGGCTCTGGCTGGGGGTACTGTACGACGCTGTACGGGACGGTTGCTTCCAGCGATAGCGGGGGCCGCAAGCCCGAGGCACTCCAGATGAGAATCGTCGTGTACAACCGGATGACGATCGGAGGAGACCCCGTCAAGGTGGGTATCGATCGCACCCGGATTCTGGTCATTCCGAGTTGAGGCGTCCATGCTGAAAACCCTCGTAGCCGCCATGCTCCTTGTGGGCACGATCTCGGGCTGCTCGTCGACGGGTGCATCGGGGACACCTCCAGACTGGAGCTTGGGACGCATCCTCATCGCGACCGTCGAGGTGGTACGCGAAATCGAGACGATCGACTATGGAGGAGGTGATTCGGGGCGCGGCCTCGAGATGCGGGTGTTGGAGGTGCACTGGTTGGGCGAGCCGGCGATGACGATCGTCGCGACACCGAAAGTCGTGCCCGGGGATCTTCTCGTCGTCGAGGAGCCGCCGGGTTACCGATACCAAGTCGGGGAGATCTATGTCGCGTCGTTCGGCTACCAGGGCGACGTCCAGCCTCCCCCGTTGGACCGATACCCGTGGTGGCTGAGCGTGGGGGTGGCGACGGACGGATCCGTGGTCGCTCGCGACGCTCGCGAGGCCGAGACGTTTGAGCAGGTGCTCATGTCGGCAGATGCGGTCGACGGAGACGAGGATCCCGTTGGAGAGGTGATGGCCGGGTTGGCCGCGGAGCGGCAGGTGCTCCTCGATGCCCGAGATCGTGGGGTGCCCTTCGATCGGCTTCCCCGCGGCCCGATGCTGCAGGCGGTGGACGCGGCCTTCGGGGTGGAGCGGGGCTCGGTCGCGGAGGGGCCGGGGGTCGGATACCGCGACCTGGCACCCGAGGAGCGGATCCTTCCGTCGGACTTGTCGGAGCAGACAGAGGACATGGAGGCGGTCCTGGGGGCGCCGCTCATACAGTTGGAGGCGATGGTGATCCACGGCCCCGACCTCGCTGGGGTCGGGTCGATCGGACTCTGGTTCCCAGGTAAGGCCCGCACCGCCGAATTCGGTGTAGACACCGTGACCGGCGTCACGGTGATCCGGTCGATGGTGCCGTCGGGTGTGCCCTTCGACCTGGTGGGATTTCCGCCGGTGGTGCGACCGGCGGAGGGGGATGCTCCCGTTGCCGGCCCGAGACGGTTCGCAACGACGCTGCTGAGCGGGCTCGGACCCGTCAACCCGACGGAGACCGTCGGGGTGGATGTTCCCGAAGTGTATGTGGTGGTCGATATCTCCGGTCCGGCTCCGAAGGTCGAACGCCTCAACGCACGTGCCTACTTCAAGCGGGTCCTCGACATGCGGGAGATCCTCGACCGTGAGCCGGTCGATCCCTTCGATCCCGCACCAGAGGACGGTACCCGCTGACCTGGGCCGGGGGTCACCTCGCTAGAGTCCCCGCCCATGACCGACGCCTCCGCAGACGTCGTCGCGACGACCTCGCGCTGGTCCCCGAGGGTCCGTCGGATCATGGGCTTCCTCGGGGTCCTGGTGGTGGTGGTCGTCATCTGGGAGCTGTACAAGGTGGTGGGCAAGGCGCTCGGCGGCGTCGTACCCGGAACCGAGCTGCGGCTCCGCCCACCCCCCGACGACCGCATCATGCCGCACACCTGGGACGTCGTCCTCCAACTGTTCCGTCCGGTCCGCCGCAACGGTGAGCTCACCGTCCTCCTGCTGGGCAAGGCGGCACTGTTCACGCTGCGTGAAGCCTTCGTGGGCTTCGTCGTCGGCGGGCTGGTCGGGTTCGGGCTCGGCGTGGCCTTCGTCCGCTCCACGCTGGCGGAGCGTGCCTTCATGCCCTACGTCGTCGCCTCCCAGACCGTCCCCATCATCGCCATCGCCCCGATGGTGGTCGTCTGGGGCGGCAAACTCGACATCCCCCAATGGCTGTCCGTGGCGATTATCGCCGCCTACCTCACCTTCTTCCCCGTCACCATCAACACCGTCCGCGGCCTCCGTTCCCCCGCCCCCACCGCCATGGAGATGATGCGCTCCTACGCCGCCTCCCCGTCCCAGGTGCTGTGGAAGCTCCAGGTCCCGGCCGCCCTGCCCTACATCTTCACCGCCCTCAAGGTGTCGGCGACGGCGTCGGTGATCGGAGCCATCGTCGGGGAGCTGCCGGCGGGTTTCCGGGACGGGCTCGCCCGGGCGCTCCTCGAGTTCTCCCAACAGTTCAACGCCGAGAAGCTGTTGGCGGCCATCCTGATGTCGGCCATCGCTGGGATCCTCTTCGTGGGGATCGTGACGTGGTTCGAGCACCGTCTGGTGGCGGCGGCCCACCGCCAGGAATGAAGGGCAGGAGATGGTCGCGGGAACGAACAGCCGGGAACGAGGACGAGGTGACGGAGTGAGCGACGCGGTCGTGGTGGCCCGAGGGGTCGGCAAGGTCTTCGGAACGGACACGGACCGGGTGGAGGCGCTCCGCGGGATCGACCTGCAGATCGCCCGCGGCGAGTTCATCTCCCTCATCGGTCCGTCGGGTTGCGGCAAGAGCACGCTGCTGCGGCTCATCGGCGACCTGCTCCAGCCCAGCGCCGGCGAGCTCGTCGTCAACGGAAAGCCGCCCCGTCAGGCGAGGCTCGACCGTGACTACGGGATCGTCTTCCAACAGCCCACCCTCCTCGACTGGAGGACCGTCCGGGCCAACGTCGAGCTTCCCCTCGAGATCATGGGTGTCGCCCGAGAGGAGCGGGCCGCTCGAGCCGAGGAGATGCTGGCCCTCGTCCAGCTCGCCGAGTTCGCCGACCACCACCCCTGGCAGCTCTCCGGAGGCATGCAGCAGCGGGTGGCGATCGCCCGGGCGCTCGGATTCCGTCCGGCGCTGCTGCTGATGGACGAACCCTTCGGGGCCCTCGACGAGATGACCCGGGAGCTCATGCAGCAGGAGCTGCTCCGGATCTGGACGGAGACGGAGACCACGGTCGTCTTCGTCACCCACTCCATCCCCGAGGCGGTGTTCCTCTCCACCCGGGTGGTGGTGATGTCGCCCCGCCCGGGGAGGATCTCGGCGGTGATCGACGTTCCGCTCGCCCATCCCCGGGACGTCGAGACGCGAGAGTCGGACGACTACTACCGGCTCATCACCGAGGTGCGGGAGGCGCTGCGTCGAGGAGAGACGGGGGAGGGACGGAGATGACGCCGCGCGATCCGACCGAACGGGACGTGGAGCTGCTCGAATCCCACGAGACGGACATCTTCGCCGGGTTCGAGGGGGACATCCCCGGTGAACCGGGGCGTCTCGAGACCTGGATCCGGGCCTACGGACCGGCGGCGGCGGCCTTCGTCGTCGTGCTGGCGCTGTGGGAGATCCTCACCCGCGCCCTCGACATCGAGACGTTCCTCCTCCCCAAACCGTCGGAGATCCTCGACCGTTTCATCACCAACGCCCCCATCATCTGGGGTCACGGATTCCGGACCCTCGTCGAGGCGCTCGGCGGGTTCGTCATCGGGGGAACCCTCGCCGTGGCGATGGCCTTCGCCACGGTCCGCTGGGCGGCGATCCGAGAGGGTCTGCTCCCCTTCGCCATCGCCGCCAACACCATGCCGATCATCGCCCTGGCCCCGATCGCCAACAACTGGTTCAACGTCACCAGCCCCCTCTCGAAGATGGCGGTGGTCTCGGTGATCGTGTTCTTCCCGGTGATGATCAACACCACCCGTGGGCTGTTCGAAGTCGACCCCGGCGAGCTGGATCTGCTGCGGTCGATGGCGGCCACTCCCAGGGAGGTGCTGCGGCACGTGCGGATCCCCAACGCCCTCCCCTACTTCTTCAGTGCGCTCAAGGTGGCGTCGACCCTCTCGATCATCGGGGCGATCGTCGCCGAGTACTTCGGCGGGCCCCAGGACGTCCTCGGTCAGTACATCCTCAACCGCGCCAACCTCTTCCAGTTCCCCGACGCCTGGGCCGCCATCCTCGTCGCGTCCATCCTCGGGATCGCCTTCTATGTGCTGATCGTTCTCGTGGAACGGCTGGCGATGCCCTGGCATGTGTCGCTCCGCGCCACCGAGGGGGGTTGAGCCGACATGTGATCAGATCTCACGATACGCTTTCCGGATCATGTGACGGAGGAGGAACATGAGAGGGATACGAGGCAACGGCACGTGGCGGATGGTGGCCCTGGTAGGAGTCTTCGCCCTCATCGTCGCCGCCTGCGGAGGCGGAGAGACGGGAGAGGCCCCCGAGGCGGCGGGCGGAGGCGGCGAGGCGGCCTGCGAATCGGTGGACTCGGTGAAGGTCCAGCTCCAGTGGTTCGCCCAGGCCCAGTTCGCCGGCTACTACGTGGCGAAGGACAAGGGCTTCTACGCCGACGAGTGCCTGGAGGTGGAGATCCTCGAAGGCGGCGTCGACATCGTCCCCCAGCAGGTGCTCGCCACCGGCGGCGCCGAGTTCGGGATCGCCTGGGTGCCGAAGGCCCTCGTCTCCCGGGAGGCCGGGGCGAACATCGTCAACATCGCCCAGGTCTTCGAACGGTCGGGGACGCTGATGGTGTCCTGGGCCGACACGGGCATCACCCATCCCCGGGACTGGGCCGGCAAGAAGGTCGGGAACTGGGGCTTCGGCAACGAGTACGAGCTCCTCGCCGCCATCGAGAAGTTCGACGTCGCCGACGTGGAGTTGGTGGCGCAGGACTTCACGATGAACGCCCTCCTCAACCGGGAGATCGACGCCGCCCAGGCGATGATCTACAACGAGTACGCCCAGGTGCTGGAGGCGGTGAACCCCGACACCGGCGAGCTCTACCAGCCCGAGGACCTCAACGTCATCGACTTCAACGATCCCGAGATCGCCACCGCCATGCTGCAGGACGCGATCTGGGTGGAGGAGGGCTGGATCGCCGACGAGGCCAACCAGGACATCGCCGTCCGGTTCCTGCGGGCGACGTTCCGGGGCTGGATCTTCTGCCTCGACAACTTCGACGAGTGCGTGACCGTCGTCCTCGACAACGGCTCCGCCCTCGGCGAGAGCCACCAGCAGTGGCAGCTCAACGAGATCCTCGCCCTCATCTTCCCGGCCACCAACGGGATCGGGGTGATGAACAAGGCGCTGTGGGACCAGACCGTCGAGGTGGCCACCAGCCAGATCCCCGACCTCCAGGGGGTGACGATCCCCGACTCGGCCTTCCGCACCGATCTGGCGGAGAAGGCGGTGGCCGATCTGGAGGCCGATGGCCTGGACACGAAGGGGACCAGCTACACCCGGAGGACGATCACCCTGCGGCAAGGCGGCGAGTAGTCCTCATCGACGTGAGCGGACCCGGAGGGGGTGGGCGCCGATCCCACCCCCTCCCGGGTTTCGCTAGGTTTCGGAGACGAGCGAGAAAGGAGCGGCATGGCGAACGTGGTACGGGCCGCCATCGTCCAGACCGAGTGGACGGGCGACAAGGAGTCGATGATCAAGAAGAACGCCGACTACGCCCGGGAGGCGGCGAATCAGGGGGCGCGGGTGATGTGCTTCCAGGAGCTGTTCTACGCGCCCTACTTCTGCCAGGTCCAGGAGAACGACCATTTCGACTACGCCGAGCCGATCCCCGACGGTCCCACCACCAAGCTCATGCAGGACCTGGCCAGGGAGACCGAGATGGCACTGGTCGTCCCCATCTTCGAGAAGGAGGACGACGGCTTCTACTACAACACCGCGGCGGTGATCGACGCCGACGGGACCTACCTCGGAAAGTACCGCAAGACCCACATCCCCCACGTCAACGGGTTCTGGGAGAAGTTCTACTTCCGTCCCGGAAACCTCGGCTACCCGGTGTTCGACACCAGGACCGCGGGCCGCATCGGCGTCTACATCTGCTACGACCGTCACTTCCCCGAGGGCTGGCGGGCCCTGGGGCTCAAGGGGGCGAAGATCGTCTTCAACCCTTCGGCCACCAGCCGGGGGCTCTCCATGTACCTGTGGAACCTGGAGCAGCCCGCCGCCGCCGTCGCCAACGAGTACTTCATCGGCGCCATCAACCGGGTCGGCAAGGAGCCCTTCGGGGACAACGACTACTACGGCTCCTCCTACTTCGTGAACCCCCGGGGTCAGATCGTCGGGGAGGCGGCGTCGGACACCGACGAGGAGCTGGTGGTCCGCGACCTCGACCTGGACGAGGTCGAGGAGGTTCGGAAGCTGTGGGCGTTCTACCGGGACCGGCGTCCCGACGCCTACGGAGACCTGGTCGCACCCTGATGGGCCGTCACGCCGAGCTCCTCGCCCGCCACCGCCAGGTCCTCCCGTCCTGGCTGGCCCTCTACTACGACGAGCCCATCGCCATCGTCGACGGGGAGGGCCGGTACGTGTGGGACGCCGAGGGGAATCGCTACCTGGACTTCTTCGGCGGCATTCTCACCACGATGACCGGCTACAAGGTCCCCGAGGTGGTGGAGGCCATCAAGGCCCAGGCCGAGAAGATGCTCCACACGTCGACCCTCTACCTCATCGAGTCCCAGATCGAGCTGGCGGAGAAGATCGCCGAGCTGTCGGGGATCCCCGACGCCAAGGTCTTCTTCACCAACTCGGGGACCGAGGCCAACGACACGGCGCTCATGATGGCCACCCAGTACCGCCGGTCGAACCAGGTCCTGGCGATGCGCAACAGCTACCACGGGAAGTCCCACTCGGCGGTGGCGATCACCGGCAACCGGTCGTGGTCGGCGACGTCCTTCAGCCCCTTCAACGTCACCTACGTTCACTCGGGCTACAAGTACCGCAGCCCCTTCGGGCATCTGCCCGACGACGAGTTCATCGCCGCCTGCGTGGAGGATCTGCGGGATCTGCTGCGGATCGCCGTCGCCGGGGACGTGGCGTGCCTCATCGCCGAGCCGATCCAGGGGGTCGGGGGGTTCGTCACCCCGCCGGACGGGTTCTTCGGGGCGATGAAGGAGGTGCTCGACGAAGAGGGCATCCTCTTCATCAGCGACGAGGTGCAGACCGGATGGGGGCGCACCGGCGAGCACTTCTGGGGGTACCAGGCCCACGGGATCACCCCGGACCTGCTCACCTTCGCCAAGGGGCTCGGCAACGGTCTCGCCATCGCCGGGGTGGTGGGGCGGGCCGAGATCATCGATGCGATCGGCGCCAACTCCATCTCCACCTTCGGCGGGAACCCTCTGGCCACCACCGGGGCGCTGGCGAACCTCGAGTACGTGCTGGAGCACGACCTGCAGACCAACGCCCACAAGGTGGGCAGCCAGCTCAAAGAGGGGATCCATCGGATCGCCGAGGAGACCCCGGCCATCGGTGACGTGCGCGGCAAGGGGCTCATGATCGGTGTGGAGCTCGTGGTGCCGGGGACGAAGGATCCCGACCCGGACGTCACCGCCGCAGTGATGGAGCAGGCGAAGGCCGAAGGGCTGCTGATCGGAAAGGGAGGCCTGTTGGGCAACGTCCTCCGGGTCGCTCCTCCCCTGTCGCTGACCGAGGAGGAGGCCCGGGAGGGCCTGGAGAAGCTGGGTGAGGCCATCCG
Organism: Acidimicrobiia bacterium; assembly: GCA_026989215.1. Lineage (GTDB taxonomy): Bacteria > Actinomycetota > Acidimicrobiia > Spongiisociales > ZC4RG35 > S012-128. The sequence goes on along the minus strand of JALSJV010000076.1, from coordinate 17,958 downwards.
GCGGGCGACCGCCGACGGCTGAAGGAGGACGGTTCGTCAGCGTCGTTGCGTAGGTGAAGGGCACCTCAGCAGGTGAACGAGGAGGAAACCATGACGAGAACGGTCATCAAAGGCGGCACGGTGGTGACGGCCACCGAGACGATGCAGGCCGACGTCCTCGTCGAGGGCGAGAAGGTCGTCGCCCTGGCGGCGCCGGACGCCCACGACTGGCAGGCCGACACGGTCATCGACGCCACCGGGAAGTACGTGTTCCCCGGCGGGGTGGACGTCCACACCCACATGGAGCTTCCCTTCGGGGGCACCTACGCCTCCGACGACTTCGAGACGGGGACCCGGGCGGCCGCCTGGGGCGGGACCACCACCATCATCGACTTCGCCGTCCAGACGATCGGCGAGTCGATGATCGCCGGCTACGAGGAGTGGATGGCGAAGGCCGAGGGACGGTGCGCCATCGACTACGGGTTCCACATGATCGTCTCGGACGTGAACGAGACGACGCTGAAGGAGATGGACGTCCTGATGGGGGAGGGCGTGACCAGCTTCAAGCTGTTCATGGCATACCCGGGCGTCCTCTACTCGGACGACGGCCAGATCTTCCGGGCGATGCAGAAGGCGTCGGAGAACGGCTCGACGATCATGATGCACGCCGAGAACGGCATCGTGATCGACGTGCTCCGGGAGCAGGCGATCGCCCGAGGCGAGACCGATCCCATCTACCACTCGATCACCCGTCCGCCGGTCACCGAGGGGGAGGCCACCCACCGGGCGATCGCCTACGCCGAGCTGGCCGGATGCCCGCTGTACGTGGTGCACATGTCGGCCAAGGAGGCGCTGGAGGAGATCAAGGCGGCCCGGGACCGGGGCTCGAACGTGTTCGCCGAGACGTGCCCCCAGTACCTCTACCTGGGGTGGAACAACCTTCGGGAGCCCGACTTCGGCGGCGCCAAGTACGTCTGCTCGACGCCGGTTCGGAACTGGGACGAGGGCCATCAGGAGGCGCTGTGGCAGGGACTCGCCACCGACGACCTCCAGGTGATCTCCACCGACCACTGTCCCTTCTGCTTCAACGACCATCCCAAGTACGGGACCCAGAAGAAGCTCGGCCTCGGGGACTTCACGAAGATTCCGAACGGACTGCCCGGCGTGGAGGAGCGGTTCGGGCTCATCTACCACAGCTCGGTGGCGGAGGGTCGGCTCAGCCTCAACCGTTTCGTGGAGGTGGTGGCGACCGCGCCCGCCAAGATGTTCGGGATCTACCCGAAGAAGGGGACGATCGCGGTCGGCTCCGACGCCGACATCGTCGTGTTGGATCCCAACGTCACCCGCACGATCACGGTGGACGAGCACCACATGGACGTGGACTACACCTGCTACGAGGGCAAGGAGGTCCAGGGCCGGATCGATGTGGTGCTGGCGCGGGGCAAGGTGCTGGTCTCCGACGGGGAGTATCACGGGTACGCCGGGTACGGCCAGTATCTGCAGCGGGGCACCTGTCAGCTGCTGATCTGATGGCGGGGCGCCGGGGTTCGCTCCGGCGCCCGGCCCGACTAGCGTCGTTGGAACGTTCCAACGCCGGAGAGGAGTGCACCCGATGAAGCTCATCACCCATTGGATCGACGGCAAACCCTACGACGGGCCGGTCGAACGCAAGGGCCCCGTCTACGACCCGGCCAAGGGTCAGATGACCGCCGAGGTGGCCTTCGCCACCCCCGAGATCGTCGACCAGGCCGTGCAGGCGGCGGCTCGCGCCTTCGAGACCTGGCGGGACGTCCCCCTCACCCGACGTCAGCAGATCCTGTTCTCGTTCCGGGAACTGGTGGTGAAGCACAAGATGGACCTGGCCCGGCTCCTCACCGCCGAACACGGCAAGACCCTCGACGATGCGGCCGGCGAGGTCCAGCGAGGCCTCGAGGTGATCGAGTTCGCCTGCAACATCGCCCACCTCCTCAAAGGCGAATACTCCGAGCAGGTCTCGGGCGGGGTGGACACCTACACGATCCGCCAACCCCTCGGCGTCGTGGCCGGGATCACTCCCTTCAACTTCCCGGCCATGGTCCCCATGTGGATGTACCCGATCGCCATCGCCTGCGGCAACACCTTCGTCCTGAAGCCGTCGGAGAAGGACCCTTCCACCTCCCAGCTCGCCGCCGAGCTGCTGGCCCAGGCCGGGCTTCCCGACGGGGTGTTCAACGTCGTCCACGGGGACAAGGAGGCGGTCGACGCCCTCCTCGCCCATCCCCAGGTGGCGGCCATCTCCTTCGTCGGCTCCACCCCCATCGCCCGCTACATCTACGAGACCGGGACCCGCAACGGGAAACGCGTGCAGGCACTGGGAGGCGCCAAGAACCACATGGTCGTCCTCCCCGACGCCGACATGGAGCTCGCCGCCGACGCCGCCGTCTCCGCCGGGTACGGCTCGGCGGGGGAGCGCTGCATGGCCATCTCCGTGGTCGTCACCGTCGGTGACGCCGCCGACCGCCTGCTGCCGAAGATGACCGAGCGTATCGCCGAGCTGAAGGTCGGACCGGGGACCGAGCCCGGGGTGCAGATGGGGCCGCTCGTCACCCAACAGCACCTCGACAAGGTCCTCTCCTATGTGGAGGCGGGAGAGGAGGAAGGGGCGGTCCTCGTCGCCGACGGGCGCACCCTCACCGTCCCCGGGCACGAAGAGGGTTTCTTCCTCGGGCCCACCCTCTTCGACCAGGTCACCCCCGAGATGAAGATCTACCGGGACGAGATCTTCGGGCCGGTGCTCTCCACGGTGCGGGTGGACCATTACGAGGACGCCATCCGCCTCATCAACGACAACCCCTACGGGAACGGGACCGCGGTGTTCACCAACGACGGGGGAGCCGCCCGGAAGTTCCAGCACGAGATCGAAGTCGGCATGGTGGGGATCAACGTCCCCATCCCCGTCCCCCTCTCCTTCTACTCCTTCGGCGGCTGGAAGGACTCGATCTTCGGCAGCCACGCCATCTACGGGCCCGAAGGCGTCCACTTCTACACCCGCCAGAAGGTGATCATCTCCCGCTGGCCCGACCCGATCCACCGGGGTGTGGACCTCGGGTTCCCCCAGCACGGCTGAACCGTCCCCGATCGACCAAGGAGCGCCCATGGACTTCGGTGTCGTCCTGCAGACCGACCCGCCCGCCAGCCGGGTGATCGAGCTGACCCGCATGGCCGAAGAGCTCGGGTTCACCCACGGTTGGACCTTCGACTCCCACGTGCTGTGGGAGGAGCCCTTCGTCATCTACTCCCGGATGTTGGAGGCCACCGACCGGATGATCGTCGGGCCCATGGTCACCAACCCGGGGACCCGGGACTGGACGGTGCTGGCGTCGCTGTTCGCCACCCTCAACGAGATGTCGGGCGGCCGTACGATCTGCGGGATGGGTCGCGGCGACTCGGCCCTCCGCTACATCGGGAAGAAGCCGCGCACCCTCGCCACCATGGTCGAGTCGATGAGGGTGATCAAGGGTCTCGTCGCCGGGGAGGAGGTCGAGTACCAGGGCACGCGGCTTCGGATCCCCTGGGTGGGGGAGGGCTGGGATCTCCCGATGTGGGTGGCGGGCTACGGGCCGAAGACCCTCGCCACCATCGGGCGACACGCCGACGGGTTCATCCTCCAGCTCGCCGACCCCCAGATCCTCGAATGGACCCTCGCCGCGGTGCGTCAGGCGGCCGCCGACGCCGGGCGAGACCCCGACGAGATCACCGTCTGTGTGGTGGCGCCCGCCTACGTCGGGGACGACCTGGCCCATCAGCGGGACCAGCTCCGCTGGTTCGGCGGGATGGTCGGCAACCACGTGGTGGATCTGGTGCGGCGGTACGGCACCGACGAGTCGAAGGTCCCCAAGGTGTTGTCCGACTACATCGCCGCCCGGGAGGCCTACGACTACTCCCATCACGGCAAGCCCGACAACCCGACCACGGACTTCGTCCCCGACGAGATCGTCGACCGGTTCTGCGTGTTGGGACCGGTGGAGGCCCACGTCGAGAAGCTCCGGGTCCTCCGGGATCTGGGGGCCGACCATTTCGGGATCTACCTGATGCACGACGACCAGGAGGGCACCCTCCAGGCCTACGGGGACCATGTGATCCCTGCCCTCCGGGACTGACCCCACGCCCCGTTTTGGCACCTGGATCGCGCGTCATGCGCGATTTCTGGGTGCCAAAAGGCGTCGGGCCCGGTTTTGGCACCTGGATCGCGCGTCATACGCGATTTCTGGGTGCCAAAAGGCGTCGGAGGCGGGGTGTCTGGGCGCCCTCGGCAGGATTCGAACCTGCGCACCCGGCTCCGGAGGCCGGCGCTCTATCCCCTGAGCTACGAGGGCAACGGGGCCATTGTACCCAACGCCCCGGGTCCCGTCCGCAGGCGGGTCAGACCTCGGTGATCCACCCGAAGGGGTCGGGGGCGAGGCCCGTCTGGAGGTCGGTGAGAGCCTTGCGGAGACGGAGCGTGTTCGGACCCACCTCCCCAGAACCGACTCGGTGCTCCTCGCCTCGATAGACGAGGGTGCCCACCCCGGCCAGGACGGCGGCGGTCCCCGACAGGGCGGCCTCTCCATGGGTGGCCCATTCGAGCACGTCGGCGATCGAGAGGTCCCGTTCCTCCACCTGGTAGCCGAGGTGGTCGGCGAGCACCAACACCGCCTCGCGGGTGACGCCGGGGAGGAACGTCCCGTCGAGCGGCTTGGTGACCACCCGTTCGTCGTCGATGAGCAGGAAGTTGGAGGCACCCGTCTCCTGGACGTCCCCCGCCGGGGCGAACAGCACCTGGTCTGCTCCGTGGGCGGTGCGGGCCTCCACGACGGTGCGGAGCGCCGCCGCGTAGTTGGCGCCGGTCTTGGCGGCACCGAACCCGGGGGTGGATCGCATCGCCTCGTCCTCCACCAACACCCGAAGGGGCCGGATCCCTCCCGTGAAGTAGTCCCCGACCGGACAGGCGAGCACGTACAGCAGCCCCTCGTCGGGGGGCTTGGCCGCAGCTCCGACGTCGGCCTGGGTGCCGATCATCGTGGGTCGCAGGTAGAGGGAGCCGGGGGGTTCGGGCACCTCGGCCCGGTTGGCGGCCGCCGTCTCGGCGATCATGGCGGTGAGCAGATCCGCAGGCGGCGGTGGCAGGCAGAGCAGCTCGGCGCTGCGTCGCATCCGGTCGACGTGCCGGTCGAGCCGGAACAGACGCGTCTGCCCTTCGGGGCCTCGATGGGCCTTCAGGCCTTCGAAGATCGAGCTGGCGTAGTGGAGGACGTGGGCTCCGGGGTGGAGCTCCAGGGGGCGGAGCGGCTCCATCCGGTGGGTTTCGAACCCGTCTCCGCTCCAACGGCTGATCGCCATGGTGGGGGCGAATACCGAACCGAAGGGGGCGTTGCGGATGGACTCGGTCGTGGCGGTCATGGCACCTCCCTTCGGATATGAGGTCGTGACTCTATCGGTTCGGACGACGGGGCGGAAGACCGAATCCCCGTTTTGGCACCCAGATATCGCGTATGACGCGCGATCCAGGTGCCAAAACGGAGCCCCGACGCCTTTTGGCACCCAGATATCGCGTATGACGCGCGATCCAGGTGCCAAAACGGGGCGTGGGATGGGGGGAGTGGGACGTGTCACCGGACGTCGAGGCGGAGGAGGTCCTCGTAGGTCTCCCGGCGCACCACGAGTCGCGCCCGTCCATCCCGGCAGAACAGCACCGCCGGTCGGAGGACCTTGTTGTAGTTGGAGCCCATCGAATGGCCGTAGGCGCCGGTCACCGGGGTCGCCAGCAGGTCGCCGACGGCGAGATCGGTGGGGACCCAGCCGTCGGGCACGAGGACGTCCCCCGACTCGCAGTGTTTCCCGACCACCCGCACCCGGCGAGGGCGGGGGGCGTCGGCGGTGGTCGGACGGAACGTCTCGTAGCCGGATCCGTACAGCACCGGCCGGGGGTTGTCCGACATGCCTCCGTCCACCGCCACGTAGGTGCGGATCCCGGGGATCTCCTTGATCACCCCCACCCGGTAGACGGTGACGGCGGCGGCGGCGGTGATGGCCCGTCCCGGCTCGGCGGTGATCCGTGCCGTCACCCCCTCGTCCCGGCAGGCACCGAGGACCGCCTCGGCCCACGCGGTGATGCCGGGCGCGGTCTCACCTTCGACGTAGGGGACGCCGAGGCCTCCTCCGAGGGAGAGCTCCTCGGGTTCGTAGGGTGTGGCCATCCGGGCGACGATGCGGGCGGCTTCGACGAAGGATTCGAGACGGAACACCTGGCTGCCGATGTGGGCGTGGACCCCCCGGAACCGCATCGCCGGGGACGCCTTGGCCCGTCGGACGGCGGCGTCGGCGGCACCGGTGGAGACGGTGAACCCGAACTTGGTGTCGTCGTGTCCGGTGCGGACGAACTCGTGGGTGTGGGCCTCCACCCCGGGGGTGATCCGGACCAGGACGTCGGGTGAGGGCAGGCCGGAGGTGACGAGGCGTTCGATGCGGTCCATCTCGTCGAAGGAGTCGACGACGATCCGGCCCACCCCGGCCTGCAGGGCTTCGGTGAGCTCCTGGTCCGACTTGTCGTTCCCGTGGAAGACGAGACGGTCGGCGGGGACCCCGGCGGCGAGGGCGACCGCCATCTCCCCTCCGGTGGCGACGTCGAGGAACATGCCTTCTTCGTGGGCGAGTCGGGCCATCGCCACGCAGAGGAAGGCCTTGGTGGCGTAGGCGACACCGTCGGGGAAGGCCGCCACCGCCTCCCGGCATCGGGCTCGGAGATGCGCCTCGTCGTAGATGAACAGCGGCGTCCCGTACTCGTCGGCCAGCTCGGCGACGTCACAGCCGCCGATGGCGAGCCGACCGTCGACGATCTCGGCGTGGTCGGGGAGGAGGTATCGGGGCAGAGGTCCGGCCATGGGTGACGGAGGGTACCGCCCTCGGCGTCGACGCAAGGGAGCGACCGAAGATCACATCAGGGTCCGGCCATGGGTGGCGGAGGGTACCGCCCTCGGCGTCGACGCAAGGGAGCGACCGAAGATCACATCAGGGTCCGGCCGTGGGTGACGGAGGGTACCGCTCCCGGCGGTAGCATCGAGCATCGTGGACGGACGTATGCGTGTCGGAATCGGGATCCTCGGCGGCGGAACCGTCGGCGGAGCCCTGGCTCGGAAGCTGTTGGAGGATCGGGAGGTCATCGCCGCCAAGTCGGGGATCGACCTGGAGCTGGTGCGGGTGGCGGTGCGGGACCTGTCGCTGCCCCGCGCCTTCCCGGCGTCCTACGCCACCGACCGGCCCGACGAGGTGGTCGCCGACCCCGCCGTCGACCTGGTGGTCGAGGTGATGGGCGGCCTGGAGCCGGCCTTGGGGCTGGTGTTGGGGGCCCTCGACCTCGGCAAGCCGGTCGTCACCGCCAACAAGGAGATGGTGGCCGCCGAGGGGCCGACCCTGTTCACCCGGGCGGCGTCGAAGGGCGTCTCCCTCCTGTTCGAGGCGGCCGTCGGTGGCGGCATCCCCCTCATCAGGCCCCTGTCGGAGTCGCTGTCGGGGGAGCGGATCCGCCGGGTGCTGGGGATCGTGAACGGGACGACGAACTTCATCCTGACGGCGATGGAGTCGGAGGGCTGGTCGTACGACGAGGCGGTCGCCGAGGCCCAGCGGCTCGGGTACGCGGAGGCCGACCCCACCGCCGACGTCTCCGGAGCGGACGCCGGGGCGAAGGCGGCGATCCTCGCCGGGCTCGCCTTCGGGGTCTGGGTGGGACCCGAGCGGGTCTTCATCGAAGGGATCGAGGGGCTGGACGTCGCCGAGCTCTCCTTCGCCCGCCAGCTCGGCTATCGGGTGAAGCTGTTGGCGGTCGCCGAGGACACCGGTGACGGGGTGGTGGCCCGGGTGCATCCGGCGTTCGTCCCCCTGGACCATCCCCTCGCCGGGGTGCGGGGCGCCGCCAACGCCGTGTTCATCGAGGGTCCCGACATCGGCGAGCTCCTGTTCATGGGGCCGGGGGCCGGTGGGGGACCGACGGCGACGGCGGTGCTCGGCGACGTCGTCGAGGCGGCGAGGGAGCTGCTGGCCGGTGCCCAGGTCGCTCCGCGGATCCGCTTCGGTGCGGGGACGGTGCTCGACTTCGCCGAGGTGGAGACCAAGTGGTATCTGCGGTTGGAGGTGGCGGACGCTCCGGGGGTCCTCGCCCAGATCGCCGGGGTCTTCGGGGACCATCGGGTGAGCATCATGTCGGTGTGGCAGGAGGGCCGGGGTGACGCCGCCACGCTGCTGCTCATCACCCACGACGCCCCCGAGTCGAATCATCGGGCGGCGGTGGACGCGCTGCGGCATCTGGAGGTGGTGCGCCAGGTGGCGGCGACGGTGAGGGTGATCGGCGACGAGCCATGATCCCCGTCCCATGATCCCGGTCCGATGATGCGCTACGTCTCCACTCGGGGGGAGGCGCCGTCGGTCTCCTTCGACGACGCCCTCCTGCAGGGCCTCGCCCCCGACGGGGGGCTCTATCTGCCGGAGCGGTGGCCGCCGCTGCCGCCGTTCGACCCCGCCGAAGGGTATGCGGCGGTGGCGACGGCGGTGCTGGAGCCCTTCGTGGCGGGTTCGGTGCTCGCCGACGGTCTCGCCGAGCTGGTCTCCGACGCCTATGGACGGTTCCGGCATGCCGATGTCGCCCCGCTGCGAACCCTTCCCGACGGGACCCGGCTCCTGGAGCTCTTCTGGGGGCCCACCCTGTCGTTCAAGGACTACGCCCTCCAACTCGTCGGCAGGATGTTCGACCGGGTGCTGGCCGCCCGGGGCCGCCGGATGCTGGTGCTGGGTGCGACGTCGGGGGACACCGGCTCGGCGGCGATCGAGGCGTGCCGGGACCGTGAGGCGGTCGACATCGTCATCCTGTTCCCCGAGGGTCGGGTCTCGGAGGTGCAGCGGCGTCAGATGACCACGGTGACGTCCGCCAACGTCCACGCGGTGGCGGTGGAGGGGACCTTCGACGACTGTCAGGCGCTGGTGAAGGCGATGTTCTCGGATCCGGAGGTGCGCCGGGAGCTGTCGTTGGGGGCGGTGAACTCGATCAACTGGGCGCGGGTCGCCGCCCAGACCGTGTACTACGCCTGGGGTGCGGCGCTCTGCGCCGACGGGCCTCCGCCGACGGTGGCGGTTCCGACGGGGAACTTCGGGAACGTGTACGCAGCCCACGGTGCGGTGGCGATGGGGGCGCGGCTGGGGCGGCTGGTGATCGCCAACAACCGCAACCACGGCCTGGCCGGGCTCGTCACCGCCGGGACGCTCGTCACCGAGCCGGTCCATCCGACTCCAGCTCCCGCCATGGACATCCAGGTCCCGTCGAACCTGGAGCGGTACCTCTTCGAGCTTTTCGGTCGGGACGGGGCGGCGGTGGCCCGGCTCATGGCGGAGTTCCGTGCCACCGGGTCGCTCCGCCTCGACGCCGAGCACCAGGCGGCGTTGCGTGCCCGTTTCGACGCGGGATGGCTGGACGACGTCGGGGTCGCCGAGGCGATGGAGCGGGCCTTTCGGGAGATGGGCGTGGTGTTGGATCCCCACACCGCGATCGGGTGGGAGGTGGGGCGCCGCCACGCCGTCGACGGTGCGCCGCTGCTCACGGTGGCGACGGCCCATCCCGCCAAGTTCCCGGAGGCGGTGGCGGCGGCCACCGGGCACCGGCCGGAGCTCCCCGCCGATCTGGCCGACCTGTTCGATCGTCCCGAACGGGTCACGACGGTCCCGGCGGATCGGGACCGTCTCCTCGGGCTGTTGCGGCGGGTCGCGACGGGTCGACACTGACGGCTCGGCGACGTTTTCCGGCACCTTCGCTTGGCAGACGCCGCGGAGGCGCTACAATCGCTTCCAGATCGCAGTCCCACACCGGGGCGCAGTCGTTCACCCACCTCCCGGTCTCCATGCGTTCGTATGGGCATGACGGGAGGATGCCCCACCGCCAGGTGCGGGCGTGGGACAGCTCGTAGTTCAGCCCGTCCAACGAGACCGGGGGCACACCCACACATGAGCACCAGAGCCCAACTTCAAGCCAAGTCCATCGGCGAGCTCAGGGCCATCGCAGAGGCAGTCGGTATCGAGACCGAGGGGCTCCAGAAGGCCAAGCTGATCTCGGCCATCATGGAATCCGGCGCGGCTCCGTCGGCCGACGGAGACGGAGCGGTCGAGACGATCGAGCTGCCGGCGGCCACACCCCGCACCGAGGGTGGAGACAGGCAGTCGGGGGAGGTCCGGTCGGAGGAGGCGAAAGAGGGGAAGGAAGAGGAGAAGTCCGGGGGGTCGGAGAAGTCGTCCAAGGATGCGGAGTCCTCGGATGAGGGCGCGACGGGTGAGACCGCGGCGGGGGAGGGGGACGGCCGGCCGGAGGAGCGGGCCCAGTCCGAGCAGCGTCAAGGTGGGGACCGTCAAGGCCAGGGTGGTGGCCGTCGGAAGCGTCGTCGGGGTCGAGGCGGCGGCGGCAACCAGGAGTACATCCCCGAAGGGGAGCTGGAGGTCCGGGAGGGTCTCCTCGACATCCTCCCCGAGGGCTACGGATTCCTGCGGGTGACCGGCTACCTGCCCGGCGAGAAGGACGTCTACGTCTCGGCGGGTCAGGTCCGCAAGTTCGGGCTCCGCAAGGGCGATCTGGTGTCGGGGCCGATCCGGCCGCCCCGGTCCCAGGAGAAGTTCCCGGCGCTCATCCGCATCGACTCGGTGAACGGGATGAGCACCGAGGAGGCGATGAAGCGGCCCCGGTTCGAGAAGCTCACCCCCCTCTTCCCGGACGAGCGTCTGCGCCTCGAGGTGGAGGGGAAACCGAACGGGGTCCTCACCCGGATCATCGATCTCATCGCTCCGATCGGCAAGGGGCAGCGGGGTCTGATCGTGTCTCCGCCCAAGGCGGGGAAGACGACGGTGTTGAAGGAGATCGCCCAGGCGATCACCACCAACAACCCCGAGTGCTATCTGATGGTGGTGTTGGTCGACGAACGTCCCGAAGAGGTCACCGACATGCAGCGGTCGGTGAAGGGCGAGACCATCTACTCCACCTTCGACCGTCCCGCCGAGGAGCACACCCAGGTCTCGGAGTTGGCGATCGAGCGTGCCAAACGGCTCGTCGAGATGGGCACCGACGTCGTGATCCTGCTCGACTCGATCACCCGCCTCGCCCGGGCCCACAACCTGGCGACCCCCGCCTCGGGGCGGATCCTGTCCGGCGGTGTCGACTCGACGGCCCTCTACCCGCCGAAGCGGTTCTTCGGGGCGGCCCGCAACATCGAGGAGGGGGGCAGCCTCACCATCCTGGGGACGGCTCTGGTCGAGACCGGGTCGAAGATGGACGAGGTGATCTTCGAGGAGTTCAAGGGCACCGGGAACATGGAGCTGCGGCTCGACCGCAGGCTCGCCGACAAACGCATCTACCCTGCGATCGACATCGAGGCGTCGGGAACACGGCGGGAGGAGCTGCTGTTCGACCGGCAGGAGCTCCAGCAGGTGTGGAAGCTTCGCCGGGTCTTGCTGTCGTTGGAGCCGGGGGCGGCCCTCGAGCTGCTCATCGACCGGCTGAAGAACACCAAATCCAACGCCGAGTTCCTGGCCGAGGTGGCCAAGAGCACGGGTTGAGGGCGCAGCGTCCGTACCGCCTTCGGCATGTGAATCGAGGAGAGAACGTGAGAACCGAGATCCACCCCACCTACGACGAGACGACGGTGGTCTGCTCCTGCGGCAACACCTTCGTCACCCGGTCCACGAAACCGGGGGAGCTGCACGTGGAGCTGTGCAACGAGTGTCATCCCTTCTACACGGGCAAGCAGAAGCTCGTCGACTCGGGGGGCCGGGTCGAGCGGTTCCAGAAGCGCTACGGCGGCTCGGTTCCGAAGTCGAAGCGGGCGAGGAAGGCTTCTCAGCAGGCGTCCGAGTCGTCCGACGCGGAGTGAGCGGCCGGACCTCTCAGGGCTCCGACCCCCAGGATCCCGCCTTCTCCGTCGGCGGTCAGGCGGTCATCGAAGGGGTGATGATGCGGGCGCCCAACGCGTGGGCGGTGGCCGTGCGGCGCCCCAACGGCGCGATCGAAGCGGTTCGGCATCCCCTTCCTCGGCTCAGCTCCCGCTCCCGGTGGGCGCGGGTCCCCTTCATCCGCGGGATGCTGGTGTTGGGGGAGTCGCTCACCCTCGGGTTCCGGGCGTTGTCGTGGTCGGCGCAGAAGGCGGCCGACGACGACGAGGAGCCGCTGACCAGTCGCCAGGTCGCCGGGTCGATGACGATCGCCCTGGTCTTGTTCGCGGCGCTGTTCATCCTCATCCCGGCCGCCATCGCCCGGTTCGCCGCCGGGGAGTCGACGTTGGCGTTCAACGCCGTCGAGGGGGTGGTGCGCCTCGCCCTGTTCATCGGGTACATCTGGGCGATCGGGCGTTCCGAGGAGATCCGACGGGTCTTCCAGTACCACGGGGCCGAGCACATGGCGATCCACGCCTACGAGGCGGGGGAGCCGCTGTCGGTCGATTCGGTGGCCCGGTATCGGCCCGAGCATCCCCGATGTGGGACCAGCTTCCTCCTCATCGTGGTGGTCTTCTCGATCCTCGTGTTCTCGCTGCTGGGACGGCCCGGTTGGGTGATGCTCATCGTCAGTCGGATCGTCCTCATCCCGGTGATCGCCGGCCTGGCCTACGAGCTGTTGAAGTTCTCGGGGACCCGGCAGTCCGACCGGCTGGGGAGGATCCTCGCCGCCCCCGGCCTGTGGCTCCAACGCCTGACCACGGGTCGGCCGGAGCCGGAGATGATCGAGGTGGCGGTGACGAGCCTGCTGTCGGCCCTCGACGACGACCAGGTGTCGGAGATCGAGGATCGGGGGCCGCTCCCGGAGGCCGCCGTCGCCGCCCGGGCCCGCTGATGGACGAGCGCCTGTCGGCTCGCCTCGACGAGCTGGTCGCGCGGCTGGAGGAGGTGGAGAAGGAGCTGGCGGAGGCCGCGGCGTCCGATCCCGCCCGTCTCGCCGAGCTGGGGCGACGTCACGCCGAGCTGCGTGAGATCGTCGACCGGTACGAGGCGTGGCGGCGGGCCGACACCGACCGGCGGGAGGCGTTGGAGCTGGCCGCCGGGGATCCGAGCCTGGCCGACGAGCTGTCCCGGCTGGCGGCCGAGCGGCGAGAGGAGGCGGACCGTCTCGAAGCGGAGCTGCGCAGGCTCCTCGCCCCTCGGGATCCGAACGACGACAAGGACGTGATCCTCGAGATCCGGGCTGCCGCCGGTGGGGACGAGGCGGCGCTGTGGGCGGGGGATCTGCTGCGCATGTACGAACGGTTCGCCGAGCGTCACGGGTTCACCGTCGAGCCGTTGGAGGCCGCCCCGTCGGAGTCGGGCGGCTTCTCGAAGGTCACGGTGGCGATCCACGGTCGGGGCGCCTACTCCCGGTTCAAATACGAGGCGGGGGTGCATCGGGTGCAGCGGGTCCCGAAGACCGAGTCGCAGGGGCGGATCCACACGTCGACGGCGACGGTGGCGGTGCTGCCCGAGGCGGAGGAGGTGGAGGTGGAGATCGACCCGGGGGATGTGAGGGTCGACGTGTTCCGGTCGTCGGGGCCTGGTGGGCAGTCGGTGAACACGACCGATTCGGCGGTGCGGCTCACCCACCTTCCGACGGGGCTGGTCGTGACCTGCCAGGACGAGAAGAGTCAGCTCCAGAACCGGGAGAAGGCGTTTCGGATCCTGCGGGCCCGGCTGCTGCAGTTGGAGCAGGAGCGGCGTGACGCCGAGCTGGCCGGTGAGCGGCGGGCGCAGGTGGGGACGGGGGAGCGGGCGGAGAAGATCCGCACCTACAACTTCCGGGAGAACCGGGTGACCGACCATCGGATCGGGCTCACCATCAAACGTCTCGATCAGATCCTCGACGGGGACCTGGATCCCTTCGTGGAGGCCCTCGCCGCCGACGAGCAGGCCCGGCGCCTGGCCGAAGGCGGCTGAGCGTCTCGGCGCTCGCCTGTTCACGACGCCAGGTTGTTGACCCCCCGCCGCTGCATGTCGCCCCAGGGTTGGCCGGTCGGTCCGAACAGGGCGCGGACCCGCCACACCACCGTCTGTTGGCGGAGCCCGAGATGCTCGACGTAGGTGAGCCAGATCAGGCGGATGGCTTCGAGGGGTGAGGTGAAGTAGCCGTAGGCCTCGTCGAAGAAGAGGGCGATGAGGGAGTTGAAGGCGCCGAGGAAGAAGGCGGTGACCGCCAGAGGCACCGCCACCGTCAGATCGAGGGCTCCGACCGCCCAGGCGATGGGGACGACGAACCACCCTGCGAACTCGACGAGGGGGGCGATGAACTCGAAGGCGACGTAGCTGGGCCAACCCAGCATGCCGAGGGTGCCGTAGCGGGGGTTGAAGAGGAGCTTCCAGAAGTCCCGGACGACCATCCGGAGGCCTTTGTGCCATCGGATCCTTTGGGTGCGGAGCACCTTGCGGGTGGTGGGCACCTCGGTCCAGGCGACGGCGTCGGCGGCGAAGACGATGCGGTAGGGCCGCCGCTTCTCCCGCATCAGCCGGTGGATCCTCATGGTGAGGTCGAGGTCTTCGCCGAGGTGGCCTTCGGTGAAGCCGCCGACCTCGGCGAGGACGTCCCGGCGGTAGATGCCGAAGGCGCCCGACACCAGCACGAGGGCGCCGATCCGTGACCATCCGGGCCGGGCGGCGATGAAGGAGCGGATGTACTCCAGCACCTGCATCCGTTCCAGGATGGATCTCGGCAGGTGGGCTTCGACGACCCGTCCCCGGTTGACGACGCACCCGTTGATGGGCCGGATGTTGCCGCCGACCGCCACGGTGCGCTCCCGGTCTTCGACGACGTGCCGCATCGCCCGAAGGAGGCATTCCCCGTCGAGGACGACGTCGGCGTCGGTGAGCATCACGTACGGGTACCGGGCGACGTTCACTCCGGCGTTGAGGGCGTCGGTCTTTCCCCCGTTGTATTTGTCGACGACGGTGATGTTGAGGGGAAGGGTGGAGCGGTAGATCGCCTTGATGGGGGCGCTGTACAGGTCTCGGCGGTAGGGGACGGTGACTTCGACCAGCCGGAAGCCGTCGATGAGGGCCTGGAGGGTGTCGTCTTTCGATCCGTCGTTGACGACGACGATCTCGAAGCGGGGGTAGCGGAGCATCGTCATGGACCGGACCGACTCGACGATCCCCGCCGCTTCGTTGTAGGCGGGGACGATGATGGAGACGGGCGGCGTGGTGTCCGAGTGCAGCATCTCGTCGAGCCCCCCGTACCGGGCCATGTAGTGGTCGCGTCGGAGCTGGCGGAGCGAGATGGCACCGATGACGAGGAGTTGGAGCTCGATGGCGACCACGTAGACGAGCACGGCGATGGCGACCAGTTCGAGGATCACGGCCACCTCGCCTTGCTCGGTCCCTTCTCGACGAGGCGCAGGAGGTAGCGGTCGTCTTCGTCGTCGTCGCCGGCTTCGATGCGTTGGCGGGCACGTTCGATGATCCCGGAGATGCCGAGCTGGTAGAGGGCGGCGTCCCGGGCGTAGGGGTCGGCGCCGGCGACGGCGTCGATGAGGGCGTGGATGCCGTCGGGGACCGACGCGAGCGCGGCGGCTGCGTTTTGGCGGACCCACCAGGCGGGGTCGTGGAGGGCTTCGGCGAGGGCCTTGGTGGCTCGGGGGTCGGAGAGCTCCCCGAGGGAGGAGGCGGCTTTGGCCCGGACCCGCCAGTCTTCGTCCTGTTCCAGAATGTCCATGAGGGGATCCACCGCGGCGGGTGTGCCGGCACGTCCCAACGCCCCGGCCGCCGCCGCCCGCACCAGCGGTTCGGCGGCCCCGAGGAGCTCGATGAGCGCCGGGCACGCCCGACGGTCGCCGATCTGGCCGAGGGTGCGGGCCACCGTCTCGGTGGCGTCCGGTCTCCGCTGGTCGGCGGGGACCTCGTGGAGCCATGCGACGATGTGGGGTACGCCGTCTCGGCCGAAGTCGACGAGGACGTCGGCGAGCCGGGCGACGAGCCAGGGCGATTCGGTCTCCAGCATGTCGAGGAGTCGGGGGACGACGTCGGCGTTCCCGCATCGGGCGAGCCCTTTGGCGGCGTGGAGGCGGACTTCGGGGGTCCGGTCCCGGAGACGTTCGATGAAGAGCAGCTCGAGGGGTGGTTCGGCGAGCCGGGCGAGCTGGGCGACGGCCCGCAGGCGTCGACGGGTCCAGATCGATCTGGCGTCCCGGATGAGGAATTCCCGCAGTTGGAGGGTCTCGATGAGCTCGTCGAGGTGTCGGCGTTCGTCCCCGACGACGGTGTCGAGGTATTCGAAGACGACGTCCCGGAAGACGGGGTCGCGGGTCCATCCGGTGACCCGCTCCCAGGGGATCGCCCCGTGGGCCATGATCTCTCCGACGGCATGCACGTAGAGGGCCCGGCGGAGCCCGATCCGCCGCAGCACGAGATGGTGGATCACCTTGACGAGGAACGCGACGATCGAGAGGCCGATCGTGACCGTTCCGGTGATCCACGCCAGGGTCTCGGCCCAGTTCACGGCCGGACCTCAGGGTGACGTTTCCGATGCATGTCCTGTCCCGACGCCGGGTCGATGATCCCGTCGGCCGGGTCGGTCCGGGTTCAAGCCGCGGGCTCCGGGTTCAGGCGACGGCGGGGGAGTTCCGGGCGTGGAGACGGGCCCGCATCTGCAGCTCCCGGATGTTGAAGGGTTTGCGGACGAAGTCGGCGGCTCCGACCTCGAGGCAGCCGGTCACCGTCTCCTCGTCGTCCATGCCGCTGAGGATGAGGACGGGGGTCTCGACCCCTTCTTCGTGCCACCGTTGGACGATCTCGGCTCCGAGCATCGACGGCATCAGATGGTCGATGAGGGCGAGGTCGAAGTCGCCTTCCAGCCCGAGTTGGAAGGCGTCGTAGCCGTCGTTGGCGACGACGACCTCCCAGCCGTCGGCTTCGAGCCCCCGCTGCACGAGGAGCGTCACGGTGGGGGCGTCGTCGGCGACGAGGACGCGCGGTTTGGCTTCCATGCCGTCTGTGTCGGCAGGTTCGGGTGGTTCTTGAGTTCTGGCACCATGGATGCCGTGAGAGTCCGCGAGGTGTTGGTCCGTTCCCGTCTCCCTCGCCACGAGGCGAGGCGGCTGGTGGCGGCGGTCGTGGGGAGGTCCGTTCCCCGGCTCGGGCTGGACGATGAGCTCTCGGCCGTCGAGCTGCGGCGTCTGGCGGAGCTGGAGGCGCGGAGGCTGGAGGGGGAGCCGTTGCAGTATCTGGAGGGGTCGGCGGCTTTCGGCCCTTTCGAGCTGGTGGTGGACGACCGGGTGCTGGTGCCGCGGCCGGAGACGGAGCAGCTCTGGGAGCTGGCGGTGGCGCTCGTGGAGCGTCCGGCGGTGATCGTCGACGTCGGGACCGGCAGCGGAGCCCTGGCGGTGGCGTTGGCCCGGACGTTCCCGGAGGCTCGGGTGGTGGCTACCGACGTCTCGGCGGAGGCGTTGGCGGTGGCGGAGCTGAACCGTGCCCGGCTGGGGGTGGAGGTGGAGTTTCGCTGCGGGGACCTGTTCGACGCCCTGCCCGGGGAGCTTCGGGGCCGGGTGGACCTGCTGGTCTCGAACCCGCCGTATGTGGCGGAGGGGGAGTGGGAGTCGTTGCCCGCCGATGTCCGTCGGGAGCCCAGGGGGGCGCTGGTGGCGGGGCCTCGGGGGACGGAGGTGTTGGAGCGTCTGGTGGGGGGGCTCGACCGGTGGCTGGCTGCGGACGGGGTGGCCGTGTTCGAGATCGGTGAGTCCCAGGGGGAGTTCTTGGCGGAGTGGGCGTCGGGTCTGGGCCGGCGGGTGGAGGTGCGTCGGGATTTGGCGGGCCGGGACCGGTTTCTGGTGGTGCGGCGATGAGCAGGGTGGCGGAGGCGGTGCGAGCACTCCGGGCGGGGCTGGTGGTGGGTGTGCCGACCGACACGGTGTACGGCTTGGCGGTCGATCCGACGGTGCCGGAGGCGGTGGCGAGGGTGTTCGATTTGAAGGGCCGACCGTCGGACCGTCCGCT
>JALSJV010000075.1 GCA_026989215.1 Acidimicrobiia bacterium | reverse complement strand
CGTGCGGGTTGATCTCCCGCTCCACGTACTCCCGGACCACCCGCCGGAAGTGATGATGCTCCTCGGTGAACGGCATGCCCGCACTCTAGGTTCCTTCTCCCCCCGTGGAGCGAAGCGGAACGGGGGAAGTCCCCGAGCACAGCGAGGAGGAGGGGGGCAAGGCGCGCACGGTCTCACCCCCTTCACCCACCTCCTTCGTCGGCGGGTCCTTCCCCCTCGGTGAGGGGGAGGAACGGCGTGGCCCTTCGGCCACGCGGAACATCGGGAGGCCCGTACACTGGCGCCGATGAAACGCATCCTCGACTGGATGGTGACGGTGCCGGTCCTCATCGGCTTCGGCGCCTCCCTCCTCTTCTACGACGTCACCGGGCGCATCGCCCGCCTCTTCGGACGGCGACCCTTCGAATGGACGATGGCGTGCCTCCAGCGCAGCCTCGTCGAGGTCTTCCGCCTCACCGGAACCCGGATCACCGTGGAGCGTCATCCCGACGTTCGACCCGGAACCGGGTACGCCCTCATCGCCAACCACCAGAGCCTCTTCGACATCGCCCTCATCGGGGGGCTCCTCTTCAGCAACTATCCGAAGTACGTCGCCAAGAAAGAGCTGGCGAAGGGGATCCCGAGCATCTCCCTCAACCTCCGCCACGGCGGCAACGCCGTCATCGACCGGGACGACCGGCGGCAGGCGGTGACGGCGATCCGGGACGTGGCGGCGGCCGCCCAGACGCGGGGGGTGAGCATCGTCATCTTCCCCGAGGGCACCCGCTCCCGAGACGGCGAGCTGGGCACCTTCAAGACGGCCGGTACCCGGGTCATGTTGGAGGCGGCCGACCGCCTCCCGGTCGTGCCGGTGGCGATCGACGGGTCCTGGCGGCTCCTCCGGGACAACCTGTTCCCGGTACCGTTCAGGACCCGGGTGCGGATCCGGTTCGGCAAGCCGATGGAACGGGCCGTCGGAGACGCAGTCAGGCTCACCGAAGAGGCGAAGACATGGATCGAGGCGACCCTGGCGTCGTGGCGGAACCCGGTCCCCGTCGGTTGACGTTGCGCGGTCTCACCGCGGCGTGCAGGCCCCGGGCCGTTCAGGGCCGCGCCGCGGCGGCAGGGCACCGTGTGCAGGAGGACGCGGAAACCGCGAGTTCTTGCACACAGAGCCCGAGCGGTCAGACCAGCTCGATGATCGCCATCTCGGCACCGTCGCCACGGCGGGGGCCGATCCGGACGATCCGGGTGTAGCCGCCCGGACGGTCGGCGTAACGGGGAGCCACCTCGTCGAAGAGCTTGGTGACGACCTCGGTGTCGGTGATCGTCTTCATCACCGTCCGCCGGGCGTGAAGGTCTCCCCTCCGAGCCTTCGTGATGAGCTTCTCCGCCAGCGGCCGCACCGCCTTCGCCTTCGCCACCGTGGTCGTCACCTTCTCCTCCCAGATCAGGGACGCCGCCAGGTTGGCGAGGATCTTCTTCTCGTGGGACGGCGAACCGCCCAGACGGGGACCCTTGCGCGGCCGGGGCATCAGCCACCGCCTCCTTCACCGGCGGCGAGGCTCAGCCCCAACTCGTCGAGCTTCGCCTGCACCTCCTCCAGGCTCTTCTGCCCGAAGTTGGTGATGTTGAGCAGGTCGTCGGGGGTCCGCTGGACCAGCTCGCCGACCGTCTTGATCTGAGCCCGCCGCAGGCAGTTGCGGGGACGCTCCGACAGGTCGAGCGCCTCGATCGGCAGCTCCAGATCCGGCGAGCCGGTCTCCTGGGGCGCCACCTCGCCGAGCTCCAGACCGACGCCTTCGGCCACGTCGGCGAACAGGCCCATGATCTCCCGCAGGGTCTTCCCCGCCGACGACAGCGCCTCCGCCGGCTCGATCGCGCCGTTCGTCTCGACGTCGAGGACGAGCCGGTCGAAGTTGGTCATCTGACCCACCTGGGTGTTCTCGACCCGATAGGAGACCTTCCGCACCGGCGAGAAGATCGAGTCGATCGGGATCACCCCGATGGTGGAGCCGACCTTGTTCGCCTCGGCGCTGCGGTAACCCACCCCCGGGCCGACCGTGAGCTCCAGCTCGAGGCGGCCGTCCTTGGAGAGGGTCGCCAGATGCAGGTCGGGGTTGACGATCTCCACCCCGGCGGGCACCTTCAGGTCCCCCGCCTTCACCTCGCCCGGTCCCTTGGCCGACAGGTAGAGGGCCTGGGTCTCGACGTCCTCCATACGCAGGACGATCTGTTTGATGTTGAGGATGAGGTCCACGACGTCTTCGACGACGCCGGGGATGGTGGAGAACTCGTGGCTCACCCCCTCGATCTGCAGCGACGTGACGGCGGCCCCGGGGATCCGGGAGAGCAGCGTCCGGCGCAGCGTGTTCCCGAGGGTGTAACCGAAGCCCGGCTCCAACGGTTCGACGATGAACGCGGAGCGATGCTCGGCGATGGGTTCTTCTTGGATCTGGGGACGCTGGACGATCAGCACGGTGTGATACCCCTCGTGGACGTGGACGGTTACTTCGAGTAGAGCTCGACGATGAGCTGTTCGTTGATGGCGGTATCGATCTGATCCCGGCGCGGGTTGTCCCGGATCGTCACGGTTCGTCGTTCATGGTCGACGTCGAGCCAATCCGGGATCGGACGGCCGAGCGTGTCGACGGCGTGCTGGACGATGATGAGATCACGGGAGCGCTGCTTCATGCTCACGACGTCCCCCGGCCGTACCTGGTACGACGGGATGTCGACCTTACGCCCGTTGACGAGGAAATGGCCGTGGTTGACGAGCTGGCGGGCCTGGGGTCGGGTCTGGGCGAACCCCGCCCGCCAGACGACGTTGTCGAGGCGCATCTCGAGGAGACGGAGCAGGTTCTCACCGGTGATCCCCGGGCGACGCGCCGCCTCCTTGTAGTACCGCCGGAACTGCTTCTCCAGGATCCCGTACATGGCGCGGAGCTTCTGCTTCTCGCGCAGGCGGACCAGGTAGTCGCTCTCGCGAATCCGGCCCCGACCGTGTTCACCGGGTGGGTAGGGGCGGCGGTCGACGGGGCACTTCGCCGACTGGCAGAGAGGTTGGCGGGCCCGGCGGCAGGCCTTGTGACGGGGGGAGGTGACACGGGCCATCGTCTCAGCCCCTCCGCCGCTTCTTGGGCCGGCAACCGTTGTGGGGGATGGGGGTGACGTCCTTGATCCCGGTGATCTCCATGCCCATGTTCTGGAGGGTACGGACGGCGGTGTCGCGTCCCGACCCGGTCCCGCTGACGATCACGTCGAGCTTGCGCACCCCGTGCTCCCCGGCCCGACGGGCGGCCTCCTCCGCCGCCACCTGGGCGGCGTAGGGCGTGGACTTGCGGGAGCCCTTGAATCCCACCGAACCGCCCGAGGTCCACACGATGGTGTTCCCCTGGAGGTCGGTGATGTTGATGATCGTGTTGTTGAAGCTGGCCTTGATGTGCGCCTGGCCGTGAGCGATGTTCTTCCGCTCCCGCCGACGCACCCGCTTGGTCGGTTGCTGCCTCGCCACCCGTCGCTCCCTACTTCTTGATCTTCTTCTTGCCGGCGATCGCCACCCTGCGGCCCTTCCGGGTCCGGGCGTTGGTGTGGGTGCGCTGGCCCCGGACCGGGAGCCCGCGGCGATGGCGAATCCCCTGGTAGCAGCCGATCTCGATCTTTCGCTTGATGTTCTGCTGGATCTCCCGGCGGAGGTCGCCTTCGACCCGGTAGTTCTGCTCGATGTGACGGCGGATCCGCGCCGCCTCGTCCTCGGTGAGATCCCGCACCTTGGTCCCCCGGTCGATCCCCAGGGTGTCGCAGATCTCCTGCGCCCGGCTCCGGCCGATCCCGAAGATGTAGGTCAGGGCGATCTCCAGTCGCTTGTCCCTGGGAAGGTCGACTCCTGCAATACGAGCCATCTCTGGATCACCCCTGCCGCTGCTTGTGACGCGGGTTCTGACAGATCACCCAGACGCGGCCTCGCCGCCGGATGATCCGGCACTTCTCACACATCTTCTTCGTCGAAGGACGTACCTTCATCTCAACTCTCCCATCGGGCCCTCTCCCGGTCGGCGAGGACGCTCTTCGAACCATCGTGCAGCCACCCGGACGGTCGGGAGGTTGCGGAACGGCGCTTCGAACCTGCAGCCGAATCGGAGACGGCCACGAAGCGGGCCCAAAGACCAAGCGGGCATCCTAGCCGCTCGCCGCCGTTTCCGACAAATCCACCGGGATCTCCGCACCGTCGCCGAGGGTGGTCACCACCACGCCGTCGGGGGTGATGGCGACGGTGTGCTCGAAGTGGGCCGACAACGACCCGTCCGCCGTCCGCACCGTCCACCCGTCGTCGTCCACCTTGGTCTCCCACGTCCCCAGGTTGAACATCGGCTCGATGGCGACCGCCATCCCGGTGCGCAACCGCATGCCGGTGCCGGGCTTGCCGTAGTTGGGGATCTGAGGCTCCTCATGCATCTGCCGGCCGATCCCGTGTCCCACGTACTCCCGCACCACGCCGAGCCCTTCCCGCTCCCCGACCGCCTCGACGGCGGCGCCGATGTCGCCGACCCGGGCGCCGTCGCGGACCTGGGCGATCCCCGCCCACATCGCCTCCTCGGTGGCGGCGATGAGCCGGTCCACGGCGTCGGGCACGTCGCCGACGGCGACGGTGAAGGCGGCATCCCCGTGGTATCCCTCGAAGATGGCACCGGCGTCGATCGAGATGATGTCGCCCTCGCGGAGACGGTATTCGTCGGGGATGCCATGGACGATGACGTCGTTCGGGGACGTGCAGATGCTCGCCGGATACCCGTGGTAGCCGAGGAACGACGGCACGCATCCGTGACCCCGGATGA
>JALSJV010000074.1 GCA_026989215.1 Acidimicrobiia bacterium | reverse complement strand
CCCTCTGCTCGACGTTCCGCCAGACGAAGCGGCAACGTCGCGGGCCGCATCACCACCGTCGGGCCGCTGGGGGTCGGGAATGCGTCGCCTGGCCCGCGGTCGTGCTGGAGGTGGATGGTGACGTCGGGTGATCCCGGTTCGGGGGCGGTCGGTTCGTAGGATGCGATCCCCACCCTTCGAAGCGCGAAGCTCCCCTCCGGACCCGACACCACGACCTTCTCCGGAGCCAGGTATCCCGCCCACAGCTCGTCGACCGCCGCGAACAGCTCCAGGAACGACGGAAGCACTGCGGCGGTGATGCCGAGACTGTCGTGGATCTCCAGATGCCAGGTCCCGGCCCCCTCCAACCATCCCCGCTCGACCGCCTCGGCGATGCCGAGGCCGAGGCGGGTGGCCTGGGCGGGGCCGTGGACAAGGATGGCGAGCTGCGGGTCGGCGGGAATCCGTGGTGGTGTGACGATCGCTTGTGCGATGGCGCCGAGCCGACCATGACGGATGTCGGAGGCACCGATTCGCACGACGTCGAATCCGTGGGCCCCGAGGTCGGCGTCGCGGCGGTCGTCGACCTGTCGGGACGACTCATGTCGGATGCCGTCGATCTCCACGATCACCGGGTCCTGCCACGGCGGCGCGATGAGAAAATCGGGGCGACGTTGATCGGTCGGGTCCCCGATGAGCAGCCCGAGGGACGGTTGGGGGTACACCCAGTGAGCCACATGGGGCCCGAACTCGAGGTGGAGGAGTTCGAGGAACCGCCGCTCTTCTTCGGAGCCGAGACGCCAATCGTCCCGGGGTTCGAATTCGTCATGTGTCACATGGAGAACATCGTGAACCCGGGCTTCGGTGGCCTGTGCGATGTCGGGGATCTCGTGGGTGAGGTCCCCGGGGAGCTCGGACTCGTACAGGGTCGAGATCCCAGCCAGTCGAACGAGCTTCGCTTCGGCGGTGGGGTCGAGAGGTGGCCGGTCTCCCCGCTGGAGGATCTTGCGGAACGTCCCCACCACCTGGTCGACGGCCGGATCCGTGAGATTGCGGGGACCCGAGACGGCGATGAAGGTCTGTTCCAGCCGGACTCTCGCCCGTCGTGGAGCGCTGTCGACGTGCCGCATGATCTGGGGCGAGGCCCGCAGGATGCCCCCGCCGATCGTGTAGAGCGTCGACCACAGCCGGTCGTCGTTCCAGTCGGCCCACTGGAACCGGGGCTCGAGCCCGAATGCCTCCGTCTGGGCGGCGCTCGCGGTCACCGTCGGGTTCCCCGGTTCGACCGGGTCGTCGGCTTCGTCCAGGGGGCGGGTGCCGCGGCAATTCGGAAAGTTGCGGCAGCCGTAGAACCGCTGACCGGCGTTGGGTCCCCGTCTGGCGGTTCTGACCACCATGGGACCGCCGCAGTCAGGGCATTGGATATCGACTCGCTCGGTCATTTCCTCCCACCCTGGTTCTGGCGGAGCAGGCTAGTGGCAGAGGGCTGGGGGTGAAGGGCAACCGTTCTCGTGTTCCATCCGGGTCGGGCAGGGATGGCGGCGGCGCATCCTCGGGTCGAACCCGAAACGTCCCCGTTCCGCCCGCGTCTCGGGCTCACACCAGCAGGAACGCCCAACACACCAAGCATTCGTCGTGGTCGTGTCTGCCGTGGGTGGGCAGGTCTTCCTGCGACTGGGCGTTGGCCATCTGGTCGATGAGGTCCCACATCGGTTCGGAGAGGGTGACCGTCGAGAGGAGCTCAGGGGTCAGCCCGTCGAGGTCCCGAAGCTCCAGGAGGGTCTTGGTGTACGCCTGGACCAGGTCGTTGGTCGATTCCTGTTGGAACCTCCAGCCGGACTGGTCCCATCCCCACTCGTCCGGCCTGACGCACCATTTCACCTCTCGGATCACCTGGTGGAACAGGGCATAGGCGACTGCGAAGAGTTCATCGGTGGTGAGCTTCAACGTGATGTCCGACATGGATGGAGGTTCCTTCCGTTCTTGCCTTTCTTGGCGGGGGCGGGGGTGTCGGCGTGAGCGCTTCAGCTTCTCGGTACGTGCACGCACCCCGGCTCGTCGCAGAGGTCGTCGAGCAGATCCCGAAGCCCGGGGCTGAGGGTGAACGCCTTCACCCATTCGACCAGCTCCGAGTACCTGCCGCCGTCGGTTCGCTCCACGTGGCCGCGGTGGTCGGGTCCGACCAGATAGCCGTGACGGATCGCCTCGTCGACGGTCCTCCTCTGGTCGTACACTCGCTCGCCTCGGAGCAGTGCCCGCTCCTGGAGTCTCCGCCGCCGGGGCTGTCCGAGCGGGTTCACGTATTTCCTGAACAGGTGGTGGAGCTGGCGTGCGGCCGGGCACGGCTCGACGACCGGTTCGGTGCTCCGGGTCCGCTCCCGCAGCCAGCCGGCCGCCGCGGCATGGTCATCGAGGGCGCCTTCAGGGGTGCGGATCGAATGGAGGCGGCTGAGATCCCCGAAGGACGCCCCGGCGAGCTGATCCTCCGTCCCTCCGACGAAGGCCGTGTTGGCGAGGACCGCACCCTTGAAGTCGGTCCCGGCGAGGAGGCACCCGACGAACAGCGTGTTGGTCAGGTCGGCGTCGCGAAACGACACTTCCGAGAAGTCCACACCCGTGAACACGACGTCGCTGAGGTCGGTGCCGGACAGGGGGAAATCCCGCAGGGGAACCTCGTCGGGTCCGAGGAGAGCGGCGAGCCGCATCAGGTTGTTGAAGCCCGGTCGGAACTGGATCCTGTCGGCGAGCTGGAGGAGCTCGCCTTGACGGTTCTCCCGTCGCACCGCATCCGCCACCACCTCCCAGGTGACCCAGTCCGTCGGGATCGGGCCCCGGGCCAGGTTGGAGACGAACTCCTCCTCGTTGGTGATGCGTCCTGCGATGAACCGGCCGAGCAGGTACAGCTCGAGCGGTTCGTGCACGAAACGGATCCGCCCTTCCCCGGCGGTGACGAACAGGGCGAGCTGGGTGATGTTCGCCGTGTACCGGTCGAGATCGTCGGCACTCAGGTCCGGGGGGAGGATGATCTCGGCGAAGTCGCGGACGTCGCCGACGTCGATCCCGTGGAGCCTCTGGTCGAAGTCGATGCTGGCGAGCGACTCCAACAACTCGACGACGTCTTCTTTCGGGACCACACGCGGGTCGAGCAGGCCCTTCTCGTATTCCCGCTCGATGATTCCGTCGAGGGCGGAGGCGAGGAGCTCGATCCTTCCGGCCTCCGGCTCGAGGGTTCCGGATTCGACCTCGTCGGCGAGCACGGCGGCGTAGAAGGGGACCGATGCCAGGTCGGCCAGATGCGGTGTCCCCTCCAGCACGCCGAGGAACCGCCGTCTCACATCCCGGTCGTCGAAGTGACGGTCGGCGAACAGTGTCAGGGTCTCCCGCTTCCAGGGTTCCAGGCGGTACACCTTCATCTCGGCGTGGTGCTCGGAGCAGAACTCCCGCAGCGCCGGATCGGTGGAGAGCAGCGAGTCCCGGACGCAGATGAGGACCTTGGCGGGGGTGCTTCCCGGGGAGGTCTCCAGGTCGAGGAGGTCGGTGAAGAAATCAGGGTCGCGGGCGATGATCTCGTCGAGACCGTCGATCATCCACAGGGCGCTCCCGTTGGTGAGCCGCCACTCGAAGACGTCGCGGCCGAGGGGACGGGCGAACTCCGAGCCGAGGTAGTCGGCGAGGATCGAACCGACGCTGGCCAGCGACAACGACGTACCCCGGAGATGGTCGGGCAGCAGCGCGAAGGGTCGGCGGGAGAGGATTTGGTTCCGCTTGTCGCTCTGGAACCGTTCGTACAGTCGGGCGAACAGCGCCTCGAACAGGAAGGATTTCCCCATCCCGGCGGGGCCGATCACGAGATGGACCGAGGTCCCCGTGTCCGAACGGAGCTCGTCGAAAAGGACGGGGAGCAGGTCGTCGCCCCGCTGCTCCCCGTAGTCGTAGGAGAAGGGTTGGGGGACCCGCCGGCCGAGCTTCCCCTTGCCCTCGTCGGCGAGTCGACGGGAGGGGCTGGCCGCCGTCTGGGCTCGTTCCCAGCGCATCTCGGTGTCGAAGAACTGGGCGGGCACCAGGATCTTGACGCCGAGGTAGGAGGCGGTCTTCCGGAACTCGGACGTCAGGCCCGAGGTGGACGGCACGAGCAGGAACTTGGCGGCCTGGGGAGCCCGGTCGGCCCACTCGCCGAACTGCCCGATGTAGTAGCCGAGCCGTCTGGAGATGGTACGGGCCGCCTCCTCGCCCGGTGTCCACACCAGGATGCGTTCGTCTCGTCCGATCGCCGCTCGGCGCCCCTCCAACAGGCCACCGTCCCGCTCCTTGACGTCGTATCCCTCCGCCTCCAGGTACCCGGTGGCGAGATCACGAAGATCCATCACGATGTCCTCCCACTCTGCTCCCGTCCGAACATATCGGGAGGGTGTGACAGATCTCGGGTGGGCGGGTCTCGAACGGGGAAGGTGGGAGGTCGTCGGCGGGCATCGGGCGGGAACCGCAGGTACCGTCTCCCCTTCGGGAGGGGCATGTGCGTCGGCTGGTTCCACAACTCATCGAGGCGCTCGAGGCCGAGGTGGCCGCCGTCGGTCGGAGGCGCGGCGTTCGGGAGCTGCACCTCCACGCACCCGAACCGCGGGATCCCTCGTCTCTGACGCGGTCCGGTGTGAGCGCGGTGTGGTTCAGGACGGCGCAGCCGGACTTCGTACTCGATTCCGAAGGGGCGGTGGGCACCCTCCGGGTCGGAGCCGCCGGATTCGAAGTGCAGGTCGTCACCAGCGAACCCGGAAGACTGTTGCTCTCGATCGAGCATCCCAAGGGGCCGCTGCCACCCCTCGGTGCCGTCACCCTCGTCCTCGACCCGACCGAACTCCTGAAACGTCTCCGGGACCGCCTCTCCGACGCCCTCACCGGTGACGTGGCGCTCAACTGGGCCCTTCTGGATCGGGTCGAGGGC
>JALSJV010000073.1 GCA_026989215.1 Acidimicrobiia bacterium | reverse complement strand
GCTGGGGGCGGACCTCGTCGCCGGCGGCGCCCTCAAGTACCTTCTCGCGTCGGCCGGGGTGGCGTTTCTGTGGTGCCGGAAGGATCTGACGGAACGGCTCGTCCCGACCCAGACGGGCTGGTTCGCCGACGAGGACATCTTCGCCATGGACGTCCACGACTACAGCCCCGCACCGGACGCCCGCCGGTTCCAGGCGGGGACGCCGCCGATCCCCTCCATCTACGCAGCCGTGGCCGGGATCGGGATCGTGAACGAGGTGGGAGTCGACGCCATCGAGGCGCATGTGGGGACGTTGGCGAGACGGTTGGTGGCGGAGGTCGAGGGTCTGGGGGCGACGGTCGCCACGCCGACGACGGAGACTCCGGGACCGATGGTGGCGATCAGGGTCCACGACGCCGAACGGCTCGTCGCCGTCCTCGCCGAGGCGGGCATCGTCACGTCGTCCCGGGACGGGAACCTGCGGGTCTCGCTGCACTTCTACAACGACGACGGCGACCTCGACCGGTTCCTGGCGGAGTTCTCCCGCCACCGGGAGCTGTGGGGGTGAGGGGCGCTGCATCGGCCCGACACGCGCCATACTCGTGACATGGCCCGCAACGTCCTCGGAGGAGAGCTGGAACCCTGCAGCACCGATCCCCTCACCGGGTGGTACCGGGATGGGAGCTGTCACACCGACGAGTCGGACCTGGGGAGCCACACCATCTGCGCGGTGATGACCCGGGAGTTCCTGGAACATCAGCGGCGGATCGGGAACGATCTCGTCACGCCGATGCCGCAGTATCGATTCCCCGGCCTGGTGCCCGGGGATCGGTGGTGCGTCACCGCCGCGAACTGGCTGCGGGCCCATCTCGACGGAGTCGCCGCCCCGGTGGTGCTCGCCTCGACACACGAACGAGCCCTGGAGATCGTCCCCCTCGAGATCCTGCGGGCCCACGCGGTGGACGTCCCGCCGGACCCGGGAAGCCTGGAGGGCTGAGGGCTTCCGCTGCTACGGTGCGCGCCCATGGAGTCCCCCCAGACCCCATCCCTCGAACAGGTCCTCACCGACGCTCGGCGGAAGCGGGTGGGCGGTGGCGACCTCGACCTGGCGGTCCTGGTCTGGGAGGGTGACGACGACCTCGTCGTGTTCGCCCACGCCACCGGCTTCCACAAGGAGATGTGGGTCCCGACGGTCCGAGTGCTCCGAGCCAAGGGGGTCGGAGCGACCCTCGCGGCGGTGGACCTGCGGGGTCACGGCGACTCTCCCGAACCCGACCGGGGTCCATCGGTGTGGGATTACGCCGCCGACGTGCGGGACGTCGCGGCGAGCCTCCGTGGGCGGGGCCGCACCTTCGGGGTCGGTCATTCCCTCGGCGGCATGGCGGTCGCCGCCTGCCAGGCACGGTTCGGGCTCTTCGACGGAGTCGTCGTGATCGATCCCGCCCTCCTCCCCGCCGAGGCGGTCGAGCTGATGCGCACCATGGGCAACCCGTGGGCCGAGGCCGCCCGTCGTCGCCGGCCCTCGTTTCCGAGCCGTGAGGAGGCCTACCGCAGCTTCGCCGCCAAGGAGGTCTTCGCCACCTGGCCCGAGGAGGTGCTTCGCCTCTACATCGACCATGGATTCGAGGCGGCGGACGGGTGGAAGCTCAAATGCCGGCCCGAGTGGGAGGCGGCCACCTTCTCCCAGGAGGACTTCGCCGAGGTGTGGGACGCCGTCGAAGGACTCGACATCCCCACGACCCTGGTCACGGCGGAGCACTCCGTGACCCATCCCCCCGACGTGGCCGAGGAGACGGCCACCCACCTGCGGGCCCGTCACGTCCGCCTGGAGGGGATCACCCACTTCATCCCGATGGAGGCTCCCGAGGCGGTCGCCGAAGAGATCCGACGACTCCTCATGACGTCGCGATGAGGTTCGCGGTCGTCGCCGACACCCACGTCCGACCCGAAGATCTCGACCCGGGAGACTTCGAGGCCAACGCACACCTGGCGGCTCGGAATCGTCACGTGGTGGAGATGCTGAACCGACTCGGCCCCGCGTTCGTGATCCACCTGGGCGACGTCGTCCACCCCGTCCCCGGCGATCCCCATCACGCGGCGGCGAACGCGTTGGCGGCCGCCGCCTACGACGTTCTCACCATGCCGCTCCACGTCGTGCCGGGGAACCACGACGTGGGGGACAAACCCTTCCCCTGGGTGGATGCGCCGAAGGCCGCCGAGGAGCACTACGGGGCCTTCGAGGCCCGTTGGGGTCCACGGTGGAGGTCCTTCTCCCGGGGCGGCTGCCGGTTCGTGCTGATCGACACCCCGGTCCTCGGCACCGGGACCGAGGCCGAGCGTGCCCACTGGAGGTGGTTCGAGCAGACCCTGGCCGACGCCGAGGTGAACGGTGAGCGGACCTTCGTGTTCGGGCACTATCCCCCCTACCTCTGGGATCCCGACGAGGAGGAGCACTACGACAATCTGGGTCTCGGTGCTCGACGGCGGCTCCTGGCCCTGATCGAGCGGTACCGGGTCGAAGCGGTGTTCTCCGGCCACGTCCACCGGTTCTTCCACCGTCGCCACCTCGGCACCGACCTCTACGTCGTCCCCGCCGTCGGGTTCGTCCGGCCCGGATACGCCGAGTTCGACGCCGTCGCGCCCGCGGCGCAGTTCGGCCGAGACGACCGGGCCAAACTGGGGTTGTTCATCGTCGAGGTGACGTCCGACGGTCACGTCGTCCGACCCGTGCGAACCTGGGGAGACACGTCCGGCGGGACCGAGGCCGCGGAGATGGTGACCGCGCCGGGCTGGGAGACCCATCTGGGGGTCACGTTCCGTCACGGCTGGGCCGCACCGAGGGAGCTGGCGATGGGGGGCCTCGACGAGTTCACCCGCACGTTGGCTCGAGACGACGCACCCACCTTGGCGTTGTGGGAGGCGAGGATCCGGCGGGTCCGGATCCCCCTCGGCGATCTGGCACGTCCCGAGACCAGGGAACGGGTCCTCGAGTTGGCGGCCCGGGGGGTCGAGTTCACGGTGCTCGTGGCCGGGGTCGGTCGGCTGGGGGACGTCCCGCCGGTCGCTGCCGTCACCCGGTGGGAGGTGGTCCTGGCACCCGGAGAGGTCTGGGACGCTCGGATGCCGCGCCCACCGTCGGGCGTCGTCGCGGTGGGTCCTCTCACCCCATGGGAAGGATCCGGCTGGAGCCACGGGCACTTCGTCGCTCACGGCTTCCGTCCCGACATCGACCCGGAGGCTCTCCAGGCGACCGTCGGCCCGGCCGACGAGGCCGTGTTTCGCATCGGACCCGACGCCCCCGTCTGGGAGACGGCAGAGGCGGTGACGGGGATCGTCTCGGCGAGTGGGATGGGTGCCGTCGTCGTCGCCCAGCTTCCGCGACGTTCCGAAGGGTCGATGTTCGACGACGACACGCTCGTGGCGAACCGAGTCGTCGAGGCGGAGATCGTCGCCCGGTCCGGCGTGGAGGTCTTCCTCGACGGGTTCGGTGACCACGACCGGGGGTACTTCCCGCGGGTCGGCCTGCTCGACCGGCGAGCCGATCCCCGGCCGAGCCTCGGCGCCCTCGTCGCTCTGGGACACGCGGCGGACGGTCCGGGCCGGCTCGTCGAGAACGCCGGGTCGGTGCGGCTCTTCGAAGGGGACGGTTGGCGGTTGGCGCTGGTGTCGGATCCGGTAGAGGTCGGGGGGCGGTGGAGATCCCTCCTCGACGGACGGCACCGGGAGGGTCGCCTCGATCGGGGTCCGTGGCTCGCCGTCGGCCGGAGCTGAGCGGCTCGCTCAGGAGACCCCCGCGAACCGGACCAGATCCAGCGCCACCGCATCGGCGGTGGCGGTGAGCGCCGCCTCCTGGGCCCGTAGATCCCGACGCGCCGGCTCGCCGAGGTCGACGTAGACCTTCAACTTCGGCTCGGTGCCGGAGGGTCGGACGAGGGCACGTCCGCCGTCGAGCCGGTATTCGACGAGGGGCGTCGCCGGGAGCCATCGGGGGCGGCGCTCGGCGCCGATCCGATAGTCCTCGATGCCCGTCACCGTCAGGCCGCCGAGGGTCGACGGACGGGTGGATCCGAGACGGGTCATGGCCGCCTCGATCTCCTCGGTACCGCCGGGGCCGGGACGGACGACGGAGTGCTGGACCGAGACCCACACCCCGAACCGGCGGTACAGGTCGTCGAGTCGGTCCCAGACGGTGCGGCCGCGGGCCGCCTCTTCGGCGGCGAGCTGGGCGAAGACGACCGCCGCGCTGATCCCGTCCTTGTCCCGCACGGCGGGCCACACGGAGTAGCCGAGGGCTTCTTCGTAGGCGAACAGGAAGCGACCTTCGCCGGCGGCTTCGAGGTCCAAGACGGCGTTCCAGATCCATTTGAAGCCCGTGAGCGTGACCACGTGGACGGCTCCCACGGCCTCGGCGACGGCGCCGAGCATCGGGGAGGACACGACCGTGTTGACGAGGATGGGGCGCTCGAGATCGGTGTGGCAGAGGAGGAAGTCGGCGAGGAGGACGCCGATCTGGTTCCCGGTGAGCTTCCGGAACCCCTCTGCGACGGGGAGGGAGACGGCGAGCCGGTCGGTGTCGGGGTCGTTGGCGATCACGAGATCCGCGGAGACGCGGGCGGCGAGGGTCTCCGCCAAGTCGAGGGCGCCCGGCTCCTCCGGATTGGGGAAGGCGACGGTGGGGAACCGGCCGTCGGGCTGGAACTGGTCGGCGACGGTGTGGACTGCGGTGAATCCGAAGCGGGCGAGGGCGCCGGTGGTCCAGGGGCCGCCGACGCCGTGGAGTGGCGTGTACACGATGTCGAGGGTGTCGGATCCTCGTTCGGGGGGGAGGAGCCGTCGGAGATCGGCCATGTAGGCGTCCCACAGGTCCAGGGGCGCGGACAGGGGATGCCCGTAGGGGTCGTCGGCTCGGGGGACGTCGATCGCCCGGCCGACCCGGTCGATCGCCGAGGCGATCTCGGTGTCCACCGGTGGGATGATCTGGACGGCGTTCGACCCGTACACCTTGTATCCGTTGTCGGCGGGCGGGTTGTGACTGGCCGTGATGGCGATGGCCGCATCCGCCTCGAGCTTCCGGGCCGCGTAGGCGATCACCGGCGTCGGTGTGGGTTCGGGCAGAAAGCGGACGTCGATCCCGGCGGCGACCAGGACGGCGACGGTGTCGGCCATGAAGGCCTCACTCGACAACCGTGCATCTCGACCGACGACCACCGGGCCTCGGCGGCCGTGGGCGGCGAGCCAGTCGGCGACGCCCTTGGTGGTCCGGATCACCGTGGCCCGGTTCATCCGGTTCGACCCGGCCTCGACCCGGCCTCGAAGTCC
This sequence comes from Acidimicrobiia bacterium, assembly GCA_026989215.1. Taxonomy (GTDB): domain Bacteria; phylum Actinomycetota; class Acidimicrobiia; order Spongiisociales; family ZC4RG35; genus S012-128. Next base: position 22,212 of record JALSJV010000073.1, on the reverse strand, counting down.
GGCGGTCCCGAAGCGGAGGGTTCCCGCCATCCGGTCGGCCAGCTCGGTGAGGTCGTCGGCGGCGATGAGGGCCTCGAGCTCGGACCGGGTCTCGGGATCGGGATCCCCGGCGATCCATGCACGGGCGGCGGCGATGAGCTCTGATCGGTTCACGGCCCGCCAGGCTACCGGGAGACGGGACGGGTGCCTCCCTTCGAAGGGAGGCACCCGTCGGTGCGACCTCGGTTCGTCTCAACCTTCCACGGTGATCTCGATCTTGGTGACGGCGACGGATTGGTCGTCGTCGCCGAGGCCGGGGACGTCGGTGGTGACGTCGGGTGGCGCGAAGTCGTAGGCGCCGTTCTGGTTCATGTCGATGTGGACCATGGGGAAGACGGCGGCGGAGGCTTCGAGGGGGGTGTCGAGGGTGACGACGACGTCGGTGCTGGTCCCTTCGGGGAGCAGGTCGGAGACGCCGATCACCGGGCCGGGACCGCCGTCGCCTGCGGCGTGGACGGCGACGAAGCCGGGGGCGGGCAGGGTCACCGAGGCGATGGTGACGGTGGTGCCGTCGGAGGTCTGCGCCTCCGCCTCCAACGCCGATGGCGACCGTGGCGGCCCTGCGGCTTCGGGGGCGGTCGTCGTCGTGGCGACCGTGGTGGTCGTGGTCTCGGGGGCGGTCGTCGTCGTGGCCTCCGGCGCAGAGGCACAGGCCGCCGCCACCAGCGCGAAGCCGACCGCGGCAGCAGGCCAGATCCGGCGATGTCTCATCGTGATCCTCCCTTTCGTCGTATCCCCCTCTACGTCGAAGGGACGGATCCGGTTCGCGGATCCGTCAGGCGTCCGCGGTGGCCCGTTGGGCCTGAAGCATGATCACGCCCAGCAGGCTCGCTCCGACGAGCACCACCGGTTCGTAGCCGGCCCGGAGCAGAAGACCGGCCGCCGCCGAGGCCCGGTGGCCGGTCGTGCAGCCGATGTAGACGGGTCGCTCGGGGTCGAGGTCGTCGGGGATCTCTTCGAGGAGCTCGGGGAGGAAGATGTGGCGTGCTCCTTCCAGTACCCCCATGTCCAGCTCGTTGGGGGCCCGTACGTCGAGGACCTGGGCGTCGGGTTCGGCCTCGTCGAGGAACTCACGGGCGGTCATCGTCCGGTGGGACTCCACCGGACGGCCCTCGGCGATCCATGCGTCCATGCCGCGGAGGGCACCGCGGACCCGCTCGAATCCGATCCGTGCCAGGTCGACCGCGAGCTCTCTCGGATCCTGGTCGTCGCCGACGACGAAGACGATCTCGGCGTCGTAGGGGAGCAGCCAACCCGCCCAGGTCGTGAAGTCCTCGTTGGCCTCGATCCCCCAGGCGCCGGGGATGTGGCCTGCTGCGTAGTCCGCCTTGGGGCGCACGTCCACGATCTCGGCATCCAGCGTGTCGAGGTCGGACGGGGTGAGCTCGGGGACGTCGATCTCCGGCAAGGGCTCGGGTCCATACAGATTCGCAGGCCCCATGTACCGGTAGTAGCTCGGGTAGGGGACCAGACCCGAGAGCTGTCCTTCGACGAAGCTGTCCTCGTCGGGGTAGGCGAGGACGGGGTTGGTGGCCTTCTCGTCCCCGATGGTGGAAGTGGTGACCGCGGCCACCGTGGCGGTGCAGAAGGATCCGGCTCCGTGGGTGGGGTAGAGGCCGACGTCGTCGGGGAGGGCGGCGAGGCGGTGGACCGACCGGTATTGGAGGCGGGCGAGGGTGTCGGCCCGTTCGGGGCCGAGGAGGTCGGGGCGGCCGGCGGCACCCACGAGCAGAGATCCGCCGGAGAACAGGGCGACCGGACGACCTTCGACGAGGACCAGGTAGCTGGTGTGCTCGGGGGTGTGGCCGGGGGTGTGGATCGGGCGGATGGTGAGCGGGCCGCCGTCGAGGTCCTCCATGTGGAAGGCCGGGGTGTGGCGGAAGGCGGGGGCGGCGGCCGCGGGGAGGACGAGCTCCGCCCCGGTGCGGGCGGCCAGGTCTCGGCCGCCGGAGACGTAGTCGTTGTGGAGGTGGGTCTCCAGCACGAAGCGAAGTTCGGCGTCGTGATCGGCGAGTACGGAGAGGAAACGGTCGCTGTCGCGTTGGGGGTCGACGACGAGGGCGCGACCCTCGTGGCTGAGGATGTACGTGCTGTCCCCGAGGCCGGGCGTCCTGATGGTGGTCACCTGCATCCTGTCTCCTCCGACATATGCGGAATTTCGAATATACCGGAGCCGGGGACCGCGCGAAGGGAAAATGTACGGATTTTTTTCGAGCCCGGGGGCTCGGCGTCCCCCGTCCTCGGTCAGGGGAGATCGGGGATCAGGTTGGTCTGGGGCCGGTGACCGGGGGAGTCCCAGTCCACCCGGAAGACGTACCGATCGCCCCGCACCAGGGTGATCCGCCACTCCAGCGGACGGCCATGGCAGGTCGTCCTCCGGTCGATCTCGAACGCAGGATCGCCCACATCGATCCCCAATTTCACCGCTTCGGCGCGTCCGGGGACGATGGGACGGATGCGTTCCATCCCCGATTCGGGACCGACCCCGCAGCGCTCCCGGAGCTCGTCGTAGAGCGCCGTCCGGGTGAAGTTCACCTCGAGCAGGGGCTCGGCGATCTCGAGGGGGAGCCACGCCCGGTCGAGGGCGAGGGGTTCGTCGTCGGCGAGGCGGATCCGCTCCAGGTAGAACAACGGTGTCTCGTCGGCGAGTTCCAGCACCTTCGCCGCCTCGGCATCGATCCGGGTCTCCTGGGCCAGCACCACCGACGTCTGGGTCACGCCCTGGGCCTCGATGGAGCGAAAGAGCGAGTAGAGCGTCCCGAGGGGCTGCTCGAACTCCGCGTCGGCGACGAACGAGCCCTTCCCACGCCGCCGGGTCACGAGTCCCTCCTGCTGGAGGTGACGGACCGCCTCCCGGACCGTGTGGCGGCTCACGCCATAGTCGGCGACGAGCTCTCGATCGGTGGGGAACCGGTCCCCGAACTCGCCGGCGCCGAGTCGCCGGCGGAGGTCGTCGAGGACCTGCTCCCACAGGGGTCGGGAGCTCCGATCGAGGTTCCGAGCGGACACCGAGGCCGAGGATAGAACGAACCGCGCCCCGGTCCGATCCCGCCCCGGCCGTCGGGAGGGCGGCGCCGGTCGCTCAGCCGGGGAGGGATGCCTCGGCGAGGCGGGCGACGTCCTCGACGCCGCCGTCGGTCAGCACGACCGGCTCGACGCCGTGACGCTCCAGCAGCGACGCCGCGATCGTCGCCCGATATCCCGTGGCGCAGACGAGCCAGGCGGGTCGGGAAGGATCGATGTCCGAGGGCAACCCGTCGGCGAGGTCGGGGACGTAGGCGTGGATCGTGCCGGGAAGGTGGAGCGTCTCCCGCTCGACCGGTGCCCGAACGTCCACGATCTGCTCGCCGCGGGCGAGGGCGTCGGCCACCTCGGCCACCGTGACCGTGCGGAAGGAGACGAGGTCCGGTGACCTCGTCAGGTCGGTCACGACACCGACGACCTCGTCGATGCCGATCCGGTTGAGCTGGACCACGGCCTCTTCGACGTCCTGGTTCGGCTCGGCGACCAAGACGATCGGGGTGCGGATGTCGTCGACCAGCCAACCGACCCAGGTTCCGAAGTCGTGCCGCAGCTCCACGCCCAGCGACCCCCGGAGGTGGGATGCCGCGTAGGCGGCGCGGGGGCGCATGTCGACGACGGTGGCGTCCACCTCGGAGAGTCGTTCGACGGAGAGGGAGGGGACCGCCGCGTCGGGGAGCGGTTCGGGGCCGTACAGGTTCGCAGGCCCCATGTACCGGTAGTAGCGGGGATAGGGCTGCAGGGCGCCGAGCTGGGCCTCGACGAAGCTGTCCTCGTCGGGATAGGCCAGCACGGGGTTGGTCGCCTTCTCCTGGCCGATCGTCGAGGTGGTCCTCCCGGCGCCGCTGGCGGTACAGAACGAACCCTCGCCGTGGGTGGGGTAGAGGCCGACGTCGTCGGGGAGGGCGGCGAGGCGGTGGACCGACCGGTATTGGAGCCGGGCGAGGGTGTCGGCCCGTTCGGGGCCGAGGAGGTCGGGGCGGCCGGCGGCACCCACGAGCAGAGATCCGCCGGAGAACAGGGCGACCGGACGACCCTCGATCAGGACCAGGTAGCTGGTGTGTTCGGGGGTGTGGCCGGGGGTGTGGATCGGGCGGATGGTGAGCGGGCCGCCGTCGAGGTCTTCCATGTGGAAGGCCGGGGTGTGGCGGAAGGCGGGGGCGGCGGCCGCGGGGAGGACGAGCTCCGCCCCGGTGCGCTTGGCGGCGTCCCGACCGCCGGAGACGTAGTCGTTGTGGAGGTGGGTCTCCAGGACGAACCTGAGGTCGGCGCCCGTCTTCTCCAAGGGGGCGAGGAACCGTTCCACGTCTCGTTGTGGGTCCACGAGCACCCCGACTCCCTCATGGACCAGCAGGTAGGTCGAGTCCCCCAGGCCCTCGGTTCGAATCCCGAAGATCTCCATGTCGTTCCTCCTCAGGCGGCGCCGAGGGCGGCCAGGCCCCCGGCGAGGTTGGCGACGCGGCGGAATCCGCGGGCGGCCAGGAACTCGGCCGCCTGCTGGGAGCGGTTCCCGCTGCGGCAGACGACGAGCACGGGCGTCTCCCGGTCGAGCCGGCCGAGGGCGGCAGGCAGCTCCGCCAGGCTGATCAGCTCGGAGCCGGGAAGGACGCCGGTCGTCTGCCATTCCAGGGGCTCACGGACGTCCACGATGACGCCTCCGGTGTCGGTGACCCAGCGCTGCCACTGCAGGGCCGGGACTTGCTCGATGGTCGTGCTGTGCAGGGTCATGATGCTCCTCGCATTCGATGTCCGTACAAATACCGATGCACGAGCCCCCGAATCGTCGCGCCGAACTCGAGCGTTGTCGGAGGGAGATCCTACGCTTCGGGCGGCATGAGTGACCGGATCTGGGACTATCACGAGGACCTGGAGCGGCTGGCGCGCTATCTCTGCCGTCATCCGGAGGATGCCGCCGACGTCACCCAGACCACCCTCGTCAAGGCCGCCGAGAAGCTCGAGGGGTTCCGCGGGGAGGCCAGTCTTCGCACCTGGCTGCATCGGATCGCCACCAACGAATGCCGGATGCTGCGCCGCCGCCGAGCCCCCTCGAGCCTCGACGAGCTCTTCGACGACGTCGCCGAAGGTCGGGCGCCCGAACAGGCCGATCTCGCCCCCGATCCCGAGGAGGTCGTGCTCGATCTGGAGCTCCGGGAGGCGGTGCTGGCAGGCCTCGAGAACCTCCCGGATCGATACCGCTGCGCCCTCCTGCTCGTCGACGGCCACGGACTCTCCTACGACCGGGCAGCCGAGGTGATGGGCGTGACCGGCCCGGCGCTCCGGAGCCTCTTGTTCCGGGCCAGAGCGGCGCTGCGAAGCGCCCTCGAGCGAAGCTGACGTCGCCTCGGCTTGCGGACGGAGGGTGCGGGCACCACGATGGCGTCGGAAGGTCGAGAACGCTGATGGCGACGATCACCCTCGTGGCGGGAGCGCTGGAGGCCGATCTCTTCGCCGCCCGCCAGCAGATGGCCCTCTCGTTGGGATTCCACATCATCCTGGCGAGTCTGGGGGTCGGCTTTCCGATCTTTCTGCTGATCGCCCACTGGCGAGCGGTGTATCGAAGCGACCGCGACGCGGCCCGCCTCACCCGGCGATGGCTGAGGGCCTTCTCGGTGCTCTTCGCCGTCGGTGCCGTGACGGGGACCATCCTCTCCTTCGAGCTCGGGATCCTCTGGCCCGGCCTCATGGGGACCTTCGGGGACGTGTGGGGGCTCCCCTTCGCCATCGAGGGCGTCGCCTTCTTCCTGGAGGCGATCTTCCTCGGGCTGTATCTCTACGGGCGACGCCGGTTCCCGCCGAAGGTCCATCTCCTGGTGGGACTCCCCATCCCCGTGGCGGGGATCGCGTCGGCCTGGTTCGTCGTCACCGCCAACGCATGGATGAACCAGCCGGCCGGATTCGACCTGGAGACCTATCTGGCGACGGGCCGGGTCGAAGAGGTCGATCCGCTGGCGGCGATGTTCAACCCGGCGACACCGGTGCAGACCGTTCACATGATCCTCGCCGCCATCATGGTGGCCGGATACCTCACGGCCTCCGTGTACGCCCGCGGGTGGCTCAGGGGACGCAGGGATCGATACCACCGGCTCGGATTCCTCATCCCCTTCGTGGTCGCCTCGGTGCTCGCACCCGTCCAGATCCTGGTCGGCGACTGGGCTGCCCGATTCGTGGCGGAGAACCAACCGGTGAAACTGGCGGCGTTGGAGGGGGTGTTCGAGACGGCATCGGGGGTGCCTCTCACGGTGGGTGGGATCGTCGTCGGGGACGAGATCCGTTTCGCGCTCGAGATCCCCAAGGGGCTCTCGCTGCTCGCCTTCGGTGATCCCGACGCGGTCGTCCTCGGGCTCGATCGGGTCCCTCCCGAGGATCGACCCCCGGTGCCGGTGGTGCGGACGGCCTTCCAGCTCATGGTGGCCTCCGGCTTCGCGCTCGTGGGTCTGGGCGTGTGGGCGGCGATCTCCGGCCTTCGGCGCAGGCTCCCGGGGAGCCGCCTGTTCTGGTGGGGGGCGGTCGCCTCGGGACCCCTGGCGGTGGTGGCCCTGGAGGCGGGCTGGGTCGTCACCGAGGTGGGTCGCCAGCCCTGGATCGTCTACGAGGTGATGCGGGTGGAGGAGGCGGTCACCGCCGTGCACGGCATTCGATACGGGTACTACGTGCTCATCGTGGTGTACGCCGTCTTGGCGGCCGCGACGACGGTGGCCCTCCGTCGTCTCCGGAAGGGAGCGAGATGAACCTGCCCGAGCTGGTGGCCTTCGTCATGTGGATCGGTCTCACCCTGTACGTGGTGTTCGGCGGAGCCGACTTCGGGGCCGGATTCTGGGATCTCGTCGCCGGGAGGGGGAGACGGGGGGCGAAGCAGCGGGCTCTCATCGAACACGTCATCGGTCCGGTCTGGGAGGCGAACCACGTCTGGATCATCTTCGTGGTGGTGACGCTGTGGTCGGCGTTTCCGAAGGCCTTCGCCTCCATCATGGCGACCCTCTACCTCCCCTGGACGGCGGTGGCCATCGGGATCATCCTCCGGGGGTCGGCCTTCGCGTTCCGCAAGACGGCGGTGTCCTTCGAATCGATGAGGTCCTTCGGTGCGGTGTTCGCGTCCTCGTCGGTGATCACCCCCTTCTTCCTCGGAACGATCGCCGGTGCCGTGGCCTCGGGGCGGGTTCCGGTCGATGGCCCCGGTGACGTCGTCCGGTCATGGTGGAACCCCACCTCGGTGCTCGCCGGCGTCCTGGCGGTCACGACCGCCGCGTTCCTCGCCGCGGTGTTCTTGGCATGCGAGGCCCGCCGCCGTGGTGACGACGAGCTGGTGGAGGTCTTCCGGCGACGGGGTCTCGTCTCCGCCGCGGTGGCGGGGGTGCTCGCGCTGGCGGGGATCGCCGTGCTCGCCTCCGACGCTCCGGCGCTGTTCGAGGGGCTGACCGCGAGGGGGTGGCCGCTCATCGGGGTCTCGGTGCTCGGCGGGGCGGGCGCGTTGGTCTCCCTGGTGGGTCGCCGGTTGCGGGCCGCCAGGGTCGGAGCGGTGGTGGCGGTGGTGGCCGTGCTGTGGGGGTGGGCGTTCGGCCAGTATCCGTGGATGCTGGAGGACTCCCTCACCATCGCCGACGCGGCCGGACATCCGGCCACGCTCCGGGCGATGCTGATCGGGCTCGGCGTGGGTGCGGTGCTCTTCGTCCCGCCACTCGTGGCCCTGCTCGTCCTCTCCAACCGGGCGGAGCTGGAGATGGAGGGCGGCCTGGATCTGATCTTCGAAGACGACGAGGCGCGTCTCAGGGAATGAGGGCCCGGAGGATGGCGACGACCGAGAAGGCGACGGTCGCCGTCCCGACGAGGCGGACGAGGCGTGGGTTCGTCACCTCCCCTCCGGTTCGCAGCACCCCGTGGAGGCGGCCGTAGCGGACGTAGGCGACGACGAGGACGAAGCCGCCGGCCGCCATCATCAGGCCGCCGGCGACGACGAAGAGCAGAGGGAGCGACGCCCGCCAGGCCCGGAAGAGGAACGCTCCGGCGACGATCATGGCGAGGGCGGTGCGATCCCAGGCCAGGGCGGTTCGCTCGTGTTGGAGTCCCTCGTCGAAGACTCGGTGCGGGCGCTCGGCGGTCATTCGGCGAAGAGGATGATGGCGGCGGCGGCGAGGCCGACCGCGGCCACGCCGATGGCCAGCAGGCTCGGCAGGTTGGAGGGCGGCAGCGGCGACCCGGTCCGGAGGGCGCGTTCGTTCCGCGACCATCGGCGATAGCTGGTGGAGGCGACGGCCATCCCCAGGACCAGCAGCAGGAGCCCCAGCTCCTTTCGGCCCCCGAACTCGGGGAGGACGGTCTCGACGCCCAGGCCACCGGCGATCAGGGCCAGGGCCGTCCGGATCCAGGCCAGGAAGGTGCGCTCGTTGGCGAAGGAGAACCGGTAGTCCGGCTCGCTGCCCACATTTCGGGGGTCCTCGCCGAAGATCGTGCGCCAGGCCCGTCGTTGTCGATCGTGCATCGCGTCGTCCGTCTGTTCGTCGAAGCCCATGGGACCAACCGTAGACATCCCCCGTGGGGGGGAGGGCGCGTCGCGCGCCCGTTGGGTACATTGGCACCGAGGTTAGACGAAATGTCCGGACAAGGACTCCATCGGCTGGTGGTGGTCGGCGACGGCATCACCGCACTCTCGGCGGCCCTCGAGGCCGCCGAGGCAGGCGCGGACGTCCTGCTGGTCGCCGAGACCGAACACCCCCTGGTCGGGGACGTCGCCGCCCACACGGGCCTGGTGGTCGAATACGGGAGGCAGGTCGCCCGGGTCGAGGGCACCGCGGAGGGGGTCGTCGTCGACATCGGAGAGGATCGGATCGAGGCTCGTGGCATCGTCCTGGCTCCGTCGCGGCTGCCGCGGACCACCGGGCCGGGGGAGGGCAACGTCCACGACGGTGTGGGCGGGTTCGATCCGTGGGACACCGACGTGCTCGTCGTGGGCGACGACGACGCCGCCATCGACGCGGTGCTGCGGCTCGAGGCCGACGGCGCCAGGGTCGTCCTGGCGCTCGGTGGGACCCCGTTGTCGCGTCTGTCTCGCCTGTCGCGGCGGACCCTGTTTCGGCTCGAGGCAGAACGCAGGGTCACGATCCTGTGGCGATCCAAGCCCGATGCGATCGAACAGGTCGGCGGGCACCCGATGGCGTTCTTCGACGACCGCCGCACGCCGGATCTCCAGTTCGACCATGTGGTGGTGGTCCGCCCGTTCCTGGCCCGCTGTGACCTCACCGGATCGGGGTCGGCCGAAGGCAGGGTGTTCTGTGTCGGGGCGGAGGCCGGGCCGGGCATGGTCCTCGTGGAGCCCGCGGAGGTCTGGGCCGGGGTGCGGGAGGCGATCTTCCCGGAGCTCGAAGCCCCCACGGTGCGGCCCAGGGTCTGGCGGCCGGGTGACCGGGAGCAGATCGAGGAGCTTCGTCGTCGCCACTACAACGCCACGATCACCTACTTCGATCGCGCCCACTCCGACCTGTGGGTGCTGCGGGTTCGCCCGGATCATGGCGACACCGCCCATCAGGCCGGGCAGTACGCCTCCCTGGGGCTCGGCTACTGGGAGCCGCGGATCGACACCGCCGAGGACCCGCGTCTCGGTGAACGATGGGACAAGATGATCCGGCGTTCGTACTCGATCTCGTCGCCCATCTTCGACGAACACCGCTACCTGGCCGATCCTCACCGCTCGGACGAGCTGGAGTTCTACATCGTCCTGGTGCCACCCTCGGGGGAGCGGATCCCCGTGCTGACACCGAGACTGGCGTTGAAACGCCCGGGCGACCGCATCTATCTCGGTCCGAAGATCGCGGGCCGATACGTCCTCGACCCGGTCGTGGACCCCTGGTCGCAGGTCGTGTTCCTGGCCAGCGGGACCGGAGAGGCCCCGCACAACGCCATGATCGTGGAGCTGTTGCGGAAGGGGCACCTCGGGCCGATCGTCTCGGTCGTCTCGGTCCGGTACCGCGCCGATCTCGGTTACCTCGATCGGCATCGGGAGCTGGAGGAGAGATACCTCCAGTACCACTACCTCCCTCTCACCACCCGCGAGCCCGACGCCGACGAGGAGGATCGGCTCCACATCCAGGACGTGATCGAGCGAGATCTGCTCGCCACTCGTTTCGGCGTGGAGCTGGATCCGGACCGCACCCACGTCTTCCTCTGCGGCAACCCGAAGATGATCGGGCTCCCGACGTGGAACGGCGATCGGCCGCGGTTTCCCGAAGCGACCGGGGTCTGCGAGCTGCTGGTGGAGCGGGGGTTCCGGCTGGATCGGAGGGCCGTCCGCGGGAACGTCCACTACGAGGAATACTGGTGAGCCGGGGGTGGCGGCTCAGGGGGAGATGTCTCCGAACTGCTCGGCCATCACCTCGCGCAGCAGGTCCATCGCTTCGACGATCTTCTTCGAGCTCAGCTCGTAGTAGACCCAGTGCCCGTCGCGGGAGCTGGTCACGAGACCCTTCTGGCGGAGGACCGCGAGGTGCTGGGAGACGTTGGCCTGGGGGAGGGCGAGCTCCTCGGTGAGCTCGGTCACCGTGCGGGGACCGTCGCGGAGGGCCTGGATGATCAGGAGCCGCTTCGGGTCGGCCAGCCCCTTGCAGACGTTGGCGTGAAGCCTCGTGATCTCGTCACGCGAGACGGCCATGATCCCCCACTATGGCAGGTGAGCCGCCGTCTGTCAGGTCGGAGACGGGTTCGTGAAACGTGGGAGGAGATGCGTCGAAAAAAAGTCCGGAGTTTTGCTTGACACCGTCGAGGTGAACATATGAAGATGCGAATATCTGCATGTGCGACGGAGTCGAGGAACAGGAGGAGCCGATGACGATGCCGGATCTGGCACCCGTCGAAGAGCCGACCAGCACCGAACCCGAGCCCGAACGGGAGAAGATGGTGCTCATCGCCGCCTCCGGCGATCTGGACAAGGCGTGGCCGGTGCTCATCCTCGCCACCACGGGCGCCGCCTACGGCATGGACGTCACGGTGTTCTTCACGTTCTGGGGCCTCGCCATCCTCAAGCGTCCGGACGCCGGCATCTCGGGCGACGACTGGCGGCAGAAGCTCCTCTCCGTCTTCAACCGGGGTACTCCCGAGAACCTCGGGCTCTCCAAACTCAACTTCGCGGGGCTCGGGCCCAAGATGATGAAGGACCTGGCCGACAAGCACCGGGTGGCGTCGGTGCAGGAACTGCTCGAGCTCGCCCAGCAGATGGGGGTGAAGCTCTGGCCCTGCCAGATGACGATGGACTTGATGGGGCTGTCACGGGACGATCTCATCGACGGGCTCGCCGATCCGGCCGGAGCCGGGGCCGCGATCGCGGAGATGAAGCAGGCCTCGATCAGTCTCTTCGTCTGATCACCCCATCGAGCGCAGCACAGGAGGAGGAAGCAATGGCCGACACCGTCGTCGACGCCCGGGGGCTTCAGTGCCCGATGCCGATCATCAAGCTCAGCCAGGCGATCATGGCCGCCTCACCGGGCCAGACCGTGGAGCTGATCTCCACCGACAAGGGATCCTGCACCGACGTGCCGGCTTGGGCGGCCGACATGGGTCATCCCCTGAAAGAGCAGTTCGAGGTGGACGGCGAGTTCCACTTCATCATCGAGCGGGCCTGACACCGAGTTCGGTGATGTCTCACCCAGTGCCGCCGACGCGCCCGGGAATCGCCATCTAATGTCCGGACGAATGAGTGCTCACGAACCGTTCCCCGGGGTGCTCGGCGCCGTCCACACGGGAGGAGGGGCCGTCGGCACCGTGGAGGCGGAGACGTCGGCCTCCACCCCGGTCCGATGGGCCAAGGTGATCGACCACACGCGGTGCATCGGCTGCCACGCCTGCACCACCGCGTGCAAATCCGAGAACGACGTGCCGCTCGGCGTCACCCGCACCTACGTGAAATACGTCGACGTCGGGACCTTTCCCCAGGCTCGACGAGCCTTCCAGGTGACCCGATGCAACCAGTGCGTCGACGCCCCCTGCGCCGCCGCCTGTCCCACCCGGGCGATGCACATCCGGCCCGACGGCATCGTCGACTTCGACAAGCGGATCTGCATCGGGTGCAAGGCCTGCATCGCCGCGTGTCCCTACGACGCCATCTTCATCAACCCGGAAGATCACTCCGCCGAGAAGTGCAACTTCTGCGCGCACCGTCTCGACGTCGGCCTGGAACCCGCCTGTGTCGTCGTCTGCCCCACCGAGGCGATTCTCATCGGGGATCTCGCCGATCCCACGTCCAAGGTCGCCCAGATCGTCCAGCGTGAACCGGTGACCGTGCGGCGTCCGGAGAAGGAGACCCGACCCAAGCTGTTCTACAAGGGCGCCCACCAGACGACCCTCGACCCCATCGCCGCACGTCGGCCCCCGGCGGGTCTGTACATGTGGAGCGAGCAGGGCGACGGAGTGGGGTCGGGGCACCCGGAGGGGTGGGCGAACTCCTCGGCGGCGGCGGTCCTCTCCTACGACGTACCCCACCGGGCGCCGTGGGATTGGCGGGTCAGCCTCTACACCTGGACCAAGTCGATCGCCGCGGGCTCCTACCTGGTGGCGCTCCTGCTCGTCCTCGTCGGCGCCCTGTCGTGGTCGTCGGATCTCTTCGTCTGGGCCGCCCCGGTGTTGGCCCTCGTGTTCCTGGGTCTGACCGGGATCGTCCTCATCTTCGACCTCGAGCACCCCGAGCGCTTCTACTACATCTTCACCAGGCCGCACTGGAGGAGTTGGTTGGTGAGGGGGGCGTTCATCATCGCCGGCTACGGGGCCGTGCTCACCCTCCAGGTTCTGGCGGGTCTGGTGGACTCGGAGACCCTGCGGCGGGTCGTGGCGATCCCGGGGCTGCCCCTCGCCCTGATGACCGCCGTGTACACCGCGTACCTCTTCGCGCAGTCCAAGGCCCGGGATGCGTGGCAGAGTCCGCTGCTGCCCGCCCACATCGCCGTCCAGGCGCTCTTCGCCGGATCGGCGGCGCTGCTGGTCGTCGCCCCGGCACTCGAACCGGACGCGGTCGCGCCCCTGGCGTGGCTCCTGGCCGCATCGGTGCTCGTCCACCTGCTGTTCGTCCTCGGGGAGGTCACCCTGCCCCATGGAACCGCCCACGCCCATCTGGCCACCTGGGAGATGGTGCGGGGACGGTACCGGCGATTCTTCTGGTGGGGCGTCGTGTCGGTCGCCGTCGGTCTCGGCGCCCCATGGCTCGGAGCGTGGGCCGGGCTCGTCGCCCTCGCCGGGCTCCTGGCCCACGAGCACGCGTACGTCCAGTCCGCCCAAGCGGTTCCCCTGGCATGAGGAGGAGGCGACGGTGAGCGAGGAGCTGTCGGGAACGGCGCGGCGGGTCGCCGCCGCCAGGGCCGAGGTGGAGGCTCGGGGTGAGACCTTCTACCCGGGCGCGAGCCGCATCCACCTGGCGGCCTTTCCGCCCAAGGAACGATGGGACGACTGGGTGGAGCTCGACAGCCGCGCCTGGCCCGAGCGGGTCGAGCGACACACCATGCTCGTCCCGACCACCTGCTTCAACTGCGAGTCCGCCTGCGGGCTCCTGGCGTACGTCGATCGGGACACCCTCGAGGTTCGCCGCTTCGAGGGGAACCCCGAGCATCCGGGATCTCGCGGGCGGAATTGCGCCAAGGGCCCGGCCACCCTCAACCAGATCACCGACCCCGACCGGATCCTGCATCCCCTCAAGCGGGTGGGAGAACGGGGGGAGGGCCGCTGGATCGAGGTGGACTGGGACGAGGCCCTCGACGACATCGCCGCCCGGATCCGAGCTGCCATCGTCGAAGGACGCCACAACGAGATCATGTACCACGTCGGGCGGCCCGGCGAGGACGGGTTCACCGAACGGGTGATGGCCTCCTGGGGGGTCGACGGGCACAACTCCCACACCAACGTCTGCTCCTCCGGAGCCCGGGTGGGATATGAGCTCTGGACCGGGATCGACCGACCCAGTCCCGACCACGCCAACGCCGAGGTGATCTACCTGATCTCCGCCCATCTGGAGACCGGCCACTACTTCAACCCCCACGCCCAGCGGATCACCGAGGCCAAGGCCCGGGGAGCCAAACTCATCGTCCTCGACACGAGGCTCTCCAACACCGCCACCCATGCCGACCATTGGCTGAGCCCCTATCCGGGGTCGGAGGCCGCCATCAACCTGGCCATCGCCAACCACATCATCCAGACCCGGCGCTACGACCGTGAGTTCGTGCGCCGCTGGTGGAACTGGGAGCAGTACCTGGCGGACCGAGACCCCGACGGGCCGGGAACCTTCGAGCGCTTCGAGGAGCTCCTCGCCGAGTTGTACGCGGAGTTCACCTTCGAGTACGCCGCCGCCGAGTCGGGGATCGACGCCCGGACCCTCGCCGAGGTCGCCGAGCTCGTCGCCGGAGCCGGGACCAGGCTGTCGACCCACAATTGGCGATCGGCCGCGGCGGGGAACCTGGGCGGGTGGCAGGTCTCACGGACGCTGTTCCTCCTCAACGCCCTCCTGGGCGCGGTGGCGACGCCGGGGGGCACCTACCCGAACGCCTGGACCAAGTACGTGCCCAAGCCGATCCACTCGCCGGGGCATCCGAAGACGTGGAACGAGCTGACCTGGCCTCTGGAGTATCCCCTGGCGATGCATGAGATGTCGATCCTCCTGCCGCATTTCCTCAAGGAGGGGAGAGGCAGGATCGACGTCTACTTCACCCGTGTCTACAACCCGGTGTGGACCAACCCCGACGGGTTCAGCTGGATCGAGGTGCTCACCGATCCCGAGAAGATCGGTCTCCACGTCGCCCTCACCCCCACGTGGAACGAGTCTGCCTACTTCGCCGACTACATCCTCCCGATGGGGTTGGCCTCGGAGCGCCACGACATCCACTCGTACGAGCAGTACGCGGGACGGTGGATCGGCTTCCGCCAGCCCGTGCTTCGCGCCGCCCGTCAGCGGCTCGGCGAGGAGATCACCGATACCCGCCAGGTGAATCCGGGGACGGTGTGGGAGGAGAACGAGTTCTGGATCGAGCTGTCCTGGCGGATCGACCCCGACGGGGCATTGGGGATTCGTCGGTACTACGAGTCCAAGCAGCGGCCCGGTGAGAAGCTCACCGTCGACGAGTACTACGGCTGGATGTTCGAGCATTCGGTTCCGGGCCTCCCGGAGAAGGCCGCCGAGGAGGGCCTCGAACCCCTCGAGTACATGCGGCGGTACGGGGCGTTCGAGGTGGACCGAGAGGTGGGCGCCATCTACGAGGAGGAGGTCCCCGAGACGGAGCTCGACGACGTCGGGGAGGACCGCTTCGGCCGGATCTACACGCGGGCGCCGAAACCGGAGGACCCCAACGTGGTCCCCGTCTCGGGTCCCGATCCCGACGACCAAGGGCGCCGTCCCGTCGGCGTCCGTGTCGACGGGAAGATCCTGCGGGGGTTCCCCACGCCGAGCGGCAAGCTGGAGTTCTACTCCCGGACCCTGGTCGACTGGGGATGGCCCGAATACGCCCTCCCGGGGTACATCCACAGTCACATCCATCCCTCTCGGCTGGAGCCCGACCAGATGCCGCTCATCTCCACCTTCCGTCTCCCGGTGCAGATCCACACCCGCTCGGCCAACGCCAAATGGCTGGACGAGATCGCCCACACCAACCCGCTGTGGATCCATCCGACCGACGCCCGGCGACTCGGGGTGGAGACGGGGGATCTGGTCCGGGTCGAGACCGAGATCGGCTACTACGTCGTGAAGGCCTGGGTGACCGAGGGCATCCGCCCCGGGGTCGTCGCCTGCTCCCATCACATGGGGCGCTGGAAGATCCACGATCGGGGACAGCGTCAGCTCATGGCGACCGTGGCTCTGGGACGTGACGGTTCCCGCTGGAGCATGCAGCGGAGACGAGGCACGGGGCCGTACGAGTCGACCGATCCCGACACCACCCGCATCTGGTGGACCGACGTCGGTGTGCACCAGAACCTCACGTTCCCCGTCCAGCCAGACCCCATCTCGGGCCAGCACTGCTGGCATCAGGCGGTGCGGGTCCGCAAGGCGGAGCCGGGCGATTCCTACGGGGACATCTCGGTCGACACCGAGAAGGCCGGGGAGGTGTATCGACGCTGGCTGGAGCTGACGCGGAGGGCAGATCGGGTCTCACCCGACGGAACCCGCCGTCCCCACTGGTTCCTGCGTCCACTCAAACCGGCCCGTGAAGCCTTTGCGCTCCCTCCCGAACGCCGCTGAGACCGCCGACCTGGCGCGGTCGCTCGGCGTCTTCGTCGAGCGCCCCGACCGCTCGCTCTCGCCGGTGGCGGACGCGTTGGGCCTCGCCCTCCCCGACCGGGAGGAGCACACCGCGCTCTTCGTGCTCGCCCTCCCCCCCTACGGCTCCATCTATCTCGGGCCCGAAGGGAGGATCGGTGGCCGAGCCAGGGGCGTGATCGCCGGGTTCTGGCGGGCGGTGGGTGCCGATCCGGGCCCGGAGCCGGATCACCTCACGGCGCTGCTCGGCCTGTACGGCTCGCTCATCGACCGAGCGGAGGCCACCGAGCCCGAGGCACGGAGGGTGCTGGCGGTCGAGGCGGTGCGGGCCCTGTTCTGGGAGCACCTGGTCTCGTGGCTGCCGGCATATCTCGTCGCGGTTCGAGCCCACGGAGGGGTGTACGCCCGGTGGGCGGAGCTCTGCGGGCGGTTCCTGGTGGACGAGGCGCGCCGGCTGGGTCCGCCGGCGGCGACTCCCATCCATTTCCGCGATCCGGGTGCCGGGCCGGATCCGAGGTCGGAAGAGGATTTCCTCGAGCCGCTGCTCGCCCCGGTACGCTCCGGGATCGTCCTCACCCGGGCCGACCTCGCCACCCTGGCCCAGGCTCTGGGCCTGGGGCTGCGGATGGGGGAGCGGCGATACGCCCTGGAGGAGATGCTCGCCCATGACCCCCGAGGGGTGCTCGCCGGTCTGGCCGACCTGGCGACCACCTGGGTTCGTCGCCTCGAGGAGCTCGACCATGTCCTGGCGCCCGTCGTCGAGCATTGGGCGCGGCGGGCGGCGGCGACCGCGTCGGCGCTCCGACCCGACTGAACACTCTCCGCGCGAAAGCTGCCCGATGAGGTACACTGTGAGTGGGCAGGCTGGCGAAGATGGGAGGCGAAGATGGGTCGGTTCAAGGGTTGGCTCCGTTTGCCGGACGACGACCCGGCCCAGGCGGTGCACGTCGAGATCGACCTCGACGACGAGCGGATCACCATCCGCAGCGAGGCGGGCGTCGAGATCGGCTCCTGGTCGCTGGACGAGGTCGGCGTCCACGCCGAGGACGACGGGTTCCGGCTTCGGGTCGAGGGCGAGCACATCGTCCTCGTGACCGAGGATGACGGACGTTTCGCCCTCGCCCTCGGCATGGCGGCAGGATCCCCACGGCTCCGGCGCCTCATGGGGGCGGCCCTCCGCTCCGGTACCTGAGCCGCGCCTTCGGACGCACTAGGCTCGCCGTCGAGTCCAGGCGGGTCGTGCCGGCGCATCGGCTCGCCGGGACGGTTCGTTCGACGGAGCGGGAGGAGATGGACGAGGGAACCCGCGAGGCCGCCCACCGGCTGGCGGCCTGTGAGCAGCTCCTGGACGTCGCCGCCGCGGTCGCCGGCGAAGAGGACGTCTCCGAGATCCTCGACGGCGTGTTCGCCCGCCTCCGGGACCTCGTCCCCTTCGACCGGCTGGAGTTCGCCACCGTGGAAGAGGGCGGTCGGGCGCTCGTCACCCGATGGGTGAAGACGACGTACGAGCCCCGAGCCATCGAGCCCGGCTACGTCCATCGGCGGGGCGAGGGGCGCGGGCCGTTCCCGGTCGACGCCGCCCCCTACATCGAGCGCGACATCGTCGCCTACGCGGAGGACAAGGCGGAGGATCACCCGGCTCGCCTCCTCGCCGCCGAGGGCATCGTCTCGGCGATCTCCTGTCCCCTCACCGTGCGGGGCGAACGGGTCGGGTTCCTCTTCTTCGGTTCGAGGCGAGCCCGGGCATTCGACGAGGTCCACCTGTGGGTCGTGCAGCGCCTGGCCGCCGTCCTGGCGGGGGCGATCAGGATGGGCAGGCTCTCCGAGGAGCTCGCCGAGCGGAACCGGGATCTGGAGGAGCTGAGCAAGTTCCGTACCACCTACCTGGCGACGATCAGCCACGAGCTGCGGACTCCGCTCACCGCGGTCGTCGGGCTGGCTGCGACCCTCCGCGATGCGCTGGACGCCCTCGACCCCGACGAAGTGACCGAGCTGGTCGGTCTCATCGCCACCCAGGCGATGGATGCCGCGGCGATCGTGGAGGACCTCCTGGTCGTCGCCCGGGCCGAGGCGGGCCAGCTCGTCGTCACCGCCGAGGAGATCGACGTGGTCCAGGAGGCCCACACCGCGGTGGAGAGCGTGGGAGGCGGAGTCCCGGTGCGGGGATCGGCTCCCCCGGCCCTCGCCGACGCCACCCGGGTCCGCCAGATCCTCCGCAACCTCTTGACCAATGCCCGTCGCTACGGCGGTCCGGAGGTCTGGATCGAGGTCGGGACGGCCGACGGAGCGGTGACCGTCACGGTCGCCGACAACGGCCCGGGAATCCCCGAAGAGGAACGGGAGCGGGTCTTCGCCCCCTTCCAGACGGGCTCTGCCGCCAAGGCCGAACGGGGCTCGGTGGGTCTCGGACTGTGGGTGTCGCGTCAGCTCGCCACTCTCATGGGGGGCAGCCTCGAATACACCTACACCGATGGGATCAGCCGGTTCACCCTGACGCTCCCCGCCGTCTGATCCGATGTCGGTCGACGAGTGCGCCGCCCGGTCGAGAGAGCTCCTTCGGGCATGCGTCGGACCCCGTGGTCTGGTGGCCTCGGCGGATTTCGCCCACTACGGCGTCGTCTGGGCTCGTGACGCGGCCGTCTCGGGGCTGGGAGCGCTCGCCTCCGGCGACGAGGAGCTCGTCGCGGCGGTGGTCGACACCCTCGATCTGCTGGCGGAGACGGCCTCGCCCCACGGCCAGATCCCCGCGGTGGTCGATGCCCGCCGGGGCACGCGGGACTTCGGGGAGGGTGGAGCGGTCGACCCGACTCCCTGGTTCGTGATCCTCGCCGGGGAGTACGTGGATCGGACCGGCGATGTCGGGACCGCCGAGCGCTGGTGGTCGACCATCGACGCCGGGATGGCCTGGATGGCCTGCCAGGACGTCACCGGCTCGGGTCTGGTCTCGGCGGCGCCGTCCACCGACTGGATGGACGCCGCCCTGACCCGGTCGGGACGAACCCTCCACCTCAACGTGCTGTATTGCTGGGCCGCACGTCACGCCGCGCGACTGGCGCGGACGTTCGGGGCGCGGCCTCGGGTCGATCCCGACGATCTACGGCGTCGGATCGATCTGTTGTTCTGGCCCACCCCCGATCGGAGCCCCGCCGAGCTACACGACCGGGGCTTCATCCACGGGGCGCTCCCCGTCGCCTATTGGGAGGCGGCTCAGGGTGATCGGCGCCATTTCGTCAGCCACGTCGTCCACGCCGCCATCGTCGATCGTCTCGACGCCCTCGCCAACGTCCTCGCCATCCTCGTCGGGATCGTGGACGCCGATCGGGCGATCCGGGTGCTCGACGCCCTCGACGAACTCGCCGTTCCGTACCCGACGCGGTCCCTCGACCCCCCGGTGCGGGGTGCCGATCCGGACGCCATGTGGATCCGGTCCGCAGAACACGTCATCCCCGAGCGTTGGCGGAACCTCCCCGGTCGGTACCACAACGGCGCCGTCTGGCCCTACATCGGCGCCCTCCACGCGGCGGCGGCCGCCGCCGCCGGGGACGAGGGCCGGGCACGGGTGCTGCTCGGCCGCGTCGCCCAGGCGAATCGGCTCGGCGAGGACGCGCCATGGGGGTTCCACGAATGGATCGACGTGGAGGCACGACCACGGGGGGCGACCGGCCAAGCCTGGAACGCGGGTGCCTTCCTGTTCGCATGGGAGCGCGTCCGTGGGCGCTGAACGGTCGGTGGCGCCGTGGGTGGCATCGGTGGCGGCGGGGGCCGTCGCCGGGGCCCTGGCCGGGTTCTTCGGCGTGGGAGGCGGGATCGTCCTCGTGCCCCTCTCCATCTGGCTGCTCGGCCTCGACCAGCATCGGGCCCACGCCACGTCGCTCGCCGCCATCTTCGTCATCGCGTTGGCCGGGACGGCTCGGTTCGCGGTCGCCGGCTCCGTCGACTGGGTGGTCGGGATCGGCCTGGGAGCCGGAGGACTCGTCGGATCCACCTACGGGGCGGGCCTCATGCACCGCCTCTCACCTCGGGCACTCCGCGGGGTCTTCGCCGTCGTCCTCGTCGTCGCCGGGACGCGGATGGTGCTCGGATGACGGTCGTCGTGGCGGTCGCCATCGGGTTCGTCGCCGGGGTGGCGGCGGGGGTCGCGGGAATCGGGGGAGGGGTGATCCTGGTCCCCGCCATGGTGCTGCTCCTCGGGCTCGACCAGCACGCCGCCGAAGGCACCTCGCTGCTCGCCATCGCCTTCTCCGCGGTCGCCGGAACCCGGGTCAACCTTCGCAACGGCCGTGTCGATCTGCGGAACAGTCTCGCCCTCGGCGCGGCAGGGGCCGTCACGGCGCCCCTCGGGGCGGCGTTCGCGTTGACGCTCGACCCTCGCCTCCTCGGGCGGCTCTTCGGGGCGTTGGTGCTCTACTCGGGGCTCCGCATGGGATGGAGCACCCTGCGGACGTCAACGGACGACCACGACACCCCGTGAGGTGAGCTCGGCGATCGCCCGCTCGTCGTCGCCCGGCTGCAGGTTCACCGCGGCGGTCGCCTCCCGCAACACGGCCGCCGAGAACCCGGCGGGCACGGCATCGGCGGCCGTGGCCTTCACGCAGTAGTCGAGCGCCAGCCCGACCACGACCACCTTCGAGATCCCCGCCTCCCTCAAGATCCCGGCGAGGGGAGTGGGGGACGTCTCGTCGGTGACCGGGTCGCGCACCGTGAAGCCGCTGTAACCGTCCTCGCCCCCGACGCCCTTGCGGACCGTGGGTCCGGCCACCAACAGGCGCGGGTGGAGCTCGGCACCCCACGTCCCTTCCACGCAGTGCACCGGCCAGATGCCGCCGTCCTTCTCGAAATGGGGCGTCGACTCCGGGTGCCAATCCTGGGTGTAGACCACGAACGCGCCCGCCGCCAGGGCTCGGACGATCTCTGCGTTGCAGCGAGTGACCACCCCTTCGCCGCCTTGGACGTAGAGGCTTCCCTCGGGGTCGGCGAAGTCGTTCTGGCAGTCGACGACGACCAGGGCGGTCTCCCGGTCGTAGTGAACGATGTCGGTCCTCATGACCCCGAGCATACGAGCTCGCCCGGCCGTCGTCCCGAGGCGAAAGGCCGGAGCGCTAGCCTCGACCGACATGGACCTCAGTCACGGGATCCTCTTCACCGATCTCTACCAGCTCACCATGGCCCAGCTCTATTTTCGGGAGGGCCTGGCCGAGCGCCTCGCCCGGTTCGACCACTTCTTCCGCTCCTACCCCGACTACGGGACTCACCAGGCCGGCTACTGCATCAACGCCGGGATGGGCGACCTCCTCGACTGGATGGAGCGGGCGGGCTTCGGGGAGGCCGAGCTGGAGGTGCTGCGGGGGTATCGGTCGGTGGGCGGTGGACCCCTGTTCGGAGACGACTTCCTCACCTGGCTCGGCGCCGTCGGGGGCTTCGACGCGGTCGCCCTGCGCGGGGTCCCCGAGGGGCGGGTGGTGCATCCCGACACGCCGATCACGATGGCCGAAGGTCCCCTCGCCATCTGCCAGCTCCTGGAGACTCCGCTCCTCAACCACCTCAACTTCCAGACGTTGATCGCCACCAAGGCCTCCCGAGTGGCGGAGGCGGCTCGGGGTGGGACCGTCCTGGAGTTCGGGATGCGGCGGGCGGCGGGGTTCGGCGCCAACGCCGCCACCCGGGCGGCGCTGATCGGCGGTGCCCGATTCTCCTCCAACGTCGGCGAGTCGGCCCGCCTCGGGTATTCGGCGAAGGGGACCCACGCCCACTCGATGGTGCAGGTGTTCCTCGCCCTCGGGGGCGACGAGCTCGATGCGTTCCGAGCCTACGCCGACGTGTATCCCGACGACTGCCTGCTGCTGGTGGACACGATCGACACCCTGGAATCGGGGGTGCCGAACGCGATCCGAGTGTTCGAGGAGCTGCGGCGTCGGGGACGGCGTCCCCTCGGGATTCGTCTC
>JALSJV010000072.1 GCA_026989215.1 Acidimicrobiia bacterium | reverse complement strand
GACGGGGTCCTCGTCCGGGGAACCGCCTCGGTCACGGTGCGATACGCCTGCAACCGATGCCTGACCGAATGGGACGAGAACCTGGAGGTGGGGATCGATCAGGTCTACCGGGTCGAGCCGGAGGACGTCGACACCGAGATGGTCGTGGACGCCACCGGCTGGATCGACGTGGGTGCCACCGTCCACGACGAGATCATCCTGGCCCTCCAGCCGGTGCCGCTGTGCGCCCCCGACTGTCGGGGACTTTGCCCCGAGTGCGGAACCGACTTGAATACCGAGCCGTGCGCGGGCCACGGTGATGCGTCGAGCTCGCCCTTCGCCGCGCTGGAGCACCTGTTCGACTCCTGATCCACGGAGGATGGCCCATGGCCGTGCCCAAGAAGAAGATGTCGCGGATGCGGACCCGCCACCGCAAGGCGCAGTGGAAGCTGCGGCGGCCGGCGAACTCGACGTGTCCCCAGTGCAAGAGCCCGAAGCTGCCCCATCGGGCCTGCCCGACCTGCGGGACCTACAACGGACGCGACGTCATCGAAACCGAGTAGTGAGCCGCATCGCCCTCGACGCCATGGGGGGCGACCAGGCCCCCGCCGAGACGGTGGCGGGCGCGGTGGAGGCTGCCTCCCGGGGGGTGGACGTGGTCCTCGTCGGGGATCGGGAGACCTTGGAGGCCGAGCTCGAATCCCACGGGGTCGACCTCCCCGTCGTCCACGCCGCCGAGGTCATCGGGATGGAGGAGGATCCCGCCCGGGCGCTCCGTGAGAAGCCGGAATCGTCGATCGTGGTGTGTGCCCGGTTGGTCGCCTCCGGAGACGTCGAGGGTTTCGTCTCCGCCGGTTCGACCGGCGCGGCGATGGCGGCGGCGGCGGTGATCGTCGGGCGGCTCCCCGGGGTGCTCCGGCCGACCATCGCCTCGGTGTTCCCGACGCCGGGAAGCCCGACGGTGGTGCTCGACTCGGGAGCGAACCCGGAGGTGAAGCCGATCCACCTCCTCCAGTTCGCGGTGATGGGGGCGGTCATCGCCCAGGTGTACCTCCACCTGGACGACCCCCGGGTCGCCCTGCTCAACATCGGAGAGGAGCCGGGCAAAGGTCGGGCGCTGGAACGGGAGGCCTACACGCTTCTGGAGCAGGCCCACCTCCGGTTCGTCGGCAACGTCGAAGGCCGCGACCTGGTGACCGACCGGGCCGACGTGATCGTCACCGACGGGTTCACCGGCAACATCTTCCTGAAGACCACCGAAGGCGCCGCCCAGATGGTGGCCGGCTGGGTGATGGAGGCCATCTCCAGGGTGCCGGCGGAGGCGCAGGCGCTGATCCTGCCCGAACTGGCCGACCTGCGGCGCCGCATCGACTACGAAGAGACCGGGGGGGCTCACCTGGTGGGGGTCGACGGCGTGGTCGTCATCGCCCACGGAGCCTCCTCCCGGAGGGCGGTGGCGAACGCCCTCCGCATGGCCGCCGAAGGAGCCGAACGGGACCTGGTCGGCCTCGTCGCCTCCGGCATCGCCTCGGCATGACCGAGCTCGAACGACGCCTCGGACACACCTTCACGGACCGCCGCCTCCTGCGAGCAGCGCTGATCCACCGCTCCTATGCGGCGGAGCATGCGGGCGTCGAGGACAACGAGCGCCTCGAGTTCCTCGGTGACGCGGTACTGCAGCTCGCCGTCACCGACCTCCTCTACTCCCGCTTCCCCGACCTGACCGAAGGGGAGATGGCGAAGGTCCGGGCGGCGTCGGTGAACCGCACGGAGCTGGCCGTGATCGCTCGTCGCCTCGGCGTGGACGAGGCGGTCCTCATGGGGCGAGGAGAGGAGTCATCGGGAGGGCGTACCAAGGATTCGATCCTCGCCGACGCCATGGAGGCGATCCTCGCCGCCGTCTACCTCGACGCCGGGTTCGAGGTGGCTCGCCGCGTCATCGTCGACCATTGGGAGCCCCTCGTCCGTCGCAAAGCCGAGGCTCCGGGCGGTCGGGACTGGAAGACCCGATATCAGGAGCACCTCGCCGCCGAAGGCAGACGTCCCGAATACGAGGTCCACGGCGAAGGCCCCGACCACGCCAAGGTGTTCAGCGCGGTGGTGAAGGTCGAGGGGGTGGTGACCGGCCGGGGAACGGGCCGGTCGAAGAAGGAGGCCGAACAGGAAGCCGCCCGATCGGCGCTCGAAGGAGGACGGGATCAGCGTTCCTGAGCTCTCCGGTGGGCGTAGACCAGCCTGAGGAAACGTTCGTCGTCGGGCTCCGGCTCGGGCGTCGTCACCCGGGGACGCAGCTTGGCGGCGATCTGGGTGGCGATCTGCGCACGGCGGTCGGCGGGGAGGGAGCGGGACCGGTTGAGGAACCGTCGAACCAGGATGAGCTCCTCGGCGGTCACGGCGGAGGTGTCCCACCCGGGTGGGAGGGGAGCCTCGTCGATCACCACGTCCGACACCTCGGCCTCGGCGAACCGTTCGCGGACGACGAGGGTGCCCGCGGCCATGTCGCCCAGGCGTTGGTTCTGAGGGGAGAGCAGCATCGTCACCAGACCCAGGCCGTATCCGAACGGGAGGAAGTCGACGATCCGGACGAGGTTGCGAACCGCCGCTGCCCCGAAGCCGAGCGGCTCCCCGTTCGCCCCCGTCACCCGCAGCCCCAGCGCCGCCTTCCCGGGCGTTCGACCGGTGAGGGTCTCGAACAGGACGTAGTAGCCGACGATCTCGAGGGTGACCATGAGGCTGATCAGGCCGAGAAGCAAGGCGCCGGACTCGACGCCGGCGACCAGACCGAGGACCGTCGCGGCGATCAGCGTCACCGCCACCACCACCAGGAGGATGACGGCGTCGAGGAACGCGGCCGCCATGCGGGAGCCTGCTCCCGCTAGCGTGAGCTCCAGGTCGACGCCCTCGGGGGTCTTGATGGTGACGCGGTCGTCGAGGTGCATGCCCCGGTGAAGCTAACCGAGTTCGAGGAGACGGGCCAGGCCCGATGGGATGAGCTCTCCGCCCTGGTGGCGCGGGCGGGTGGCAGGCCGGAGCGGCTCACCGGCGAGGAGATCCTGCGTCTGGGCACCCTGTACCGGGAGGCCACCGCCGATCTGGCGTTGGCCCGGCGACGATTCCCCGCGGATCCCCTCACCGAACGGCTCGAGCGCCTCGTGACCCGCGCCGCGGCCCTCGTCTACGAACGCCCACGGGACCGCCGCGGCGTGGTGGCGTTCCTGGCGGACGACTACTGGCGGCTGGTGGCGGCCCGGCGGTGGGAGCTCCTCTGGGCGGCCGCGCTGCTGCTCGTGCCCGCCGCACTGGGGGCCGCCTGGGCGTTGGCCCGTCCCGAGGCGGCCTCCGCGTTCCTCCCCCCCGAGTTCCAATGGGTGGCGTCGGCGGAGACGACGGCGCAGGGGTTGGGAACGGTCGGACTGGCGGGCTTCTCGGCGTTCGTGTTCACGAACAACATCCGGGTGGCCCTGCTGTCCTTCGCCCTCGGCGTCACCTTCGGCGTCGGGACCGCGTGGGTGGTGCTGCAGAACGGATTCGTGATCGGGGCCGTCGTCGGGTTGGGGGTCGCCGCCGGCAACGGAGGGCTGGTGGCGGCGGCGACCGTCGCCCACGGACTGTTGGAGCTCACCTGCCTCGTGGTGGCGGCCGCCGCCGGGTTGGCGGTGGGGCGCGCCATGCTCCGCCCCGGCACCAGAACCCGGAGGGCGGCCATGGCGGCCGAGGCACGTGACGCCTTCCTCATCGCCGCGGGGACCGCCCCGTGGCTGGTGCTCGCCGCCTTCGTGGAGGCCTACGTGTCGCGGACCGGCCTCGAATGGCCGGCGACGGTGGCGGTCGGGGTCCCGTTGGCAGGGGTCTACTGGGCGGCGCTCGCCACGTTGGGGTTCGGGCCTCAGAGGCGGGCCCGACGCTTGGCGCGCAGGTAGGAGGCGACGACCCTTCCGGCGAGATCGTCCGGGTCGCACCACACGACCGTCGCTCCGACCGCGCCGAGACGTGCCGCCACCAGCCGGGCGGAGGCCACCAGTTCGGCGGCCACCCCGGCCTCGACGGCGTCCCCCACGTCGGCGGGGACTCGACGGAGGGCGGCCTCCACCGCCGGGTCGCGGACCGAGGCGACGGTGACGGCGTGGTGTCGGACCAGGATCTGGATCGCCGACAGCAGGGGTCGGGCCGCCACCGCGTCGAGGAGGTCGGTGAAGACGACGACCAGACTCCGTTTCGTCCCGGTCGCGACCTGGAACGCCAGTTCATAGTCGGCGTCGACGGCCGACGGTTGCAGATCCCAGATCGCCTTCACGACGGCGCGCCCGCCGTCGCGGCGAGGAGCGAGCCGACGCCGGATCCGGTCGTCGAAGGCGACCAGACCGATCCGGTCACCCACCACGTCGGCCACCGCCGCGACGGCCACGACGGCGTCGAGGGCGAGGTCGAGGCGGGTGGCGTCGCCGACCGGTGTTCCCATGAGACGGCCGAGATCCACGAGGCACAGCACCGACCGATCCTGTTCGGTGCGGTACTGGTTGCTCATCGGGCGTCCGGTTCGCAGGGTGGCGGACCAGTTCACCTGGCGGATGTCGTCGTCGGGCTGGTACTCGCGGATCGACTCGAGCTCGGTACCGATCCCGAGGGGTCCGCGGCGGTGCCGACCGTCCTCGGCGAAGCGCCCGGCCCGCACGTCGGCGGCGATGCGGGCGGCCTGGGGGAGGTCCGGGTAGACGTCGACCTCGACGGAGCCGCCGACGCGGTGGTACCAGGAGGCGAAGCCCAGGGGGCCCCGGACTCGGAGCGAGACCGGGGCCAGGACGTGTCGGCCGCGAAGCACGGCGGTGATCGTGGCGTCCAGCCGATCGCGGCCGATGGAAGGTTCGATCTCGATGCCGGGGGCGACCGGTTGGTGGACCATCGTGGAATGGGGGGTGTGTGGCGTCACGGTCAGCTCGGCGGAGGCGCCCCGTGCCAACACCGCGGGGAGGACCCGTCGGATGTGGGGAGCCCTGCGGATCGTCCAGGCGT
>JALSJV010000071.1 GCA_026989215.1 Acidimicrobiia bacterium | reverse complement strand
CGGCAGGTACGCCCCGAAGTCGGCGTCGCCGTAGACGTCGCCGGAAGCGAGTGGAGGGGTCGTCACCGTCGCCGCGGTGGTGAGGACGAACCCGGACGGCAGGGTCGCCGGGTCCACGGTCACCGTGTACTGGCCGGGTGGGACCGGGAGCGAGTAGGAGCCGTCGGCCGCGGTCACCGTCGAGGCGACGAGGGTGCTGCCGTCCCACACCTGCACCGTGACGCCGCCGAGGCCGGGCTCTCCGACGTCTCGGACGCCGTTCCCGTCGAGGTCGTTCCAGACCAGGTCGCCGATGGTGGCGGGTTGGATCACGTCGAGGCTGTGGCTGTCCGACGCGGTGACCGGGTCGCCGTCGAGGTCGGTGCCGGTGACGGTGACGGTGTTGACGAGCGGGTCGGGGTCGGAGGGGCCGACGGTCGCCGAGGCGGAGAAGATCCAGACCTCCCCGAGCTCCAGCATCCCGTCGCCGTCGTCACCCGACAGGAGCGTCGCCGGTCCGGCGACGTCGTCGACCGCCGTCACGCCACCGACCGGGGAGCCGTCGGAGGAGGCGGCGTGGGCGACGGTGAAGCCGTAGACGACGGTGTCGCCGACCAACGCCGAGGCCGGCCCCGTCTTGGTGACCTCCAGGGACGGGAGGAAGTCGATGTCGTCGGTGACGGAGCCGTCGGTCGGGGTCGGCTGCTCGACGCTCGTCACCGACGCGGTGTTGGTGATGGCGGTGACGGAGCCGTCGAGCAGGTCGTCCACGGTGACCTGGAAGGTGATCGTCAGGCTCTCGTTGGGCGCCAGGGTGTATGCGTCGCCGGGGGTCACCAGGTTCGGCGGGGTCCCGTCGGCCAGGTCGGCGACGGTGTCGGTGGGGTCGTTGTTCCGGTCGGGGGCGGGGGTGGTCGCCTCCACCACCACGTCGTCGACGTAGAACGCCTCGTTGGGGCCCCCGTAGCCGCGGTCCACCCGGAAGCGGATCGTCGTCGTGGCCGACGCGAAGGCGGAGATGTCGTAGGTGCGGGAGCCCTGGGCGAACCCGCGGAACCGCTCCAGGCGGGTGAAGCCGACTCCGTCCGCGGAGACCTCCACCACCACCCGGTCGCGGTTCTCCACCGACGTCGTGGTGGAGAAGTCGAAGGAGAGGGTGGCGGAGGTCGCTCCGGCGAGGTCGACGACCCGTTCGATGGAGGGGTCGGTGCCGGTGTTGGGACGGTCGTCGAGGCGTAGCGCCAGGCCGCTCAGGTTGGGGATGGACGCCGGGACCGTGTCGACGGTCACGTTCCCCAACGCGGAGCCCGAGCCCAAGACATCGAAGTCGGTCCACGGCCCGGCCCAACCGGTGCCGCCGGCGAAGCCGCCGGACTCCAGGTCGTCGGAGGCGGTGCGCACGATGGAACCGCCGGTGACCGAGGTGGAGGCGGGGACGTAGGCGGTGCCGGCGGGGAGGGGGTCGGAGACGACGATGCCGGTCTGGGGATGCTCGCCATTGTTGGTGACGGTGACGGTGTAGGTGATCGTCTGTCCGGCGGTGACGGTGCCGCCCGCGTCGGAGGTCTTGACGACCGACAGATCGGGGAGCTCCACCTCGTCCGTGTCGGTGGCGACGACGGGTTCGTGGCGGTTGCCCAGCAGGTCGAAGTACTCGAGCGTCGCCGTGTTGGTGATCGAGCCGACCGAGGAGCCGACCTCCCCGGTGATCGTCATCTGTCCGACCTCCCCCGGAGCGAGGTTCTGATCGATGGCGGCGGTGACGACGCCTCCGGACTCCGAGCAGCTCCCGGTGAGGGGCGGCAGGATCGAACAGCCGAGGAAGGTCATCCCGGTGGGGAGGGCGTCGGTGATCACGATGCCGGTGGCCAACCCCGGGTTCGGCTCGGTGTCCGACACGTTGGCGAAGGTCAGGGTGTAGGTGACGGTGTCGCCGGGGGAGACCTCGTCCACCCCGTCGTCTTTGGTCAGGGTCATCTTCCCCGAGCCGGGTAGGACGTCGGGGAAGGTGGGGGCCGCGTCGGGGGCCTCGAAGATGTACTGGTTGTTGGCGTTGATGCACAGCTCGGCGCGCCACCAGCCGTTCTGGTCGGGGAGCAGGTCACCGCCCCGGGTGGAGGCGGTGCCGTTGTTCCAGGCGGTCCAGCTCGACACCGTGCCCGGGATGACGGTCCCGTCGGGGGAGGTGTAGGTGACGGTGCCGTTGTTGTCCATGTCGAAGTTGTGGGCGCGCAGCGGGCGGGCGGTGTCGGGACCGACGAAGAAGTAGAAGTTCTGACAGACCAGGCCCGATCCGGCCTGCTGATAGCTGGTCCGGATCGCCCCGATGAAGAGTTCGTCGCCGGTGCCGGGGATGCCGTCGAGGTCGTCGGACTCGTTGCCGTTGGTGAGCTGGGCGGGGGAACAGGTCCCGGACCCGACCGGGCAGTCCGGGTCGTAGACCGCCTGGAGGCGCCACGAGTTGTCGTCGTTGTCGGAGGTGGTGACGTGGAGTTCGTAGACGCCGCGTCCGGTGGCGTCGGGATCGAAGGTGACGAGCTGGGTCCAGCTTCCGTTGGTGGCGGCGGTGGAGTAGGTGGTGGTCTGCAGGTTCGTCCCGTCGGGGGCGACCAGGGAGAAGGTGGTGGAGTCGGGGGCTCCCCGCACCTCGTCGGCGGCGGCGGGGGAGAGGGGGTTGGGGGTGGCGGACTCGGGGTCGTAGAGGGCGACGGTGACGGGACGGCCCGTCGGCCAGGTCTCGGGGACGATCACCTCGATCAGATGGTCGGTGCCTCCGCCGGGAGGTGGGGAGCTGTACCAGTCGCCGATGTTGAGGCCGGCGTTGGGTCCCGACGTCTGGATGAAGAGCTGCGAGCCCGGGGACGGCACCTCCACGGCACCGACGCCGAGGGGCAGGGTCGTGGTGAGGGCCAGCACGGCCGCGACGAAGGCGCGGAGCCTCGCCCGCGCGCTCCTTCCCCGATTGTCGCGGTGTGGTGTACCCATGTCCTGCGACGTTTCGACCCGGCGTCGCCTCTTCGGGAATAGATCGGCCGGGACTGTAGGGACTGGAGACGTATTTCCAGGGGATTCGCGGTGACTCGTCATCTCCGGGAGGTAGGTTGGCGCCCGACGCCCCGAGGAGGCCCCGATGGAGACACGCTGGCACCGGGTGGACCCCGGACCCCTGGAACCGGGAGAGGTCACCACGGTGATCGTCGACGGTCGAGCGCTGGCGGTCGCCCGCACGGCCGAGGGGTACGGAGTGTTGGACAACCGCTGTCCCCACCAGGGTGGACCCCTCGGCGACGGCGAGATCGACCTCGACACCGGATATCTCCTGTGCCCGTGGCACGGCTACGAGTACGACCCCGTCACCGGGGAGCCACCTCCCGGATTCGGCGACGTCGCCACCTGCTTCCGGGTCGAGATGCGTGAGGACGAGCTCCATGTCGAGCTCCCCGTCGTCGAACCTCGGGTGTCGCTCATGGATCAGATGGTGGACGTGATGACGTCGTGGGGCGTCGACGTGGTGTTCGGCATGGTGGGACACTCGAACCTGGGTCTCGCCGACGCGTTCCGACGGGCCGAAGAGGAGGGACGCCTCACCTACGTCGGCATCCGTCACGAGGGCGCAGCCGCCTTCGCCGCCTCGGGATACGCCAAACTCACCGGCCGTCCCGCGGCCTGCTTCTCGATCGCAGGACCCGGAGCGACCAACCTCCTCACCGGGCTGTGGGACGCCAAGGTCGACCGGGCCCCGATCCTGGCGCTCACCGGACAGGTCCAGACCCAGGTCCTCGGTCCGGGAGCCTTCCAGGAGATCCCGCTGGCGGCGGCGTTCGAGGCCGTCGCCGGATGGAGCCAGACCGTGCTCGCCCCGTCGAATGCGACCGAGCTGATGGCCCTCGCCATCAAGCACGCCATCGTCGACCGCGACGTCGGTCATCTGATCATCCCCGACGAGGTCCAGAATCTCGACGGGGTGCCGGAGCCGCCTGCACGTCCCCGGACGGGAAGGGTCGCCGACCACCACATCGAGCCGCCCCGTCGCGAGCTCGAGCGGGCTCTCGACCTGCTCCGGCGAGCCGAGCGTCCCCTGATCGTGGCCGGGCACGGGGCCCGGCTCTGCCGAGACGCGGTCCGGGAGCTCGCCGAGCGGATCGACGCTCCCGTCATCACCACCTTCAAGGCCAAGGGGCTCCTCCCCGACGACCACCCCCTCGCCGGCGGCGTGGTCGGCCGCTCGGGGACTCCCGTGGCGTCGGCCCTCATGGCCCGGGCCGACGCCCTGCTGGTCCTCGGGGCCTCGTTCTCCCATCATTCGGGGATCGCCGACTGGATACCCACGATCCAGGTGGACTACGACCGGATGACCCTCGGGAAGTTCGGACCCGTCGACGTGCCCGTTTGGGGCGACATCGGGGCCACGTTGGCGATCCTCGGGGCCGAACTGGAGGAGGTGGATCGCCCCGACCTGCTGGAGACGGTGGCGATCCGGCGAGCGCGTTGGTTGCGGGAGGTCGCCCGGCGGGCCGCCGTCACCGACGGTGAAGGGAGGATGCATCCGGCGGCGGTGTTCGTCGCCCTGTCCGAAGTGGTCCCTTCGGGAGCGGCGATGGCGGTGGACGTCGGCAACAACACCTACGCCTTCGGCCACTACTTCCGCTGCAAGGAGGGCCAGGACGTCGTCATGTCCGGGTACCTCGGGTCGATCGGGTTCGCCTTCCCCGCCGCCCTGGGGCTGTGGGCGGCGACTCGGGGCACGGATCGGAAGGTCGTGTCGATCTCCGGTGATGGAGGTCTCGGCCAGTACCTGGCCGAATTCACCACCGCCGTGAAACACGGCATGCCGCTCTGTCACGTCGTCTTGGACAACGGCGAGCTCGGGAAGATCAGTCGGGAACAGGTCGGTGCGATGCGGCCGATCTGGCAGACGGGGCTCGTCAACCCCGACTTCGCCGAGTACGCCCGCCTCTGCGGTGGTCGCGGATTCTCCGCCGATCACGCTGTCCCGCTCTCCGTCGCCGCCCTCGCCGTCGACGACGGT
>JALSJV010000070.1 GCA_026989215.1 Acidimicrobiia bacterium | reverse complement strand
CCGGCAGCCCGATTGTCGATCACCGCACAGGGATGGCCCTCCACCTCGGCACCCACCGTGACGAGGGGGAAATCGGTGGGCTCCTCCGGCGCACAGTCGACCATGATCAGCCCGTCGACCCGTTTCCCCAGGCGGTCGGGACCCGCCAGGAGCCGACGGCGAGACGCCTCGTCGGCCACCACGAACAGCATGAGGTCGTAGCCCGAGGCCGAGAGCACCGCCTCCGCTCCCGCCACCACCTGACCCGAGTACCAGAGGGACGGCGAGGGGACCGCCATCGCCACGGTGTGGGTCTTCCCGGCGGCGAGCCGACTGGCGTTGGGGTCGGGCCGATAGTCGAGCTCCTTGGCCGCGGCGAGGACCCGTTCCCGGGTGTGAGGCGAGACGTTCGGGAGGCCGCGCAGGGCCCGACTCACCGTGGCGACGGACACCCGGGCGCGGCGTGCCACGTCGTCGATCGTCACCCGGCCCATCACGCTGACCTCCTGCCCCGATTGAAAGCGCTTACAACCCGTGTGTCAAATACGACGTGTCGAACCGACGAAGGCTCACACCGACACCCGTCGCGTATCCCGCTCCCGATCTTTGGTCGGATCTCCGACAGTCCAGGGGGCTCGAAGCCGAGCAGACGTGTTCCCTCTGCAGGAATCCCGATCCAGGAAGCCTCCCATGAACCGTGTGACGCTGCTCGCCGTCCTCGCCCTCGTCGCCGCCGCCTGCGGCGTCGCCTCCACCGCGACCGAGACCTCGACCACCGAACCGGCATCGGCGCCGACGACGGCCCCGGCGACGCCGACCACCGCCGACCCCGAGAGCTTCGAGCTCCCCCCAGCACTCGCCGGGGTCACCGGGGCCTGGCTCACCGATTTCACGATCGCCACCATCGACCTGGACGAGCTCAAGGTCGGGATCCCGGCCAGTGACCCCCGGGATCTGATCCGCCCCATCGACGAGCCGAGGTTCGAGCCCGTCGCCGATTCGAGCTGGCTCGCCGACCGGGAGCCCGGCGCCTTCGTCGAGGTGGACGGCGTCGCCAAGTTCTACCCGCTCTCGATCCTCACCCGTCACGAGATCGTCAACGACACCTTCGCCGACCGCCCCATCGCCGTCACCTTCTGCCCCCTCTGCAACACCGCCCTCGCCTTCGACCCCGTCGTCGACGGCCGAACCCTCCGCTTCGGCGTCTCCGGTCTCCTCCGGAAATCCGACCTCGTCATGTGGGACGACGTCACCCAATCCCTGTGGCAACAGATCACCGGCGAGGCCATCGTCGGCACCATGGCCGGACGCCGCCTCTCCCCCGTCTCCACCGCCATCGTCTCCTGGGGCGACTTCGCCGCCAACAATCCCGACGGGCTCGTCATGAGCGAAGACCAGGGCTTCGGGATCCCCTACGGCGCCAACCCCTACGTCGGATACTCCCGTCAGGGCGCCCCCTACCGACCCTTCTTCGACGAGGACGTCGATCCTCGATACCCGGCGATGGAGCGGGTGGTCGGCGTGAACGTCGACGGCGCCCAGAAGGCCTACCCCTTCAGCCTCCTCGCCGAGGCCCGAGTGGTCAACGACGTCGTCGGCGACACCCCCATCGTCGTCTTCTGGGGTGCCCCGGACACCGCCGACGCGCTCGACGCCGGCTCCATCCGCGACTCGCAGGCGATCGGCACGGGGATCGCCTTCCTGGCCACCGTCGAAGGTCGCACCCTCACCTTCGAGGCCCTCGACGGCGACCGCTGGCGGGATGCCGAGACCGGGACCACCTGGACCCTCCTCGGAGTCGCCGTCGACGGCCCCCTCACCGGATCACGCCTCCAGATCGCCTCCCACCGCAACGAATTCTGGTTCGCGTGGCAGGGGTTCTTCCCCGACGCGCCCGTCTGGGAGGGTTGAGTCCCGCTCACCGAACCGCCAGGGTCACGACGACCCAGGCGACGAAGAAGCCGACGGTGAGCCCCAGGACCAGCCGCGTGCTCCGCCATCTGCGTGCCGTGACCACGGCGATCGCCATCCAGAGGACGCCCGCCGTCGCCGTCCACCACCCCGGCACCAGTGCCACCGCACCCACGATGAGCACCGCGACCACCACATGGAGACCGGCGCCGACGAGCGCGTAGAGCACCTGGCGGGGTGAAGGTTCGGTCTCCACGTGACGCTCAACCGAGGGGGCGGATCATCCGGGTCTCGACATGGGCCAGCAGCGAACCGGGGTCGGGGTCGATCGCCCGCCGAGCCTCACTCTCGTAGTAGCGCCGCTCGGCCTCCTCGAAGGACCCCGGCCCGTCGTAGCGGGCGATCCAGACGAACTGGTCCCGATCCTCTGCCACCCACGCCCCTTCCACGGCGAATCCGAACCGGGCCCTCGCCTCGACCACCTGCGGGAAGACCGCCACGAACTCCTCCATCTTGGAGGGAGCGACGTCGTAGATCCGAAGCTGGTATCGGCTCACTTCTTCGACGACTGGTAGTACGGGTCGGTGCCCGCCGTGTGGTCGGTGACGTCGACCACCTCGGTGATCTCGGGGATCGCCTCCACCAGGATGCGCTCGATGCCCTGCTTCAGGGTGACGGTCGCCAGGCCGCACCCGACGCAGCCGCCCTGGAGACGGAGGTAGACGACGGTGCCGTCCACCGACACGAGCTCCGCTCCCCCACCGTGGGCGGCGATGGCCGGATTCACCCTGGTGTCGATCACCGTCTGCACCCGCTCGGCGAGGGGCCCCTCCAGGTCTCCCGGCGGGGGACCCATCTCCGGGGACGACGGCGTGTTGGGGTTGTTCATCGCCAGCCCCTGGTCGGTGAGCGTCAACGAGGCCCCTTGGAGCTTGGGGATGTCCGACTCGGGGAACATCACCGCCAGGTCGCCGTGCCGCTCCAGG
This sequence comes from Acidimicrobiia bacterium, assembly GCA_026989215.1. Lineage (GTDB taxonomy): Bacteria > Actinomycetota > Acidimicrobiia > Spongiisociales > ZC4RG35 > S012-128. Next base: position 2,153 of record JALSJV010000070.1, on the reverse strand, counting down.
ACCCATCCCTCCTTCAGATCGGCGACGGGAACGAAGGCAAGCTCGTAGTTGAACTCCATCCCCCGCATCCCCGTCACCTCGATCGAGAGGCCGTACTCGTCGTCTCCGGGCTCCTGGTCGCGGAGCGAGATGATCATGGACAGGGCATCTTCGGTGATGGTGAGGACGGGTGAATCGGTCATCAGGGTTTCGAGCATACCGGAACATCGGGATTCACCGATAGTCCCGCGCCGATGCCAACATCGGGTGAGTGCCACACGTGCTCCTCATCCTCCCCACCTCGACCTATCGGGCGGCCGATTTCCTCGATGCCGCCGAGGCCCTCGGCCTCGAGCTGTCCGTGGCATCCGAGGAGCCCGTGCCCCTCCTCGACCCCGACCGGTTCGTCCCGATCGACTGCGCCCGGCCCGAGGAGTCGGCGGAACGGGTCACCGCCTTCGCGGTCCGCCGACCCATCGACGCCATCGTGCCCGTCGACGACCGCGGCGTGCTGATCGCCGCCCTCGCCGCCCGCCACCTCGGGCTTCCCCACAACCCTCCCGACGCCGCAGCCGCCACCCGGAACAAGGGGATGCTGCGGCGTGTCCTCGCCCGCGGTGAGGTGCCCCAGCCCCGATTCGGCCTCGCCACGTCCGACGGGGTGGTCGACGTGGCCGAACAAGTCGGATACCCGGTCGTGATCAAACCCCTCTCGTTGTCGGCCGGTCAGGGGGTGCTCCGGGCCGACGACGCCGACGAGGCGCGCGCCGCCGAAGAACGTATCCGCCGGATCCTCGTCACCGCCGGACTCGACCCCAACCAACCCCTCCTGGTGGAGCGCTTCCAGCCCGGCCCCGAGATCGCGGTGGAGGGGATCCTGTACGGCGGGGAGCTCGACGTCCTCGCCGTCTTCGACAAGCCGGATCCCCTCGACGGCCCCGCCTTCGAAGAGACGATCCTCATCACCCCGTCCCGCCTCCATCCCGAGGTGCTCGACGAGGCCTTGGCCGTCGCCCGGCGGGCCGTTCGCACCCTGGGCCTCATGGAGGGGCCGGTCCACATCGAGCTGCGGGTCACCGACGGCAGGCCCTGGATCCTCGAGGTCGCGGCCCGTTCGATCGGCGGTCTGTGCGGGCGAGCCCTCCGCTTCGGGCTGCTGGGAACCAGCCTCGAGGTCCTCCTCTTGCGCCACGCGGTCGGCCGACCCAAGCCGGAGCTGCGCCGGGAACGTCCGGCGGCCGGAGCCATGATGGTGCCGATCCCGCGGGCCGGTATCCTCCGCGCCGTCCACGGCCGGGAGGCGGCGCTCGCCACCGACGGGATCACCGACGTCCAGATCACGGCCCCCCCGGGATCCCGGATCGCCCCGCCTCCCGAAGGCGACCGTTATCTGGGCTTCCTCTTCGCCCGGGGCGACGATCCCGGCGCCGTCGAACGATCCCTCCGACGGGCCGCGGCTCAGCTCGTGATCGAGGTGGAGTGAACCGACCTGCGACGGCCCAGCCCCCACCGGGAGACCCGTGGCGGGGCGTGGTCGACGGCGGAACGGTCCGAGGTCCACGGCGCGTAGGGGGCCAGGGTCAGCTCGGCCAGCCGGAGCAGCACGGTGTCGTAGTTCACCCGCCAGCCGGCGAAGTCCCGCCACGCCCGCTCGCGATCCCGTCTGATGGGGATCCCGGCCTCCGCCATCCTGTCGACGACCTCGTCGAACTCGGTCCGGGCGATGCTGATCGGATCGTGGGGACCGGGGTCGCGCTCGTGGGCGATGCCGAAGAAGTCGGCGATGCGGCGGAGGGCCACGTATCCGGCCCGGATGCAGAGACCCGCCCGGGGATCGGGGGGATGGTCGACGGCCGCCAGCCACAGCGAGGCGGCGTCCAGCACCGTCCCGGCCGCCACCACCCAGGAGCGGTCCGGCTGGGGAGACCGGAACCAGACGAGGGCCGGGTAGGTCATGTGCGTCTCCTCGATGTCGACGAACCAGTTCTCCCAGCGAGCCCACTCCTCCGCCAGGTCGTGGGTCCAGCCGATCCGATGGAACCGGATCAACCATCCGAGCGCCGAGGGCGGTGACCCGGCCCGCACCTCGAGGAGACCGACGAGCTGTTCGCGGCGGGAGAACGCCGCGTACATGGCCGGCAGAAACGAGATCATCAGCGCCACCAGGCCGAGAC
>JALSJV010000069.1 GCA_026989215.1 Acidimicrobiia bacterium | reverse complement strand
CAGGACTCCGGTAAGGATCGGCCGGGCGGCGTCGCTCGACGCCGCCACCGTCACCTGGCCGATGGCCTCCACGAGCGCGTCCCCATCGACTTCCGTGCCGCTCACCGAGGTCTCTTCCAGCACCGGAAAATCCTCCAAGCTGAGCTGTCGGAGGGTGAAGCGGGGGCCGTTTCCGATGATCTCGACGTCCCCGTCGGTCGTGCCGATCGTGACCGCACCCGCCGGGAGCTTGCGCACCGCGTCGGCCAACAGCTTCCCCGAGACGACCACGCTCCCCTCCTCGGAGACCTCGACCTCCGTCTGGGTGCGGACCGTCATCTCGAGATCGGTCCCCGTCACCCTGAGGGTGCTTCCCCGTACCTCGCAGAGGAGCCCCTGGAGCACCGGGAGGGCGGTGCGAGCGCCGACGGCCCGATTCGCTCGGGTGAAGACGTCGGCCAGGTCGTCTCGTTCGGCTCGGATTCTCACAGATGCGTCCCTTCCTCTTCTTCTGTCTTCGATATCTCTCAGAGTATCGGTGGTAGTAGGCCCTGTGGATTGTGGGGAAGTCCCAGAAATCCTTTCAGCGTCGGTGTTTCCCATCCCCAGGGGGGTGTGGAGACGTGCCAGGGAATCCACAGAGGGGGAGGGGTCGACCGGGCCGGGTGTGGATGATCATCAGGTTGTCCTCAGGCTCTGGGAGAGCTCGCTGACCCGGTTGAAGACCTCGCGGTCGCTGCTCATGAACCGTTTCACCTTGTCGATGGCGTGCATCACGGTGGTGTGGTCCCGACCCCCGAAATGGGCGCCGATCTTCGGGAGGGAGAGGTCCGTGAGGTCCCGGCAGAGGTACATGGCGACCTGGCGCGCCATGACGAGGGGCTGGCGGCGACTGGGGCCGATGAGTTCCTCCACGGTGAAGCCGTAGGCGGTCGCGGTCGCTCGGATGATCTCCTGGGGGGTGACGGCCTTCGCCTCGTGGCCGGGAAGGAGGTCCTGGAGGACCCGCTCGGCCATCGGGAGGTCGATCTCCTGGTTGGTGAGGGAGGCGAACGCGGTGACGCGGGTGAGGGCGCCTTCGAGCTCGCGGATGTTGTCGGAGACGAGGCCGGCGATGAACTGCAAGACCTGGGGAGGGACGGGTTGGGGGGCGAACTCGGCGTTGCGCCGCAGGATCGCCAGCCGCGTCTCCACGTCAGGAGGTTGGATGTCGGTGAGAAGGCCCCATTCGAACCGGCTCCGAAGGCGGTCTTCGAGGGTGGAAAGGTTCTTGGGGTGGCGATCGGAGGAGATCACCATCTGCTTGCCCGACTCGTAGAGGGTGTTGAAGGTGTGGAAGAACTCCTCGAGGATCTGCTCTTTGCCTTCGAAGAACTGGACGTCGTCGAGGAGGAGGACGTCGGTCGAGCGGTATCGCTGCTTGAAGTCGTCCATGCGTTTGCGGCGGATCCCGTCGATGAAGTCGGAGAAGAACACCTCTGAGGTGACGTATCGGACGACCAGGCCCGGGTAGAGATCGAGGGCGTGGTGGCCGATGGCGTTGAGGAGGTGCGTCTTCCCGAGGCCGGCCCCGCCGTAGATGAAGAGAGGGTTGTACTGGGTGCCGGGCTGCTCGGCGACCGCCATCGCCGCGGCCCAGGCGAACCGGTTGGACTGTCCGACCACGAAGTTCTCGAAGCGGTACTTCTCGACGAGGCGAGCTCTGGCCGGGGAGATGTCGGGTTCGGCGAGGGCGGCGTCGGTTCCGTCGACCGACACGGGGGGAGCCGGCGACGGGTCCGTGTCCGGGGGCAGGTCGGCGAGCTCGGCGGCACGGAATTCCAGTGCGACGTCCGGTCCGTACACGGAGCGGAACGCATCCTCCACCGCGGGCCCGTGCTTCTCGCGTACCCATCGGAGATGGAATTCGGATGGGGCGATGAGGGTGACTCGGTCCGGCTCGATCTCCGGTTCGAGACGACCCAGCCAGGTCTGCCAGTTCGCCTGGGACACCCGAGAGCGTAGGGTCGACTGAAAATGATGCCAGCGGTCGTCAGACCGCGAGTCCTGCACCAACTCCTCCTCCTCCCGTCCTTGCCTCGACACGTTGTCCACAGCTCAATCCACACGTGTGGAGAACCTAGGGTCCCCCCGACCTCGCCACGCCGGTCAGGCGCGGGAGACCCGGGTCGGTGCGGGGAAGTGGGACCGATCTCCGGCCTCCGGCGGCGGAGTGTATGGCGGCGGCTCGGAGACGGTCAACATCGCGGAAACCATCCCTAACACGCCGAAGAGGATCTGGGAGGAACTGGGAAATGCCTGGTCAGAGGGGGAACAGGGAGGAGGGCGGGCGCCGAACCGCACCGTGGGAGGGGGGAGCATCGTGTGGGACATTTTTCGCGAGGTAGGGAGTTTTCTCGCGCTCTGCGGGGCTGGGGGCCGGTGCGGACCTCTCTTTGACAATGCGCGGCTCCGGTCCGTAGGCTTCAGCGGTCATTTTCTGCCTCGGGAACGAGACTCCATGAAACGCACGTACCAACCCAAGGTCCGCCGGCGGAAGCGCCGGCACGGGTTCCGTCACCGGATGCGGACCCGGGCCGGTCGCGCCATCATCAAGGCCCGACGTGCCAAGGGCCGCAAGCGACTCGCCGCGTGAGCGGGCGGGATGGGTGTCGCTCCGCCGACCGGCCGAGTTCCGGCGGGTCCTACGCCGGGGACGCCGGATCCGCACCGGAGGCCTGACGGTCGTCACCGCCCCGGGACTCGAGGGTGTGGCGCGGGTGGGTTTCATCGCCGACCGGAGAGTCGGTTCGGCGACGCGACGTAACCGGGCGAAGCGGCGACTGCGCCACGCCCTGGCAGAGGTGCCGCCTCCGCCGGGCACCGACAACGTGGTGATCGCGTCACCGGAGGTGGTGACGGCGGATTACGAGGAGATCTTGGAGTGGTTAGCGAGAGCGTTCGGACAGAGACGATGATCCGAAGACCCTGGTACACCCCGGGAGGCGCCGTCGCGCTGCTCATCCGGGGTTACCAGAAAATGGTAAGCCCGTCCCTCGGGAAGAACTGCCGGTACTCCCCCACCTGCTCCCAGTACACGCTGGACGCGGTGGAACGATTCGGGATGGTCCGGGGCCTGGTCCTCGGCATCCGGCGGATCGCTCGATGTCACCCCCTGGCCGAGGGCGGTTACGACCCGGTGCCGGAGAGGAGCGATCGCCGTGGGTGAGATCTTCGGGACGATCGAGCGGGGTCTGGGGTCGGCCCTCGCCTTCCTCTACGACGTGGTCCCTTCCTTCGGGGTGGCGATCATCCTTCTGACGGTGGCGATCAACATCGTCCTCTTCCCGCTGACGCTGAAACAGACCCGCGCCACGCGAGCGTTTCAAGAGATCCAGCCGGAGATCAAACGCATCCAGAAGGAGCTGAAGGACACGCCGGAGGAGATGCAGAAGGAGCTGATGCGGGTCCAGCGGGAGGCGGGCGCCACTCCCCTGGGCTGTCTCCTCCCGATGCTCGTGCAGTTCCCGATCTGGCTGGCGCTGTTCAGGGTGCTCCGAGCGGCGAACGCGGCGGCGATCCAGGCGGGAGAGTCCTTCATCCCCCAGGGTTCGGGCCTCGCGCAGGCGATTCTCGAGGGACGCCAGCAGTTCCTCGGCATGGATCTCGGCGTGACCATGTCGGACGGTGTCCTCGGTGGGAGCGTGACCCGGGCGATCCCCTACGTACTCATGCTGGTGCTGATGGTCGCCACGCAGTACGTGCAGCAGTGGCACGCGACCCGGGGACAGACGCCGAGGGCCGGGACGCCCCAGCAACAGCAGACCCAGCAGGCGATCACGCGGATCATGCCGCTCTTCATCGGGTTCATCTCGTGGAGTTTCCCCGTGGGACTGGTGCTGTACTGGACGACGTCGAACCTTTTCCGCCTCGGTCAGCAGGTCGTGATCTTCAAGATCGATGGCCGTCCGACGCCTCCAGAACCGGCAGAAGAACCTGCCAAGGAGACCGGAGAGCAGGCTCGGAGGCCGCAGCCGGGGTCGAAGAAGCGCAAGCGCCGCAGGAGGAAGTGACGTGGAGTGGGTAGAAGTTCGTGCAAAGACGGTGGAGCTGGCGGTCGAGGCGGGGATGAAGGAGCTGGGGATCGACGACCGCGACCGCGTCGAGATCGAGATTCTGCAGGAGCCGGAGCGGGGATTCCTGGGGATCGGGGGCAAGGACGCCGTCGTGCGCGTGAAGCCGAGGCGAGGAAAGAAGCGGCGGCGCCGGAAGCGGGGCAAGGAACGACGCCAGGCCGAGGGGAAGAGCCAGGCGCGGCCGAGAGGAGAGAAGGGGGAGCAGGGTCGGCGGAAGGCGAAGGACGGCGAGGGGCGTGGGGACGAGAAGAAGCAAGCCCGCGCGGCGAGGGAGGAGCGACAGGTGGAGCCCACGACGGCGGCACCAGAGCCGGATCTGGAAGCGATGGCGAAGGTCGTCGAGGAGTTCCTCGAGGGGCTCCTGGCTGCCTTCGGACTGGAAGGAGACGTGGTCGTCGGGGTGGAAGGGGAGACGATCGTCGCCGACATCCGGGGGGAACAGACCCAGGCCCTGGTGGGCCCACGAGGTGCGGTTCGGGATGCCATCCACGAGCTGGCGAAGACGGTGTTGCAGCGCAAGACACAGCATTCGGCCCGGCTCCGCCTCGATATCGCGGGATACGCGGAGCGGCGGAGGCAGGCTCTGACGATCTACGCCAACCAGCTCATCGACCAGGTGCTGGAGGACGGGGGCGAGCTGATGCTGGAGCCGATGTCGGCGAGCGATCGGAAGGTCATCCACGACGCCGTGGCAGCGAGGGAAGGCGTTCGGTCCTACTCGGAAGGTGAGGCCCCGCGGCGGTACGTGGTGATCTCCAAGATCGAGGAGGCCGGCGCGGAGGATGCTCACGGTGGGACGCAGGACGGGGAGGACGGCGGAGCCGAGGACGAGGGATGACCTGATTCACGTGAAACCTCGACCAGGGGTCGAGGGTGTCGACGACGGGGCCGGTGATCCGGCCCCGTCCTTCATGGGGTACGCTGCGAGGGATGGTCGAGCACGCCCTCACGAGAGCCGCCGCCTTC
>JALSJV010000068.1 GCA_026989215.1 Acidimicrobiia bacterium | reverse complement strand
CATCGAGGTGCACGGATCGCGGAGCCGACCCTCCGAAGGGATCCTGGAGTCCTGGGAGGAGGTGAGGCCGGGAACCCGGTTCCTCGTCCGCTGACCGTCCGGCGGCGGGGTCGTCCCGAGGGCGGCCCCGCCGTCACCGGCCCGCCCCCCGGTTCGGCACCCCCACGACGGTGGTCACCAGCCCTGGGCTGGGGATCCGACGACCGACGTTCAGAGCACCCCGACTCCGGTCCGCTCCGCCTCCCGACGGCATTCCAGACACATCCGGGTCTCGGGGAGGGCCTCGAGCCGTTCGATGGCGATCAGCTCGCCGCAGACCTCGCAGGTGCCATAGGTGCCGTTGTCCAGCCGCTCCAGCGCCGCCTCCACCTCGACCAGACGCTCGGCGGCGGCGTCCGCCACCTGGAAGGTCCGTTCCACGTCGGGGTCACCGGAGGGTTCCTCGTCGAACACGTCGGAACGGTCCAGGTTGGCGAGCGCCTCATGGGCTTCTTCCCGGAGCGAGATGACGGCGTGACGCAGCTCGGCCCGCCGTTCTTCCAGCTCGGCGCGCAGCCAGGCGAGTTGTTTCTGCGAGAGTCGACGCACGTACACCTCCTTTCCGTTCGCTCGACGGCAGGGAACCGCGGGAGCTCAGCCTGCCGCCTCTTCCTCGTCGGCGACAGGGCCTTTCTCCCCAAGCGATGAGGACCCTACCCCACTCCGCGACCGGGTGACACGACGGCCCCGCCCCGGGGGTCCCCGACCCTGGGCTCCGGACCACCGCCACGGTGGCCGCCGGCCCTCAGAAGCCCCCGACCCAGGGCCCCAGACCACCGCCACGGTGGCCCCGAGCCCTGGGCTGGGGGCCACATCGGGCTGGACCCGCCACGGCGTCTCGACGGGTGATAACGTCCCAACTACTACGCAGTGTCGCAACGACGGCGACCACGTGCGACGACCCGCCCGAGGAGGAGACGATGACCGTCCGTCGACCCGACCCCACCCCACCCGCCACCTTCACCCGACGCGACTTCCTCCGCCTGGGGACACTGGCAGGCGTCTCGGTCCCCGTCCTCTCCCTCGTCGCCGCCTGCGGCGAGACCACCCCGGCCACCACCGCCGCCGCCCCGGCCGGCGGAGTCCCCGCCAAGCCCGACAAGATCGTGGTCCGCACCTGGGGCGACCCGTGGCGCTCCACCTACGCCGAAGGTCCCGCCGCCACCTTCACCCAGAAGACGGGAATCCCCGTCGAGTTCGACGTCACCGGCTTCAGCGAGATCCAGGCGAAGGTGCAGCAGGCCGTCGCCGCCGGGCAACGACCCCCCGTCGACGCCGTCCTCACCATCGAGGAGCGGGCGTTCGCCGCCAAGGCCCAGGGCATCTCGGTGCCGATGGACCGCTCGCTGCTCACCAACGCCTCCGAGCTCTCCTCGGTCGGGCTCCCCGCCGACGGCAGCACCAACTACGTCAGTGTCTCCACCTACTCCCAGCCCCTCGTCTACGCCCCCGACCGGGTGCAGCTCCCCGAGGACCTCTCCTGGGAGGAGATCTGGGACCCGAGATACGAGGGCCGCCTGTTCGTCACCGACACCCCGTCGTCGCTGATGCTGCCGGTGGCGAAGATGCTGGGACTCGACGTCACCAGCGACGACCTGACACCGGTGTGGGACAAGATCGCCGAGCTGCGTCCCAACATCGCCGCCATCGGCGACGAAGAGGAGTTCCTGTCGGGGATCGAGAGCGGCGAGTTCGACATCGGCATCACGCTCGCCGCCACCGCCCTGGAGGCCGAGGGCCTCGCCTGGGTGACCCCCCGGGAGGGTTCCACCGTCTCCACCGAGGCGTTCTGGATCCCCACCAACCTGCCCGAGGAGACCACCTACTGGACCACGGTCTTCGTCAACGAGGTGATCGCCGCCGAGAACCAGAGCCTCATCGCCGCCAACCTGGGCGAGGTCCCGACCAACCTGGGGGCGGAGCTGCCCGACTTCATGAAGGAGGACCCGGCGACCTTCCCCTTCACCGAGGAGGACCTGGAGCGCTACGCCCTGGTGTTCCCCGTCGAGGTGGGGGCCCGCAACAACGACGCCTGGCAGGCCGCGTACACCGCCGCCATCCAGGGGTAGGCGACGATGGCGGGTGCGACCGAGCCCCGCGGGGACGCCGCCCCGACCGCCGCCGCCGAGTCCCGACCGATCGTGGAGCTGGTCGGCGCGGTGAAACGGTACGGGGAGGTGACGGCGATCGCCGGGGTGGACCTGCGGATCCGTCCCCGGGAGCTCTTCACCCTTCTCGGCCCCTCCGGGTCGGGGAAGACGACGATCCTGCGGGCGATCGCCGGGCTGGTGGACCTCACCGAAGGCGAGCTGTACATCGACGGACGGAACATGGCGGACGTCCCCACCTTCGAACGGAACATCGGGATGGTGTTCCAGTCCCTCGCCCTGTTCCCCCACATGACGGTGTTCGACAACATCGCCTTCCCCCTGAGGATGCGGCGTCGTCCCCGGTCCGAGATCGCCCGGCGGGTGCAGGACGCCCTCGACGTGGTGCGCCTCCCCGACATCGGGCGGCGTCGGATCCACGAGCTGTCGGGCGGCCAACAGCAGCGGGTCGCCCTCGCCCGGGCCCTCGTCTACGACCCGAAGCTGCTGCTGCTGGACGAACCCCTCGGGGCCCTCGACAAGCGCCTCCGGGAGGAGATGCAGCTCGAGCTGGTCCGCCTCCACGGCGAGATCGACGTGACGATCGTCAACGTCACCCACGACCAGGTGGAGGCGCTCATGCTGAGCGACCGGATCGGGGTGATGGAGGAGGGCCGCCTCGTCCAGGTGGGCACCCCCGAGGAGATCTACCGGCGGCCCGCCACCAGGTTCGTCGCCGAGTTCGTCGGCCGGGCGAACCTGGTGGACGGGGTGGGGACGGCCGACGGGTCCCTCCTCCGGGTGGTCTCCCCCTCGGGGGTGGCGGTGGTCGTCTCCGAGCTCCCCGCCGGCCCCGGGGCCGCCCACACGGCGGCGATCCGGGCCGAGCTGATCACGTTGCGGCGCCCCGACGAGCGGCGATGGCCCCACGGACTGGAGGGGACGGTGTCGCTGCGGGTGTTCGAAGGCGAGTCCGTCTACTACGAAGTGTCGGTCCAGGGTCTGGAACGTCCCCTGCGGGTGGCGAGCCGCCGACGGGACCTGGCGGTGGGTGAGCCGGTGGTGGTGGAGTGGGATCCCGAGGAGGTGGCGGTGGTCGCCACCGACGGGCGATGAGGGACCGCACGTCCCGGGCCCCCGACGTCGGGTGGGGGTGGCGGCTCCTCGACGTGGTGATCGCCGTCCGCCGACGCCTGGGCGCAGACCGCCTCGAACCGTACCGCCCCTACCTGATGCTGGCTCCCGCCCTGGCCCTCGTCACGCTGCTGGCGGGCGGCATCGTCTATCTCGTCTACCTGTCGTTCCACAGCTTCGACACCTTCCTGTTCCGCCAGGGTCCGTGGTCGTTCGAGCAGTACCGACGGTTGGTGGAGCCCCCGTCGGGAGACTTCAACCTGCAGACCCTGCAGCGGACCCTCGTGATCAGCCTCCTCGTCACCGTCGGGGCGGTGGCCCTGGGCCTCCCCGTCGCCTACTTCATCGTCCGGACCCGCAGCCGGGCGGCCCGGATCCTCACCCTGGTGCTGCTGTTGGTGCCGTTCCTGATGGGCGAGGTGGTGCGGGCGTTCGGCTGGGCTCTGGTCCTGGGATCGAACGGCCTGGTGGCCTGGGTGGCGTCATGGGTCGGGGCCGACTCGGGGGGGATCCTGGGCACGCCCCTGGCGGTGTGGATCGGGATGATGCAGGTGTCGATCCCCCTCGCCACACTGCTCATCCTCCCCGCCCTCACCCGCATCGACCCCGACCTGGAACGGGCCGCCGCCACGATGGGGGCGCCGCCTGTGAGGGTGTGGCGGCACGTGGTGACGCCCCTCGCCCGTCCCGGCATCGCCGGGGCGGCGGCGGTGGTGTTCCTGCTGTCGGTGGCCGAATACGACATGCCCGCCATCTTGGGGTTGGGGCGGCTGCCCTTCGTGGCGAACGTGATCCGCAGCATCTACACGCTGCAGAACAACCTGTACCTGGGTTCGGCGTTCAGCCTCGTGCTGATGGCGATCTCGACGCTGTTCGTGGTGGTACTGGTGGCCGTGGGCGGGATCCGGAACCTCCGGGGAGGGTCCGATGGGTAGGGTGGTGCGGGCTGCCCTGGCCGGGGTGTTGACCCTCGTCGCCCTGCCGATGCTGGTGGTGGTGGTGGCGTCGTTCTCCGCCGGGGAGACGCTGTCGTTCCCCCCGGCCGGGTTCTCGCTGCGACCCTATCTGGAGCTGTTGGACGACGAGGTGATCCGGGTGGCGTTGGCCCGGAGCCTGTTCGTGGGGGTGCTGGTGGTGGCGTTGGCGGTGACGGCGGGGGTGCCGGCGTCGATCGCCCTGGTCCGGTACCGGCCCCGGTTCCGCCTCGGGCTCACCGCCTATCTGCTGTTGGGGATCACCACTCCGCTGATCTCCACCGCCTTCGCCTTCCTCGTCATCTACACCCGGACGGGCCTGATCGGGCGTCTGTGGCCGATCGCGGTGGCGATCACCGTCGCCAACCTGCCGTTCCTCATGTTCTCGGTCTCCTCGGCGTTGGCGTCGCTGGATCCCCATCTGGAGGAGGCGGCGGCGACCTTGGGGGCGGAGCGGATCCAGACGTTCCTGTTCGTGACGCTGCCGGGGATGGCTCCCGGGATCCTGTCGGGGACGATCATGATCTTCGTGTTGGGGATCTCCGAGTTCCTGATCTCGCTGATCCTGTCGACGGTGGCGACCCAGACGTTGCCGGTGGCGATCTTCGGGAGCCTCCGAGGCCCCGTCCCCCCGACCCTGGCGGCCGCCGCCGGGCTGTACATCGTGATCGCCTTCGCCGTGGTCGGGGTGTTGACGAGCCTGCGCACCACCGAGCAGTTCTTCTACCGGAACGACTGAGGGGTTCCCCAGCCCAGGGCTCGGAGCCACCCCTACGGTGGTCACCGGCCCACGGTGTCTGCCAGCCCAGGGCTCGGAGCCACCCCTGCGG
>JALSJV010000067.1 GCA_026989215.1 Acidimicrobiia bacterium | reverse complement strand
CCCGAGATCACCCCCGGACCCGGCTACACCATCCCGGCAGCCCACGAAGCCGCCTACTACCGTCAACACGAGTCAACGCCCCAGGCCGCGACTCAAACCAACCAACCCCCCTCTGAACCCCGGGGCGATTCAACAATTATACTGCCTCTTGTGAAGTCGCTGAGCCCAAAGGAGGTTCGAACGTGAAGTTTGTAAGGGAGGTTTTCAGTGTGACTACTGCTGTCTGGCTGGCAGCTCTTGGTATCTGGGCTAACGCAGCTTTCCAGGTGCCAGCCGTGAAAGCCCTCTTGCCTGATCCGGATGCTGATCTGATCAAAGCAGTCCGAATCGCTAACACACGCGATGTCGCCGCAGAAGTCGCCAAAAAGCTCGAAGAGGCATCGCTGGATGTGTCCGTGTCGAATGTCCCGCTTCCCGTGTACCTCTCACAAGCGGTGGCAATCGACTCGTCAACGACCGTACCTGTGGAGCTCCGCATGGTCAACCAATTCGTGGAGGTCCCCGTTCGTGTCATGAACAGTGTTGAAGTATGGAACGGGTTCGCACTCCCGTTGCAGGTCTCATTCGATTGTAGTGGCTATGGCGGAGGCAGGTCAGGGATTATCACGCTAAGTTGCAGCTAGCAACAGGATCTGTATCCCCTGCTGAGTCGCCCAATGCTGCGTGTGCGTATTGCGTGAAACCGCCATAGCCTCATGTGAACCGCCCCGGGTTTCACGTGCGCACAGTTGTGTGAGTCTCGACCTGATGGTGGAGACTTCGCGAAACCGTGGGACGGCGGGTTGACTCCGGGGTAGCGGAAATCCCCTGTGGCGGCCCGGAGCCCCTCCAGACTCGGACGTGTAAGCGAACCGAGTCGAAAGGAGGGGCTCCGTGGCTCCTGACAGTATGACGATCCGCCTGCACCTTCGCAGGCTCCGGGTCCTCGAGGTGCTCTCTGACGCCGTCGAGCGTCTGGTGGTGGCGGTCCGGGACTCCCGGAGGGTGGTGCGCTGTCCTCACTGCGGGTTTCTTACCGCCAAGGTGCACGAGACCCGCCGGGTGGAGGTGGCCGACCTGCCCTACGGGGGACGTCCCACCACCTTGGTCTGGCACCGCCGGCGTTTCACCTGCGCCAACTGCACCGAGCGGCACACCGAGTCGCATCCCGAGATCGCGGGCAAGGTGACCAGGCGCCTGGCCCGCCAGGTGGTGAGAGACGCCCAGGTGATGACCATCAAGGCCATCTCCCACCGCTACGGGATCTCCTGGTGGCTGGCAATGCGAACCGTCCGGGACTGGGCCGAGCTGTTGGAGGCCGAGCGGCGCAGGAGACGCTGCAAGGTCCTGCTCATCGACGAGACCTCGCTCCGGAGGGGCCATCGCTACGTCACCGTCCTCTCCAACGGGGAGACCGGCGAGGTCCTCGGCATGGTCCGCCACCGGGACGCCCGCGCCCTGGGGGCGTTCCTCTCCGCCCAGGGCAGGCGCTGGTGCCGAGGGGTGCAGGTGGCGGTAACCGACGGCTCCCTCTCCTACCGCTCGGCTATCCACCGCCACCTCCCGGGGGCCACCCACGTGGTGGATCGGTTCCATGCGGTGCGGTGGTTCTGCGCAGGTCTCATCGAGGTGCGCAGGCGCCTTCAGCGCCTCGGCCCCAAGGGCACCAACCCGGCCTTCGACCCCCAGGTCTTCCGGTCCCGCTATCTGCAACTGCGGCGGCTCGACCGCCTGGAGGGAGAGGCGATTGAGCGCCTGGGGGCCATCCTCTGGCGCTATCCGGAGCTGGAGGTGGCCTGGCGGATGGTCCAGCACCTCCACGGCATCTACCTGGCCGAGGACGCCGAGGGAGCCAATGAGGCCCTGGGGGCCTTCGTGGAGCTCTGGGAGGAGGAACGGTTCCCGGAGTTCGACCAGGTGGTCTCAGCCCTCTTGAACTGGGGAGAGGAGATCTTCGCCTTCCACGACACCGACCGCGTCACCAACGGCCACCTCGAAGGACGCATGAACAAGATCGGGGTCCTCAAGCGGACGGCCTACGGGTTCCGAAACGTCCGCAACCTGGCCGCCAGAACCATCCTCATCAGCCCTGCCGTGGCATGATCACCCCAGCTGAGTCTGGTGGGTCATCCCACGGAATCGCGAAGAGCCAAGTTCCCTGGTCGCGCGGGGCCTCGCGGGGATCCAACTGGTGATCTCCGATGACCATCCCGGCCTAGTCGACGCCATCTCTCCCACCCTCCCCGGCGCTGGACGGCAAAGATACCGTACCCACTACCTGCGGAACCTTTTCACGAAGGAGCCCAAGGCGTCCGAAGCGATGGTAGCCACCATAGTCCGCACCATCAGCGCCCAGTCCTCCGCCGACCTGTTGTCTTTCACCCTGTTCCCCAAAGCCCACTGGTGCTAGAGCTGGTCCAACAGCCCCCGAGCACGCCTCAACAAAGAGATCCGCAGCCGCACCAACGTCGTCGGCATCTTTCCCACCCGAGAAGCGACCCTCCGTCTCGTCGGCGACCTCCTCGCCGAGGAGCATGACAGGTGAGCCATCGGCCGTAGATACGTGAGCCTCGACTGCTTCCCTCGGGCAAGGATCCAACCACGCGAATCATTCCGCCCGAATCCGAGGAGCTCACTGCCCTCCAATCGACCGGCTGAAGCCATAAGGGGCTCTTCTCATCTGAGTGGGGATTGGCGGGTTCGGATGGGGGGTGGTGTGGGCCGGTTGGGCCAGGTGACGCCGCCGGCGTGGAGGAGGCAGCGGAGCCGGTAGTGGTCGAATCGTCGGAAGCCGTGGCCGGCTCGTTTCACTTTCTTGATGACCAGGTTGAGGGCTTCGGTGGGGCCGTTGGAGGCGCCGGTGAGGTGGTGGTTCAGGATCTCGGTGCGCCATCGGGTGAGGGTGCGGCCGAGGCTTCGGATCTCGGCGACGTCGTCGTGGCGGCAGGCGACGATGGCCTTGTCCAGGAGGGTGGCGGCGTCGGTGGGGTCGTTGGTGAGGTAGATGTCGCGGACGGATTCTTTGGCCAGCCAGGCGCCGAGCACCTCGTCGTAGGGGTCACCGACCCGCAGGCCCAACAGCATCCGCTGCTGACCCCGGTTGTCGAGGCGTTCGTTGCCGGTGAGGAGCAGTTTGCGGATCCGATAGAGCGGATCGCCCTTGCGGCCTCGATGCCCCAGGGTCTCTTGCTGGACCCGGCGGCGGACCTTGTCCAGGCACCGGTTGGCCACCCTGACCACATGGAACGGGTCCGCCACCCGCAGGGCATGGTCCAGATGCGGGCTGAGGCCGGCCCGGTACGAGTCGGTGAGGTCGATCGTCACCGTGGTGACCTGCGCCAACCATTCTCGGTGCTGGTTGGCGCACCATTCCCGCAGGTCAGAAGCGGTGTTCCCTTCGACCATGTCGATGAGGATCCCCCGTTCGGTGTCGACCAGCCCGGTGGCGTAGATGGTCGGGTGCTCACGGTTGGCTTTGAGGAACGACGTCTCATCGACCCCCAGGGTCTCTACCCGCCCGATACGGTCGGGGTCATCCACCAGCGGAGTGCCGTGAGCCGTAACCGCGGCCATGACCGTGTCCCAGCACACCCCGAACTCGTCGGCGACCTGAGAGACCGGGCGGGCCAGTTCACCGACCAGGCGGGCCGCTTCGAACCCGGCCCGATGCGTCATCACCGCCCGGGGCGGCAACGCCGGATGCGTCTCAGTCCACGTCTTGGCATCACAATCCGGCTCCACGCACCGCCAGCGGCGTTTCACCACCCGTAGCCGCACCGGCCGACCGAAACACGACAAGTCCCGGATGTCGACCGGTCTGCGGTCATGCGCCTCGGCTCGGGTGCCACACCGTCGACACCCCTCAATCGTCGCCGTGGTCTCCACCGTGATCACCAACTCGTCGGGATCCTCGACGACCTCGAGCACCCGGAATCCATCCAATCCCAACATGGCCTCGGCCAGGCCAGTACCGTCACCCATCGTCAGGGGCCTCCATCGATCGCAGCCGTGCAACAGCCGCAACGATGGCACGGCCCCTGACCTCAACCCAGGATTCTCACCAACCCCCACTCCCCACTCCAACCGGAAGAGCCCCATAAGGTCGAGGCCGACAACACATCACTCGAACACTCCATCTGCTGACCTGACCGATGCACCACTATCACCCGAAATCCGGCCCTTCCGGCACAGCAGCGCATCCCACCTCAGACAATCCTCCCGCGACGGGCTGACCCTGACCTGAGCCCACAGCGCCTCATCTGTATCATTCCCGAGCCGAGACACTGATGCGATTTGCTAACCAGAGCAGGGGCTCCCATGCGCCTAGATTGTTGATCCGTCACCTGGTGCGATTGCCTCAACCCAACACTCGATAACCTGCGATATACGCTTCAGCGACTCGATCCCACTCCAGTTGATTCCTTGCCATCTTCGCTCCTCGACTGTGCTTCGCCCGCATTTCACCATTTTCAACCACCATCTGAATACCTTGCGCAACCTGCTCAGCATTGAGCTCCACCACGATTCCTGCATTGCAGCCGTTAACCATGCTAGCCATGTTCGTTTCTGGTGATATTATCACCGGGGTGCCGATATCTAAGGCAGCCCGTATGGGACGCGGCGGGCCATCCCATCTGCTCAAGTAGATAAGATACGACGCATTCGCTAACAATTCATATTTGCGGTTTTCAGATACGGGCCCGACCACCCTTATGCTTCCTCCTGCTCCGCTCAACTTGATAGCCTTTTCTAAGCGTTTCGTACTACCTCTCCACGGCCGTCCCGCGATTATCAGGCGACACCCCTTCAGAGTCTGTGCCACTCGAGCGAAACCGTCGATCAGTATATCAAGCCCTTTCTGATATACATCGTTTCTTCCGAAGTACAACAGCGTCATAGGTTCGCCCGTTGATTGCCTTGGTCGAGCTACCACCTGCCTTGCTGACACCTTACTCTTCTCGGGCAATCCAAGGCCTGCAGTGAATATATCTATTTCTCTTCCTAACCAGGTCTCGACTGACCCCCTTTCTCTATCATCAAATACATGAAACAGCCTCACTCTACGCAGCATCGGCCTGATCAGATGTAG
>JALSJV010000066.1 GCA_026989215.1 Acidimicrobiia bacterium | reverse complement strand
CGAGACGGTGACGCCGCGAACGGCCGGCACGGCATGGGCACCCGACCCGAACACCTTCCGGAGATCGCGAAGCTCAAGAAGCGACACTGTTCTCCTCCAGATGGCGGAAACACGCCGAGACGTGGCCGTCCCCGACCTCCACCCCGGGCGGGAAATCGACACAGCGGTCGAACGCCTCGGCGCATCGATGGGCGAAGCGACATCCCGGGAGGCCGAAATCCACGTCCTTCTCCTCCGCCCGCGGATCGACCTCCCGCTCCACCGACTCGAGGAGGTAGCGGGTATAGGGATGGCGAGGATCCTCGAAGAGGTCGACGGTGGGAGCCTGTTCCATCACCTGTCCCCCATACAACACGACGACCCGGTCGCACATCTCCGCCACCGCGGCGAGGTCGTGGGTGATGAACAGCACCCCACAGCTCGTCTCCGCCACCAGACCCCGGATGAGGTCGAAGATCTGAGCCTGGATCGTGACATCCAGGGCGGTGGTGGGTTCGTCGGCGATCAACACCTTGGGCCGACAGCCCAGCGCCATGGCGATCATCACCCGTTGACACATGCCACCGGAGAGCTGATGCGGGTAGGCACGCGCCACCCGGTCGGCCCCCGGGATGCCCACCCTGGAGAGGAGCTCGACGGAACGCTCCTTCGCCTCCGCCGCAGAGAGCCCCTGGTTGATCCGAAGCACCCGGGCGACCTGCTTCCCGACCCGCATCGTCGGGTTCAGGGCACCGCGAGGATGCTGGAAGATCATGGTGATCTCCCGCGGGGTCCGCCCGCACGAGAGGTCGTCGGTCAGATCCCGACCCTCGAGGCGTACCGACCCACCACGGAACTCGATTCCGGCGGGCAGCAGGCCCATGAGGGCGAGGGAGGTCATCGTCTTGCCCGACCCGGATTCTCCGACCAGGCCCACGATCTCTCCGGCCTCCACGTCGAAGGCGACCTCGCGCAGCAGCGGATGCGGATCTCCGGCGACCCCGACCGTCAAACCAGAAACGTCGAGGACGCTCAGACCTCGCCTCCCCCCAGCTCGTCACCGACGAAGTGGAAGGCCATCACCGCCAGGACGATCATCCCGCCCGGGAACAGCGCGGTCCACCATTCACCCGTGATCACGTCGTTGGCGCCCTCGGCCACCATCACCCCCCACTCGGGGGTCGGCGGACGGATCCCGACGCCGAGGAACGCCAGCCCGGCGACGGTGAGGATCGCCCAGCCCGCCACCAGCGTCGCCTGGACGGCGGCCGGCCGTAGGGAGTTGGGCATCACGTGGCGGAAGGCGACCCGCCAGGGCGGGTTCCCGGACAGCCGAGCGCCGTCCACGTACTCCATCTCGCGCTGCTGAAGCGCCTCGGCCCGGGTGAGGCGGATGAAATGGGGGAGGAACGACACCGAGACCGCGACGATCACATTGGGGATCGAGTCACCCATGGCCGCCACGAGGATGAGGGCGAGCACGAACCCGGGGAACGCCAACAGCACGTCGGTGAGCCGCATGATCACCTCGTCCACCCGGCCACCCCAGTAGCCGGCCACGACCCCGATGACCGACCCGACCACCATCGACACCACGGCGATGACGAGCCCGATCCACAGGTCGAGACGAGCGGCGGCCACCGCCCGGGCGAAGACGTCACGCCCGAACTCGTCGGTTCCGAACGGGTGCTCAGCCGACGGAGCCAAGAGTTGATTGGTGGGATCGGTTCGTAGCGGGTCGACGGTCACCATGGGACCGACGAGGGCGAGCAACAGGTAGGCGGTGAGCAACACCACCCCGACGGCCATCAGAGGTCGCCGTCTCAGTTCACCCACGGCGCGACCGATCACCGACTGCCCGGGGGCGACCGGCGACGGGAGGTCGAGGGGCACGGTCCGGCTCATGCGGTCACCTTCCTGCCGAGGCGAATCCGAGGATCGATCAGCGCATAGCCGAGATCGATGACGACGTTCAGCAACACGTACAGGATCCCGACCATGATCACGAACCCTTGGAGCGCCTCCAGGTCGTTGGTCTGGATGGCCTCGTAGGCGTAGCGCCCGACGCCCGGCCACGAGAAGAGGTACTCCACGATGATGTTACCCCCGAGCATGTAGCCGAAGACGATCCCGATGGTGGTGGTCACCGGCAGGAGGGCGTTCCGAAACCCGTCGATGAACAGGACCGCCCGCGGGGAGACACCCATCGCCCGGGCCGTGCGGACGTAGTCGCTGGCGAGGGTCTCGATCACCGAGGACCGGACCATCTTCAGGATCGGGGCGGCGAGGACGAACCCGAGGGTCAGCACGGGGAGCGCCAGGAATCGGAGAGCCATCCACACGATGTCCCACTGCCCGGCGAGGGCTCCGTCGATCGTGTAGAACCCGGTGACCATCGGCGGCGGCTTCGTGCCCACCGCCAGGCGGTCGACGGGACCCGGGAACCAGCCCAGCCGGAAGAAGAAGAAATAGATCATCAGCAGGCCCAGCCAGAACAGCGCCATCGACGACCCCAGGATCGCGAACACCCGGGCGACGCCGTCGATCCAGGTCCCTTGACGGGCCGCCGCCACGATCCCCAACGGGACCCCGACCACCGTCGCCACGACGACGGCGTACACGGCCAGCTCGAGGGATGCCGGCAGACGAGCGAGCAGCTCACCGAGGACCGGCTGGTCGGTACGCACCGAGGTCCCGAAATCTCCCCTGACGACCCCGACGAGGTAGTCGACGAACTGCTCCCACAGCGGCCGGTCGAGCCCGTACTTGGCCCGGAGCTGGGCGATCTTCTCGGCGGTGGCGTAGGGACCCGCCCGCACCGCGGCCGCGTCTCCGGGCAGCACCCGCACGATGAAGAACACCACGATCACGATGCCCAGCATCGTGATCAGCGAGATTCCGGCCCGCTTGATCAGATACCGCCGCACGTCTCACCTCGGGAGGACGGGGTGTGGCCGGACCGAGCCCGACCACACCCCGCGATGGGACGGAGTCTCAACCACCCTTCCTGAGCGTCTCGAATCTCGGCACCTCGGTGAAGTCCTTGGTGACACCGGAGATGTCCTTGCCGGTCGCCACCGTCCAGTCGGCGGCCCAGAGCCAGGCGTGGGGAGCGTCCTCCAGCATGATCTGCTGGGCTCGGGTCGACAGCTCCTGACGCTTCGCCGGGTCGGTGGTGAAGGTCCCCTCGGCGATGATCTGGTCGAGCTCCTCGTTGCAGTAGTTGGCGAAGTTGGTGAACTGCCCGCACTTCAGCAGGAACGTCATCTGATAGAAGGGATCATCGCCCCACGAGTACCACTCGTGGAAGAACAGCGGCAACTCGCGGTTGTTGCGGCGTCCCTGGTAGTCGGCGTCGGGCAGCACGTTGATCTGGGCGTCGATGCCGATCTGGCGGAGGTTGTCCTGGATGAGGACCGCCGCCTGCTGCTGCTCGTTCGACGACTGGGGCACCGCCAGCTCGATGCTGAACTCCCCGACCCCCGACTCCTCGAGGAGCCGGCGTGCCTCGTCCAGGTTCGTCTCGTACACGTCGATCGCGTCACCCGCGTAGGTCTCCATCGTGGAGGGGATGAGGGTCCCGGCGGGCGACGCGAACCCGAACATCACCTGGTTGAGCAACGCGTCGTAGGGGATCGCGTACGAGATCGCCTGACGGACCAGCTTGTTGTCCAGGGGGGCGATGTCCACGTTCATCCCCAGGAAGACGCTGCGTGTCGACGGTGCCGTGTACACGTTCACGTTGGGGTCGTTCTGGAGCTCGGCGAGCAGCCTCGGGGGCAGCCCGACCGCGACGTCGATCTCACCCCGCTGGAGGAGCAGTGCCCGCTGCTCGGCGTCCGGGATGTTCCTCACGATGATCCCGCCGTTCGCCACCTCGCCCGGATACCCGGGGTTGGGATCCAGCACGATCTGGCCACGGTCACGATCGAACTCGACGAGGGAGTACGGGCCGGAGGACACGGCGTTGTTGGTGAAGTACTCGAACGCCCAGGGATCGTCCGGCGTCGCGTTCGCCTCGGCGACGGCCTGGTTGATCGGCCCGAACACCTGGAAGGTCATGAACCGGTCGAACAGCGAGCTCGCCACGTTCGGCCGGATGATCAGCGTCCGGTCGTCGACGACCTCGATCTGATCCGACGACTCGATCCCGATGAACGGGAGGAGCAGCCCGATGTATCCGGGACCTTCGATCGTCCGCCGGAAGGTGTATGCGAGGTCTCCGGCGGTGATCGGGTCGCCGTTGTCGAACGTGGCCTCGGGGTTCATCACGAAGGTGGCTTCGAGGCCGTCGTCGGAGACGGTGTACGACTCGAGGATGGGGCTGGGCACGACCTCCGAGGTCCCCACCCGAACTCCTCCTTCCTCGACGAACACCTGGTCGGCCGGCGGCTGGTAGAGCGCCCGGGTCACCGCGTAGGCGCCGGTGGTCCGGAAGGTGTGGGGCTCGAGGATGTCGACGTCGGTCGAGAGGGAGACGACGATGACCGGCCGTTCGGGCTCTCCACCACCCGGCTCCGCGGGCTCTCCCTCCCCGCCCGTGGGCTGGGTGGCGGCGGTGGTTCCCGGCCCGGCTTCGGTGGTGGTCGTCTGCTCGGCTCCACCGCCGCAGGCGGCGAGGACGAGCGCCAGGACCACCAGCGTGACGAAGCCGCGTACTCGAATGATCTTGGACCGACCCATGGTCTCCTCCCAGTGGCGAGCGTCGAATTGGGATCAGATATTATACAAAATGGCTCGGACGTGCCGGAGAACGCGAAAAACTTCGTCGCCTCAACGGTCGACCCGGCGCATCCGACCGGCCATCAAGGCGTCGAGCTCGGTTCGGGAGACGACCACCTGGTCGCCCCGGGTCGTGAGCGCGAGGGCGCCGAGCACCACCCCCTGCCGTACCCCGACCTCGAGGTCCCCATCGAGCATCCCGTCGATGACCCCCGCCGCGAAGGCGTCGCCCGCTCCCAGGCGATCGATCACCGTCACCGGCACCGCCTCGACCTTCCCGGCGGCCGCGCCGCGCCGCCACCAGGCCCCCCGCTCCCCGTCGGTGACCACCACGGCTTCCCCGCCGGATCGCCGCGCCAGCTCGTCCCGGACCTCCTCCGGTCGGCCGACGATCCCGAACAGCGACGCCGCATCCTCTCGGGTGCACAGCACGAGATCGGCTGCCCGCACCAGCTCGAGGAGCACCGGCGCCGCCTCATCGACCGACCAGAGCTTCGCCCGATGATTGACATCGAACGAGATCGTGCACCCCGCGGCCCGGGCGCGTTCGACGACCTCCTTCGTGAGCTCTCGGCACGTCGGAGACAGCGCCGGAGTGATCCCGGTCACGTGCAGCCATCGGGCCGCCTCGAGGCGACTCCAGGGAAACTCCGCCACCGACATCCGCGATGCCGGCGAGCCCTCCCGGTGGTAGACGACGAGCGTCGCGCGCGGCGGAGGGTGGAGCTCGACGAAGTAGGTGCCGACACGCCCCGATCCTTCGAGGCGAACCGCGGCACAGTCGACCCCCGCCGCCGCGAGCCGATCCCGCACCCGGCGACCCAACGGATCGTCCGGCAGCCTCGACCACCACTCGACCCGACGGCCGAGCCGGGCGAGGGCGACCGCCACGTTCGCTTCCGCACCGGCGACGTCGACGGCGAAGGTCGCCGCCGTCTCCAGATGCTCCCCGGCAGGAACCGAGAGCCGGATCATGGCCTCACCGAAGGTGAACACCTCGGTCATCGACGCACCGCCCGGACCCACGCTCGGGCTCGGTCGGCGATCGAGCTGAGGTCCCCGCTCGCCATCGCCGCGGCGGAGAAAAGGTCGCCGCCTACCCCGAGGGCGACGGCTCCCGCCGCCAGATAGGCGCCGGCGTCGTCCCGATGGACGCCGCCCGTCGGGATCAACGGGATCCCACCGAGGGGCCGACGGATGGCGTCCAGATAGGACGGTCCGCCGAGGGGGGCCGCCGGGAACACCTTGACCGCCGCCGCCCCGTGCTCCCAGGCACCGAAGATCTCGCTGGGAGTGGCGGCTCCCGGAATGCAGACGACATCGTGCTCGGCGCAGGCGTCGATGATCTCGGGCACGATCACCGGGCTCACCACGAAGGCCGCGCCCGCCGCCACGACCTCGGCGACCTGCGAGGCGCGGGTCACGGTCCCTGCTCCCACGACGACCTCCCTGGCGGCGACGACCGCCTCGATCTGGCCGAGCGCCCGGGGCGAGTCGAGGGTGATCTCCACCACGCCGAGCCCCCCCTCGACCGCGACACCGACGACGTCGACCACTCGCTCCGGTGGACAGCCGCGGACGATGCCGATGATCGGTACGGCCGCGAGGGCGGGCATCCGGTCGAGGATCAACATCCCCACTCGACGATCCCCCGGAGGAGTCGCTCGACCCCCTCGTAGAGATCCCCGGGAGCGGCCGCGAGCGAGATGCGGACGAAATCTCTCCCTCCCGCCCCGAAGGCGCTCCCGGGAGCCACTGCCACCCCGAGCTCGGTGAGGAGCCGCTGCGCGAACTCGGCGCCGCCGAGCCCCGATCCGGAGACGTCGATCCAGACGTAGAACGCCCCCCGGGGTTCGACGTGAGGCACTCCGACGGCGTCGAGGCGACGGACCACCTCGTCCCGCCGAGCTCGGTAGGCGTCCCGCATGGCGACGACACAGGCCTGGGGACCGTCGAGGGCCGCCAGCGCCGCCCTCTGTGCCGGCCCGTTGACACAGGCGGTGATCGGCTCCTGAGCCTTGATCAAAAGCGACGCCACCTCCGGCGGTGCCACCGCGTAGCCGACCCGCCATCCGGTCATGGCGTAGGTCTTCGAGAAGCTGAAGACCGTCACGACCCGTCCCCGGGGATCGTAGGCCCCGGCACTCGGGGCGACCTCGCCCTCGAAGACCAGCTCGTCGTACACCTCGTCGGACACGACCCAGAGCCCGTACGCCGTCGCCAGGTCGATGAGCTCGCGCAGCGCCGCCACGTCGGTGACCTGCCCGGTCGGGTTTCCGGGCGAGTTGAGCACCAGCACCTTCGTGCGTTCCCCGATGGCGGGTTCCACCAACTCCGCACGGGGTGCCATGCCGTGCTCGGGCACCAGAGGGAACCGTCGAACCCGGAGATGCTGGAGGGCGGCGATCATCCGGTAGTTGGGCCAGGCCGGATCGGAGATGAGAACCTCGTCACCCGGGTCGCAGAGGGCGAGCAAGGCCCCGTAGAGGGCCGCCACCCCGCCCGGAGTCACCACGACCTGGTCGACAGAGGCGTCGATGCCGTTGCGTTCCCTGACCTTCCGGACCACGGCCTCCCGCAGTTCCGGGATGCCGGCGTTGGGCGTGTATTTCGTGTACCCCTCCTCCGCGGCCGAGGCGGCGGCCCGACGGATGTGAGCGGGTGTCTCGAAGCTGGGCTCACCCATCTCGAGGTGGATGACCCCGGGGATCGTCGAGGCCAGATCGAAGACCTCACGGATACCCGACCGATGCATACGGCGGATGGCCCGAGCTGGACTCTTCACACGGAGACGATCTCCCGGTCTTGAGACGGAGGCAGTGATCTTATAATATAGATCCATCGTGTCCCCGTCCATGAACCTCGACCTCATCATCATCCACTGAACGCACGCCACCGGCCCGGCGTGCGTCGAACCCTCCGTGAACACGGAGGGTTCGTGCTATCCGGGGCCGAGCCAACCGAGACGAAGAGCATCGACATGGAGCGCCTCACCGGAGCAGAAGCCCTCGTCCGTACCCTGGAGCACCACGGGATCGACGTCGTGTTCGGCATCCCGGGAGGCGCCATCCTCCCCACCTACGACGCCATCGGCGCCTCCCCGATCCGCCACGTCCTCGCCCGCCACGAACAAGGCGCAGGCCACATGGCCGAGGGCTACGCCCAGGCCCGAGGACGCATCGGGGTCGTGTTCGCCACCTCTGGGCCCGGCGCCACCAACCTCGTCACGCCGCTCATGAACGCGCTGGCCGACTCGACCCCCCTGCTGGCGATCACCGGTCAGGTCCCCACCGACGCGATCGGCACCAACGCCTTCCAGGAGGCACCGACGATCGAGATCACCGCCGCCTGCACGAAGCGCAACTGGCTGGTCCGCGAGCCGGAGACGCTCATCGACACGATCGACGAGGCCCTCCGGGTCGCCTGCGCCGGGAGGCCCGGTCCCGTCCTCGTCGACATCCCCAAGGACGTGCAGGCGGCCACGGTCTGCTGGCACGAGCCGGAGACGGCGACCGACGCCACCCCTCCCCCGCCGGACCCCTCGGCGATCCGCGCCGGCGTCGAGCTCCTCGAAGCCTCCAACCGACCGGTCCTCTACGTCGGAGGCGGCGTGATCGGGGCCGGAGCACACCAGGAACTGCGGCGACTGGCCGAACGGGCCCGCATCCCCGTCGTCACCACCCTCATGGCCCGCGGCGCCTTCCCCGACGACCATCCGCTCGCCCTCGGAATGCCAGGAATGCACGGCACCTACGTCGCCACGACCGCCATGCAGCAGGCCGACCTGCTCATCGCCGTCGGCGCCCGCTTCGACGACCGTGTCACCGGCGACCCCCACCGCTTCGCCCCCCACGCCTCGGTGATCCACATCGACATCGACCCTGGTGAGATCGGCAAGGTCCGCCGGCCCCAACTGGCGATCGTCGCCGATGCCCGCCTCGTCCTCGGTGCCCTGGCAGACGCCTGGACCTCCCGGCCGACGCCCCACCGTGACGAGTGGTTGGAGACCCTCGCCACCTGGCGACGACGACACCCCCTCGCCTACCACCAACCCCCCGACGGGCCCCTGAAACCCCAACACGTCATCACCGAGCTCCGACGCCTGACCGGGCCGGAGACCATCGTCGTCTCCGGGGTCGGCCAGCACCAGATGTGGACCTCCCAGTTCTGGACCTTCTCACGACCGAGGACGTGGATCAACTCCGGCGGCCTCGGCACCATGGGGTTCGCCATCCCCGCCGCCATCGGCGCCAAGGTGGCCCGACCCGACCGGACCGTGGTGGCGATCGACGGTGACGGCTGCTTCCAGATGACCGCAACCGAGCTTCTCACCGCCGCCGCCGAAGGAATCCCCATCACCGTGGTGGTCCTCGACAACCGGGGCTACGGCATGGTTCGCCAGTGGCAGGACCTGTTCTACGCGGGCCGCCGATCCGCCTCCGATTTCGAGCCGGGCCCGCCCGACTACGTGAAACTGGCCGAGTCCCTCGGATGCGTGGGACTCGCAGCCTCCACCCCCGACGACCTCGGGCACATGCTGGAGACGGCGCTCTCCATCGACGATCGGCCCGTGGTCGTGACCGTGCGGGTCGACGAATCCGAGATGCTGTGGCCGATGGTGGCGCCGGGGACGAGCAACGACGAGATCCTGACGGGCCCCGACGACGTCGCCGCCGTCGAGGCCCGACGCCGCAGCGGTTCCGTCGCCGGCGACGTCTGATGCGTACGATCGACCCATGTCCTTTCCCTCCCGTATCGTCTGCCTCACCGAAGAGCCCACCGAGGTGCTCTACGCCCTCGGCGAGCAGCACCGCATCGCCGGGATCTCCCGGTTCACGGTCCGACCCCCCGAAGCACCCCGAGAGCGGCCACGGGTCTCCGCGTTCACCTCGGCGGACATCAACGGGATCCTCGCCCTCGAACCCGACCTGGTGATCGGGTTCTCCGACATCCAGGCCGACATCGCTCGGGATCTCATCAAGGCAGGGGTCGAGGTCTGGATCTCGAACCACCGCACCGTCGACGGCATCCTGAGCTACATCCGACGGCTCGGCGCGATGGTCGGCGTCCCCGAGAAGGCCGACCGGTACGCCGAGGGTCTGACCCGCCGCCTCGAGCAGATCCGGGCGGCGGCGGACCGTCTGCCCCGACGCCCGCGGGTCTACTTCGAAGAGTGGGACGACCCGATGATCAGCGGCATCGGGTGGGTGTCGGAGCTGATCGGGATCGCAGGAGGTGACGACATCTTCCCCGAGAAGGCGAAGGCTTCCCTCGCCCGAGATCGCATCATCCCCGACCCCGCAGCGGTGCTCGAACGGTCACCCGACCTCATCCTCGCCTCCTGGTGCGGGAAGAAGTTCCAACCCGCCCGTCTCATCTCCCGTCCCGGCTGGGACGCCATTCCCGCCGTGGCGAGCGGAGAAGTCCACGAGATCGACGCCGCCATCATCCTCCAACCCGGCCCCGCAGCCCTCACCGACGGTGTCGAGACGATCCACCGGCTCGTCCGGGCCTGGGCCTCCCGTCGCTGAGATCCCCGCCGATCTCCCTTCCCGTCACAACCCCGCGGTATATCGGGGGTATGCGAAGCGGTGGTCCCGACGATTCGACGTGGCGGCCGGGCGGATGGCGGCGCCGCCGAGCTGCCCGAGAGAGGAGCGACGATGACGTCCAACGCATCCCAACGAGCGCTGCTGTATGCTCGCCTCCAGGAGGTCCTCGGCCCCGAACCGGCGTCCATCCTCATGCAGCATCTCCCCTCCATCGACGATCTCGCCACGAAGAGCGACGTCCTCGCGCTCCGCAGCGACGTCCTCGCGCTCCGCAGCGACGTCCAGGATCTGGCTCGCCGCGTGGACGGGCTCGAACAGCGCATGGACGGGCTCGACGTCCGGATGGAGCGCCTGGAGGAACGCATGGATTCGTTCCACGGGGCCCTCAGGGAACAGACCCGTCAATTCATCCTGGCGATGGTGGGCACGATGGCCTCCTTCGCCGCCGTGGTGATCGCCGCCGGCATCCTCACCTAGACGATGCGGGCCGCCCGTCTCCACCGCCCGGGGTCGGCGACCGAGACGCCCCTGATCCTCGAGGATCTCGACGACCCGACCCCCGGACCCGGCGAGCTCCTCGTCGAGGTGACGGCATGCGGCGTCTGCCGAACCGATCTCCAACTCGTCGAAGGCGACCTCGCAGCCCGTCGCCTCCCCATCGTCCCCGGCCACCAGGCGGTGGGTCGGGTCGTCTCGATGGGGGACGGAGTGTCCGGCTGGCGGGTCGGGGAGCGGGTCGGGATCGCATGGCTCGCCGGGGCGTGTGGCCGGTGCCGGTTCTGCACCGACGGTCGGGAGAACCTCTGTGTCGAGGCCCGGTTCACCGGGTGGGACCGCGACGGTGGCTACGCCACCTCGGCGACGGTCCTCGCCGACTTCGCCCTCCGTCTCCCCGACGGCCCCTCCGATCTCGATCTGGCACCGCTGCTCTGCGGCGGGGTGATCGGCTACCGGTCCCTGAAGATCTCGGGGATCCGACCCGGTGGGCGCCTGGGCCTGTACGGTTTCGGCGCTTCCGCCTCCCTCGCCATCCAGGTCGCCGTCCACTGGGGATGCGAGGTGTTCGTGGTGACACGGTCCCCCAGAGAGCGGACTCGTGCCCGCGAGCTCGGCGCCGTCTGGGTCGGAGGTTACGAGGACCCTCCGCCGGTTGCCCTCGACGCGGCCGTGACCTTCGCCCCGGTTGGCTGGGTGGTGCCGAGGGCGCTGGCCGCCCTCGATCGAGGAGCCACGGTGGCGATCAACGCCATCCATCTGGACCGGATCCCCGACTTCGACTACCGGACACTCTGGTGGGAGCGGCAGATTCGCAGCGTCGCCAACTTCACCCGCGCCGACGCCGACGAGTTCCTCGCCCTGGCCACCGAGATCCCGATCACCACGGTCGTCGATCCCCGACCCCTCGACGACGCCAACCAGGCGCTCGGCGACCTCGCCCGGGGGAGCACGACCGGCACCCTCGTCCTGACCATGCCCTCGGCTGGCGTTGCCGCCGAGACCGGGTAGCCTCGCGCAGGCCCGTGTCCCCGTTCACCATCACCACCGCCGACGGCGTCGTGCTGACCGCCCGCCGTCACCCCGCCGTCGGTCGCCGACGCTCCGTCGTGGTGCTCGTCCACGGCTTCACCGCCTCCAAGGACCATCCCGACGTGCTCGCCGTTGCCGAAGCGCTCGCCTCTGCCGGACACGACGTCGTCTCCTACGACGCCCGCGGCCACCACACGTCGGGAGGGTTGTGCACCCTCGGACACTCGGAGTGGCTCGACGTCGCCGCCGCCGCCGACGTCGCCCGGGACCTCGACGACCGGGTCGTCACCGTCGGAGCGTCGCTGGGAGGCGTCGCCGTCCTCCGTCACGCCACCCACGACCGTGACCTCACCGGAGTCGTGGCGGTGAGCTCCCCCGCCCGGTGGCGGCTCCCCCGGAACGTCCGCTCGATGTTCTCCGCATTCCTCACCCGCACGCGAGTAGGACGCGCCTTCGCCGAGCGACGGCTCGGGGTGAAGATCGACCCGGTCTGGGCCGATCCGCCTCCCCCCGTCGACCTGACGGGCCGGATCCGGGTTCCGCTGGCGGTGATCCACGGGGATGCCGATCAGGTGATCCCGCCCACCGCCGCCGCCCAACTGGTGGACCGAGCCGGCGGTAGCGCCCGGCTCGAGATCGTTCCGGGGATGGGCCATGCCTTCGACCCCCTGGGCATTCCGGTGATCCTCGACGCCGTCGACTGGGCCCTTCGTCGCCCCGCGGCAGAATCCCCGGCTCGTCCCTGAGCCGTGACCCCGTCGGTCGTCCCGGCCCGGTTCGTCGAACGCCCCAACCGCTTCCTGGTCGTCGCCGAGCTCGACGACGGCCGGCGGGTCGAGGCGTACCTGCCGAACACCGGCCGACTCGGTCATCTCACCGTCCCCGGCCGCCCCCTCATCCTCCGCCGCGAGACGGCCGGTCACCGCAAGACGGAGTACACGGCGATCAGGGCGTGGGACGGCACCTGGGTCGCCCTGGAAGCAGGCCTCGCGCCCCGACTCCTCGTCGACTGGTTGGCGGCAGGTCATCCCCTCGGGCCCTTCGGTGCGGTGGCGACGATCGAGACCGAGGTGACGGTCACCCACCACCGCCTCGACCTGCGGGTGGGGACGGCCCTCGGTCCGGTGTGGGTCGAGGTGAAGTCGGGGGGACGCGCCCTCGGCGGAGCCGCACTGCTGTCGAAGACACCGTCCCAGCGGGGCGTCTCCCATCTCCGGACCTTGGCCGACCTGGTGACCTCGGGTGAACGCGCCGCGGTGGCGTTCGTCGTGCAGCGGGGAGACGTCGAGCGTCTCCTCGTCGGCGGCGACGCCGACCGGGCATGGGTGCAGGCCGTACGAGACGCCCATGCAGCGGGCGTGGCCGTCGTCTCCTACGGGTGCGCGGTCACCGAGACGTCGGTGCGGATCGACCGTGAACTGGCCGTGGTCTGGGAAAGTCCCGCCGCCCGCTCAGATCCCCTCGACGCCGATCTCCGTCGCCTTCACCGACATCCAGACCCGTGAGCCGGGCTCGAGACCGAGGGCGGCCACCGCCCCCGCCGTCACCTCGACGGTGAGGGGGAGCGGAGGTCCCGTCTGGAGACGCACCCGCTCACCGTGAGGCTCGACCCGGGTGACGACGGTCTCCCACGTGTTCCGGGGACTGCCCTCCGGACGGGCGGGATACACGGCGACCGCCCGGGGATGCACCGTGACGTACACGGGGCCTCGCACCGCTCGATCCGCCATGCTCAGGCGATGTCCGGCGACCACCACCGTGCCATCGGCGGCCTCTCCCAACCAGAAGTTCACCCCGACGAGATCCGCCACATACCGGCTCCTCGGCCCGAGCCGGATCTCGTCGGCGGCCCCCACCTGGGTGACCGATCCACCCTCGAGGATGCAGATCCGGTCGGCGAGGAGGAAGGCATCGGTGGGGTCGTGGGTGATGAGCAGTCGCGGTCCTGGGAATCCCTCGAGGTGGTCCGCCAGGATTCGGCGGAGCGCTCCGCGGGTGGTGGCGTCGACCGCGGCCAGGGGCTCGTCCAGCAGCAGCAGGTCCGGCTCGGCGGCGAGAGCCCGGGCGAGGGCCACCCGCTGACGTTCACCCCCCGAAAGGTCCCGGGGTCGTCGCTCGGCGAACTCGGCCAGCCCGAGGCGGCCCAGCCACTCGTCGGCGAGTCGGGCGGCCTCGGCACGCCGCCTCCGCCTCGCCCTCGGTCCGAAGGCGACGTTCTCGGCGACCGTGAGATGGTCGAACAGCAGCAGATCCTGGAACACGACACCGACCCGGCGAGCCTCCGGCGGCACGAACACGCCGGCCGTCGGGTCGTCCAACACCCGACCGTCGAGGGCGATCCGGCCCCGGTCGAGGGCGACGATCCCCGCCAAGCTCTCCACCAGGGTGGTCTTCCCCGAGCCGTTGGGCCCGAGGACGGCGACGGTCTCTCCCGCTGCGATCCGAAGCTCGACGTCGAGGACGAAATCGTCCCGAACGACGACGCAGCGGGCGTCGAGTCCCGACCTCACGGAGCCCTCCACCACCGATCCCGGAGGACGACCAACACGGCGAGGGAGATCGCCACCATGACGACGCTGAGCGCCACCGCCGCGTCACGATCGCTCTCGAGCTGCACGAAGATCGCCAACGGGAGCGTCTGGGTCCGTCCCGGGAGGTTGCCGGCGAAGGCGATGGTGGCTCCGAACTCTCCGAGGGCCCGGGCCCAGGTGAGGATCAGCCCCGAGGCGAGGGATGGCCCGATCATCGGCAGGGTCACCCGACGGAGAACCGTCCACCGTCCCGCGCCGAGGGAGGCGGCGGCTCCCTCGTATCGCGGGTCGAGCGACCGCAGGGCCCCTTCCACCGTCACGATCAGGAACGGCATCGAGACGAAGGTGACGGCGAGGATCACTCCGCCGGTCGAGAAGGGGAGCACGATCCCCGTGAGGCGGTGGAGCGGCTCGCCGAGGAGTCCTCGACGCCCGAAGGTGAACAGGAGGGCAGCGCCTCCGACCACCGGCGGCAACACCAGCGGGAGCAGGACGAGGCCTCGCAGCAGCGAACGGCCGGGGAAGTCGACCCGTGCCAGCACCCAGGCCACCGGCACCCCCACCACGACGGCGATCAGCGCCGCCGCCGCAGATGCGATCGAGGAGATCCGCAACGCATCGACGGCGACCTCGGAGGTGAGCAGCGTGCCGAGCTCCGCCCAGGGAACCCGGGTGAGGAGGCCGATGAGCGGAGCCACCAGCAACGACACCCCGACGGCGGCGGCCGCCGCCATCGGCCAGGGGAGTCGAGTCCGGACACGTCGGGTCATGGCACCTCGAATCCGAACCGATCGAGCACGGCCCGTCCCTCGTCCGAGAGCACCCACTCCACGAAGGCCCTCGCCAGGTCGGGTTCGGACGCCCCCGTCAGCACCGCGATGGGGTACGAGGTCGTCACCGCGACGGGGATGTCGATGCCCTCGACCTCTCCCGACGCGGCGACGACGTCGGTGACGTACACCACTCCGGCGTCCAGCTCCCCGTCTCGGAGCTTGGTGAGGAGGGCACGAACATTCGGCTCCCAGGTATCGACGCTCGGTTCCAACCCGGCGGCGGCGAAGACCTGTTCCGCCAGAACCCCACAGGGCACCGCCGGATCGCAGACACCGAGGAGGAGCTCGGCCCGGTCGAGGTCGGCGAGCCCCTCGACCCTGGCGGGGTTCCCAGCCGGAACCGCGATCTGGAGCCGGTTCCGGGCGAAGACCACGGATCGTCCCTCGACCAGACCGGCATCGGCCACCGCCGCCATGTTGGCGAGGTCCGCCGACGCGTACACGTCCACCGGGGCCCCGGCGAGGATCTGCTCTCGGAGCGTCGAGCTGGCTCCCACGTTGAGCACCACGTCGACATCGGGATGGGCCTCCTCGAACGACCGCTCGATCGCACCGAAGACGTCGACGAGGGACGACGCCGCCGAGACAACCACCTGGCGCGACGCCTCCGTGCCCCCGCAGGCGGCGACCGCCACGACGAGCACCGCGCCGATGAGGATGGTCCGCGCACTCATGCCACCCTGACGCCGAGATCGGCGAGGTCGTAACCACCGACCGCCTCCAGACGGCTCCGGAAACGTCGGTCGTCGATCACGTCGAGGAGTTCCACGACCCCCGGATCCGACAGGTACTCGGGCCGGACCCACATCTCGGCTCGGTGCACCTCGAGAGCATGGAATCCGGCCCCGAGCGCCAGGGCCGCCGGTTCGATGGTGACCGCCGGCATGCCGCTCGTGATCGCTCGTCGGGCGGCCTCGAGATGGGTCGCCACCCTGGGTCCGGGGACGTCGCCCACCTCCGGGGAGAGAGCCTGCTCGAAGGCCCGCTGTGCTCCCGCTCCCGGTTCGCGTTGGACGACGGGCACCGCACCGGCGAGGGCGGGTCTCCACCATGTGCCCGTGGCGTCGGCGGGTCCCGCCAACCCGACCTGCCACCTGGCCAACCCGATCCGGACGACGTCGAGGTCACGGGGCGGGACCGGCTCCGGCGCGTGAACGACGGCGGCGTGCACCCTGCCTCCCCGGAGCGCCTCCAGCGCCGCGGCGCTCGACGCGGCCACCGCCACCGCCCCCCGACCCCGCTCGCGCAACAACCCCTCGGCCACCACGAGGCCGGGCTCGCATCCCGCCACCACCGGTCCCGGCGCCGTCGAAGCGAACACGATCAGCTCCCCACCCTCGATCAACCCGTCCGCGACCTCCCAACCCTCCCCACCAACCCGGATCGGGGCCGTCACCGTCTGCTCGCCGACTCGCCCCACCCGAACGAGAGTCCCCTCCCGAGGACGGGCCCCCGTCACGACGTCCACCGGTGAGGGTGCGGGACCGAAGAGGATGTCGACGCCGACACCCAGCGCCTCCGCCAGAGCCAGCGCGGCATCGACCCGGGGGAGATGACGTCCCGACTCCACGGCCGAGACGAGTTGGCGGCTGACCCCGGCCCGGACGGCGAGCTCGGCCTGGGTGAGTCCGGCGGCTTCCCGTCGTCGACGCAGCTCCATCGCCAGGAATCTAGCCAATGCGCCAGACTCCTGTCGACATGGCCGATCGTTGAGGACGCCGGAGGCAGACGGAATCAGTCCGCGGCCCAGAACTCCTCGAGTCGAGCCACGAATCGGACGGGATCGACCAGATGCGGGTAGTGCCCGAGACCGTCCCACACGTCCACCGACGCCCCCGGGACGAGACCGGTGAGCCACGCCGCGTACTGCGCTCCCGGATCGATGCCGTGGATCGCCAGATAGGGACACGAGATCGCCGACACCGCCGCCTCGACCATCGCCGCCACCTCCTCGGCAGGCGCCTCCAGGATCGGCATCCAGATCCCCAACACCACCTCCTGGTCGGCTCGACGGTGCCCTTCGATCCGTGCCCGCTCCTCCGTGGCGAGGGCGTCACCGGCGAGCTGATCGAACAGCCCTCCGATCACCATCGGGAAGGACTCCGGATCGCGTAGCGCCGGCTCGACCGCCCGAAGCTGTGCTTGGAATTCGTCGAGCTTGAGCGGCTGGTCGACGTTCACGACCGATCGCGTCGGGAGCGCACCGGCGAGGGCACTCACCACCGCGCCGCCGAGCGAGTGGCCGACCACCCGTGGACGTTCGAGACCCTCGGCTCCGATGACGGCGGCGACGTCGCCCGCCAGGGAGGCCAGGTCGTAGGAGGGACCCCGCTCCGACGCCCCATGCCCCCGGAGGTCGGGCACGACCACCCGATGGCGGCTGGCGAGCAGCTCGGTGACCGGATCCCAGGTCCGACCGGATTCGGTGATGCCATGGACCAGCACCACCGGATCGCCGCTTCCTGCCACCTCGTAGTGGATGGTGGTCCCGTCTTGACTGGTGATGGTGGGCATGTGGCCTCCGGGGTCGGGTGAGGGCCAGCGTATCGGCCGACCGGAGGCCGTGTCGCCGAAGAACCGTCCTTGACACCTTCACCGGCTCCTGGCAGAGTCCCCGCCCGACAACGCGCTCATCAAGAGCGGTGGAGGGACAGGCCCTGTGAAGCCGCGGCAACCGATCCGTTCGGTGCCAATGCCTGACCGATGAGACCGCCGTCGGCGGAGACTCCGCTCTCGGCGCTCGCAACGGGCGCGTCGACACGAGACGAGGAGAGACCGCCATGAGCCCTTGGCCATCAGCCACCGACCCGAGACCGGCCCGACCTCCGATGGGGACATGTCGCCGCTCTCGGGTGGCCCCGCTCGCCGCTTTCGTCGCCCCTTCGTAGCGACGACCCACCCGAGAGCACCCTTCTCCGGCACTCCGTACCCCCGCGGCTCATCGAGCCCCCGACGACGAGGAGCATCGACCGTGACCACCTACCGTTTCGAGACCCTGCAACTGCACGCCGGCCAGGACGTCGAGGCCACGACCCGCTCTCGGGCCGTCCCCATCTACCAGACGACGTCGTACCTGTTCGAGGATTCCGCCCATGCGGCGCGGCTCTTCGGCCTGGAGGAGTTCGGGAACATCTACACCCGGATCATGAACCCCACCACCGACGTGTTCGAGAAGCGCATCGCCGCCCTGGAAGGAGGTGTGGCGGCGGTCGCCACCTCGTCGGGGCAGTCCGCACAGCTCCTCGCCCTCACCACCCTCGCCCAGGCCGGAGACAACATCGTCTCCTCCAGCCACCTCTACGGAGGCACGTACAACCAGTTCAAGGTGGCGCTCCCCCGGCTCGGCATCGACGTGAGGATCGTGGACGGGGACGATCCCGACGCCTTGGCCGCCGCCATCGACGGGCGCACCAAAGCCCTCTACGTCGAGTCCATCGGGAACCCCAGCTACAGCATCCCCGACTTCGAAGCCCTCGCGGCCGTGGCACACGACGCCGGCATCCCCCTCGTGGTCGACAACACCTTCGGCGCCGCCGGCTACCTGATCCGCCCGATCGAGTATGGGGCCGACATCGTCGTCGCCTCGGCCACCAAGTGGATCGGAGGCCACGGCACCTCCATCGGCGGGGTGATCGTCGACTCCGGCAACTTCGACTGGCGGAACGGGAAGTTCCCCCTCTTCACCGACCCCGCTCCCGGATACCACGGCCTCGTCTTCACCGACGCCTTCGGGCCCGACAGTCCCTTCGGCAACATCGCCTTCGCGATCCGGGTCCGGGTCGAGGGCCTGCGCGACCTCGGAGCTGCGCCGTCCCCGTTCAACAGCTTCCTGTTCCTCCAGGGGCTGGAGACGCTGTCGCTGCGCGTCCAGCGGCACGTGGACAACGCGCTGGAGCTCGCCCACTGGTTGGAGCGCCATCCCCGGGTGGCCTGGGTGCTCTATCCAGGCCTCCCATCTCACCCCTCCCACGATCGGGCGCGCCGCTACCTGCGCAACGGTTTCGGCGCCGTGCTGAGCTTCGGGGTGAAGGGGGGGTATGAGGCGGGGCGGACCCTCATCGACTCCCTCCGCCTCGCCAGCCACCTCGCCAACGTCGGGGACGCCAAGACCCTGGTGATCCACCCCGCCTCCACCACCCACCAGCAACTCTCCCCCGAAGAGCAGGCCACCGCCGGCGTCACACCCGACCTGATCCGGGTGGCCGTCGGGATCGAACACATCGAGGACATCAAGGAGGACTTCGACCAGGCGCTCGAACGGTCGGCCCCGCGCTGACGGCCCGTTGCCCCCCGGTGATACGATGATCCGCAGCGACCGAAGGCCGAAGTGACCGTGTCGGAACGCGCCGGAGGGCCGGGGGACCTCCCCACCTCCGAGAGCGAAGAGATGTACCTCATCACCATCGCGATGAGGGTGGAGGAGGGCCACGAAGGACCGGTGCCGGTACCCGTGCTCGCCCGTGCCCTGGGAGTCTCCCGAGTCTCGGCCAACGAGATGGTGAAGAAGCTCGCGGCCCGGGGCCTGGTCGACTACACCCGGTACAAGGGCGTGAGCCTCTCCCCCACCGGCCAGAAGATCGCCCAGGCGGTGCTCCGCCGCCGGCGCCTGTGGTCGGTGTTCCTCTCCGAGCGGCTCGGTCTCACCCCCCAGGCGGCCGACACCGTGGCGTGCGAGTTCGAGCACATCACCCCCGCCGACGTCGCCCAACGGCTGGCGGAGTTCCTCGGCGACCCCCAGGTGAGCCCCCAGGGAAAGCCCATCCCCGCCGCCGTGAACCAGCCACAGAGCCGTGCGGATCCGATCCCCCTCCACGCCGCCCAAGTCGGCCGCCGACTGGAGGTGGTGACGGTGGACGGGGACCAGGCCGGTCGGTCGTTCCTCTCCGAGCAGGGGATCGTCCCGGGATCCACGGTGACCCTGCTCGGGGTGGCCGAAGGTGGGGCATGTCTGGTGGAGACCCAGAGGGGACGGGTCCACATCGCCGCCGACCTGAGCCGGACGGTCGAGGTCGCCGCGACGAGCTGAGCCCTCGGCGTCCACCCTCGACGCCAGGGCTATGATGTTAGGCCAGCCATACATCGTCATCCGGCCCGTCGTCCGCCCGAGGAGCACCACATCCCGTACCTCCAGACCTCACGCATCACCAAATGGTTCGGCGACGTCCTCGCCGTCCAAGACGTCGACCTGGCCCTGGAGCGGGGTGAGACCCTCGCACTGCTGGGACCGAGCGGGTGCGGCAAGACCACGCTGCTCCGTGTCATCGCCGGTCTGGAACGTCCCGACGCCGGAACGATCGTCCTCGACGGCGTCGTCCTCGCCGACGGCGAACGCTTCCTCGCCGCCGAGCACCGCCGGATCGGCATGGTCTTCCAGGACTGGGCCCTCTTCCCCCATCTCACCGTGGCCCAGAACGTCGCCTTCGGCCTCGACGACGACGAGGCGACGACCCGGGTCGACGAGGTCCTGGAGATGGTGGGGATGACGGGACTGCGGGATCGATACCCCGACAGCCTCTCGGGAGGCCAGATGCAGCGTGTCGCCCTCGCCCGTGCCCTGGCCCCTCATCCGCGCCTGCTCCTCTTCGACGAGCCCTTCTCCAATCTCGACACGCGGATGCGGATCAAGGTTCGTTCCGACATCGCCGCGCTGATGCGCGAGGTGGGGATCACCTCCGTCTTCGTCACCCATGACCAGGAGGAGGCCTTCGTCCTCGGGGATCGGGTGTCGGTGATGCGCGACGGCGTCATCGTGCAGTCGGGGACCCCGGCCGAGATCTACCACTACCCCGCCACACCCTGGGTCGCATCCTTCGTGGGCGATGCCAACGTCCTCGTCGGCGCGGCGACGGGGCGGCAGGCCGAGACACCGGTCGGGGTCGTGGCGCTCGCCGAGCCCTTCCATGGTCCGTGCCGGGTGGTCGTCCGCCCCGAACACCTCGTGCTCGAGAGCGGATACGACGCCCTGATCACGGCGACCGAGTTCTACGGCCATGACACGTCCCATCGCGTCACGATGGGTGACGTCACCCTCCAGGTGCGGTCCATCGGCGCACCCCGTTTCGCCGTCGGCGACCGCGTCTCGGTCTCGTACCGAGGCCCGGCGGCCGTCGCCTTCCCCCTCGACTCCGAGGCGGCGGCGTGACGGCTCCACGCCGGCCCACCTCAGGAGTTAGGCGCGCCTATATCTTGGTGTAAGGCTGACTTTACATTGTCCCGACGCGCGGGTAGATTCGCCATCCCCATCCCACGGAGGAACCACGTGCCCAACACCCGGATGCGACTCTTCGCCGCCACCGTCCTCGTCGCCCTGGTCGCCGCCGCCTGCGGAGGCGACGCGGGGGACCGACGGCTCACGGTCTACTCGGGCCGGACCGAGAACCTCATCGGCCCACTCCTCGAACGTTTCACCGCCCAGACGGGGATCGAGGTCGAGGTCCGCTACGGCCAGTCCGCCGACCTCGCCCTCCTGATCGACCAGGAGGGCGATCGGAGCCCCGCCGACGTCTTCATCTCCCAGAGCCCCGGCGCCGTCGGATACCTCGCCGAGCGCGGACGCCTCCGACCCCTCGACGACGGCGTCCTCTCCCTCGTCCCCAGCGAGTTCCGGAACGAAGGGGGACTCTGGGTCGGCCTCACCGGTCGAGTCCGGACGCTGGTGTACAACCGCGACCTCGTCGACGAGTCCCAGCTCCCCGGATCGGTGTTCGACCTCACCGACGAACGCTACCGGGGCGCCGTCGCCGTCGCTCCCGCCAACGGGTCCTTCCAGGACTTCGTCACGGCGATGCGCGAGCTCGAAGGCGACGACGCCACCCTCGCATGGCTCCGGGGACTGGCCGACAACGGCGCCCCCACCTACGCCAACAACACCTCCATCGTCCAGGCCGTCGCCCGAGGTGACGTCCCCATGGGTCTCGTCAACCACTACTACAACATTCGCGCCAAGGCGGAGGACCCGACGCTCCCCACGGAGAACTACTTCTTCCCCGGCGGCGACATCGGGTCGCTGCTCATCGTCACCGCCGCCAGCATCGTCGACGCCGGCGACCAACCCGAGGCGGCCACCGAACTGATCCGCTTCCTGCTCAGTGAGGACGCCCAGAGCTTCTTCGCCGGGAAGACGTTCGAATACCCCTTGGCCGCCGGGGTCGAACCGGCCTCCGCCCTCCCTCCCCTCTCCTCCATCGAGGTGGCCACCTACGACTTCGACCGTCTGGGTGGCGGTCTCGAACGGACCACATCGCTGATCGATGCGAGCGGTCTCGAAGCCCCCTGACCGACCCTCCTCCACCCGAGGCCGGCTCCCCAGAGGAGCCGGCCTTCGGGTTGTGGTGGCCGTCATCGGCCTCGCGTACGCCTTTCCGGTCCTCTATCTCGTCGGCGCCGCCGTCGGCCTCGGTCCGGACCTCTGGGAGAAGCTGGCCTCCACCGCGGCCGCACCGCTCCGCAACTCGATCACGATCGCCGTCGCCGTCGCCGCCGCCTGTGCCGTCCTCGGGACCACGCTGGCGTGGCTGGTCACCCGCACCGACCTCCCCGGACGACGGATCTGGCGCGTGGTGTTGCCCCTCCCCCTGGTGATCCCCTCCTTCGTCGGCGCCACCGCGCTCCTCGCCGCCTTCGGCCGCGGCGGACTGGTCCCCTTCATCCCCAGGATCGAGGGCTTCTGGGGAGCGTTTCTCGTCTTGACCCTCCTCAGCTACCCCTATGTGTACCTGCCGGTCTCCGCTCGGCTCTCCACCACCCTCCCATCGCTGGAGGAAGCGTCGCGCCTGCTCGGCCATCGCCCCGCATCGACGGTGCTCCGGGTCGTCCTCCCCCAGATCCGCCACACCGTCGCCGCGGGAACCCTGCTCGTCGCGCTGTACGCACTCAGCGACTTCGGTGCCGTCTCCCTCATGCGCTTCGACACCGCCACCCGCGTCATCTTCGCCTCCCGCCTCTTCGACCGGAGCACCTCCCTCACCTTGGGCCTCGTCTTGGCGCTCCTCGCCCTCGGCGTCGCCGCCGCCGAACGGCTCGAGACCCGTCGATGGCGCCCCGCGACCGGGGTGGGCACCCGTCAGATCACCTATCACCTGGGGCGGGCATCGACCCCCGCCCTCCTCATGGTCGCCGCCGTCGCCGCCACCGCCCTGGTCGCCCCCCTCGCCGTCTTCGTCTCCTGGGTGATCCGGGGATCGGCCACGGTCGGGGTCGGATACGAGGGACTCGGAGACAGCCTCGCGTTCCTCCTCTCCCCCGCCCTCGGGTCGGCGGTCGCCGCCGTGGCCGCCGCGATCGTCGCCGTCGCGGTCACCTTCCCCGTCGCCGTGGCGGCGGCCCGCCCTCGAGGCAGGGTCCCGACGGTCGCGGCGCTGATCGTCACCTCCGTCTTCGCCCTTCCCGGTCTCGTCGTCGCCCTGGCCGTCGTCTTCTGGGCGGTGCAGGCTCCCGGACCCCTGGCCGGCCTCTATCAGACGTTCCCCCTCCTCGTCTTCGCCTACGTCCTCCATTTCGGTGCCCAGGCCATGGGAGCCACCCGATCGGCGGCCCTCGACGTGCCTCGTCTCTACGACGACGCCGGACGGACCCTGGGGGCCGGGCCGCGTCGGAGGTTCCTCCGGATCGAGCTCCCCCTCCTCCGACCCGGCGTCCTGACCGGTGCGGGGCTCGTCATGCTCTCCACGTTGAAGGAGCTCCCCGCCACCCTGCTTCTGGCCCCGATCGGATTCGAGACCCTCGCCACCCGGATCTGGGGCGCCGCCGAAGACGGGTTCTTCGCCGAGGTGGGGATCACCTCCCTCACGCTCGTCCTCGTCTCGGGCGTCCTCACCTGGGCGCTGCTGCTCCGCCGAGAGCTGCGGAGGTGACGTCCGCGATCAGCCGAAGGGAGACTCGTCGCCGGTCTGTTCGAACACCCGCCGGGCCTTCCCCACCTCTTGGCGCGGCAGACTCCCGGGATCGCGGAGGTCGACCTCGACCCTGATCCGAACCCGCTCCAGCAGCGTCCGCGCCACCCGTGCTCGGATCTCCTCCTTGTGGGGCACCAGCCGGGGATCCGCCAACTCCGCCACGACCCGCAGCTCCGGCAGGGTCGTCCGTCGGTCCACGATGATCCCGTACTGACCGCCGATCGCCTCGTCCTCCAGGAGCGCCGTCTCCACCTCCCGGGGGAACACGTTGATGCCCCGGATGATGAGCATGTCGTCCACCCGGCCCATGAGCCGGGCGATCCGCCGGAAGGTGCGGCCGTCGGCCCCGGGCTCGTCGACGAACCTCGTCAGGTCGCGGGTCCGGTACCGGAGCACCGGCTGGGCCTCCTTGGTGAGCGTCGTCAACACCAGCTCGCCCACCTCACCGTCGGGCACCGGATCACCGGTCTCGGGATCGACGATCTCGGGATAGAAATGATCGTCGAACACCGAGAGGGCGCCCTTGGCCTCGGGGCTCTCCATCGCCACACCGGGACCGATCACCTCCGACAGCCCGTAGATGTCCACCGCCTGGAAACCGTCGCCCCAGACCTCTTCGATCCGGTGGCGCATCCCTTCCGACCAGGGCTCGGCCCCGAGGATCCCGTATCGGACCGACAGCCGATCCCGCATCCCCGCCTCGAGGGCACGTTCCCCCAGGAGGAGGGCGAAGGACGGGGTGCAGGCCAGACCGTCGGCGGCGAGGTCCTCCATGAGGGTGAGCTGGAAGCCCGGGTTGCCTCCAGACGCCGGGACCGCCGTCGCTCCCAACCGTTCGACCCCGTAGTGGAGCCCCAGACCGCCGGTGAAGAGCCCGTACCCGTAGGCGACGTGGACGACGTGACCCGGCCTGCCTCCGGCGATGGCGACGGCCCGCGCGCACACCTCGGCGAAGATCTCGACGTCCCGGGCCGTGTAGCCGACGACGGTCGGTTTCCCCGACGTACCCGACGAGGCATGGACCCTCACCAACTCCGCCCGGGAGACGGCCAACATCCCGTAGGGATAGGTGTCTCGGAACTCCCGCTTCCAGGTGAAGGGGAGACGGCGGATGTCCTCGATCGAGCGAACCTTCTCGACGTCGACACCCCGGAGCTTGTCACGCCAGTAGGGAGACTCGGAGGCGGCGAGGCGGTCGAGGAGGGAGCGGAGCCGGGCTCCCTGGAGCCGGGCCTTCTCGTCCGGATCCATCGTCTCGATCTCCGGCTGGAACATGGTGGTCATCTCGGCAACCCTCCCGCTCGGCGCCCCGAAGATACCGCCTCCGTCCGGAGGGTCGGAACATGCGGGTATGCGCATGGGTGAACGAACCCATCGGCCCTGCCCCTCCGGCCCATCGGCCCCTGGCCGCCCCCTCTCGCCCTCCCCGACACTGGCAGGGACACCACCCCACAAGGAGGGCCGCGGTGGTTGAGATCTCTCGACGCACGTTCATCAAGGGGACCGCCGCCACCGGCACCGCCCTGGCGGCATCCAAGGTCCTCTTCGACACCATCGACTCCGTCACCCCCGCCGAAGCGCTCACCC
The DNA here is from genome assembly GCA_026989215.1 of Acidimicrobiia bacterium. Taxonomy (GTDB): domain Bacteria; phylum Actinomycetota; class Acidimicrobiia; order Spongiisociales; family ZC4RG35; genus S012-128. The sequence continues at coordinate 2,471 of JALSJV010000066.1, read as the reverse complement.
TCGCTCCCGCCGAAGATCGTGTGCTCACCACGTGTTGGATCGGCAAGCAGGACTGTGGCATCGCGGCTCGGCGCATCGACGGCCGGGTCGTCAAGTTCGAAGGCCTCGACGCCCATCCCCGCAATCGCGGAACCTTGTGTCCGAAGGGCGAGGCCCAGATCGCCTCGATCTACGACCCACACCGGGTGAAGACGCCCCTCGTCCGCACCAACGACAAGGGCGTTCTCGGCGAGTGGCGGAGAGCCTCCTGGGACGAAGCCCTCGATCTCATCGTCGCCAAGTACCGGAAGGTCGCCGCCGACGACCCCAAGCTGGTCCTGTGGCAGAAGGGCCGCTCGAAGGCGAAGAGCTTCTACGACAAGGCCTTCGTGAAGACCATCGGCGCCACCAAGCTGGGACACGGCGCGTACTGCTCCGACGCCGGGTACCGGGCGATCGAGTACACCGTCGGCCTCCACGGAGTACTCCACCCCGACCTCCTCCACTCCCGCTACGTCCTGTCGTGGGGCTGGAACATCACCAACGCCGGCGGGAACAAACTCTGCTGGCTGACCTGGCCGCGCCAGCTCGTCCAGGCCCGAGAGCAGAACGGCCTTCGGATCGTCCACATCGATCCCCGACTGCGACCGGCGGGCCCCTTCGCCGACGAATGGGTTCCGATCCGACCCGCCGGAGACCTGACGATGGCGTTGGCGATCTGCCACGAGCTCGTCCGCCAGGGATTCCTCGACCGCCCCTACCTCACGACGTACACGAACGCCCCGTACCTGGTGGGCGACGACGGTCTGTTCCTGAGACGCACCGTCGGCACCGGCGAGGAGGCCGAGGAGGTTCCCCTGGTGTGGGACGAAGCCGCGGGGAGGGCCGTGCCGGTCACCGAAGCGACCGCACCGGCCCTGGAAGGCGAGTACACGGTCGGGGGACGGCGGGCGAAGACCGCCTTCCAGTTGTTCGTCGACCACGTCGCCTCCACCACTCCCGAATGGGCTGCCGCCAGATGCGGAGTCGACGCCGACACGATCCGCCGGATCGCCACCGACTACGGCACCAACGCCCGCATCGGCGCCACCACGGTGGTGGACGGGGTTGAGGTCCCGTATCGCCCGGTGGGGATCATGGCCTACCACATGGCCCAACAGGAGCTCGGGTTCCCGGCCCTCCGGGCGATGGCGATCATCCCGATGCTGGTCGGGGCGTGGGGGGCGGTGGGAGGCCAGATGGCCGACTTCACCTGGAAGATCCACAAGAACTACGCCAAGTTCGAGGACCTCGACGTCGGAGAGCCTCCCTACGACTTCATCCTGAAGGGTTCGAAGTTCTTCCCCATCAACACAGGTCTCCCCGGACTCGTGGCCCGGGTCATGCAGGATCCGAGCCGTTACGGAGTCGAGAAGGTGCCTCGGATGGCCATCCTCCACATGGTCAACCCGGTGGTCTCGTTCACCTCCCAGGCCGATTTCCTGGCGACCTACGGGATGTTCGAGTTCGTGGCGGTGATCAGCCCGTGGATGTCGGAGACCGCCGACCTGTACGCCGATGTGGTCCTGCCGTCGGCGACGATCGAGAAGTATGAGGGCCCGCTCTCGGCCGGCGACGGCTACCTCGACGCCAAGGCGCTCCGCCTACCACCGATGGATCCACTGTTCGAGTCCCGGGGGGAGATCGACATCTACCTCGACCTCACCGAACGCATGGGCCTCCTCACCGGTGACGGGGGCTACATCTCCCATCTCAACAAGGAGCTCAAACTCGCAGGCACCGAGTACGAACTCCCCACCGACGCCCGGCCCGACGTTCGGGACATCTTCGACCGGTGGGCGAAGATGGAGGGACTCTCGGGAATCGACTTCTTCGAACAGAACGGGGTGTGGCTGAAGGGCCCGGTGGCGCCGACGAAACGCTACGGCTACGTCACCGACCCACCCTTCGGAGGTGCGGTCCACCGGCTGTACGGCGAGAGCCTGTTGAAGGCCCAGCGCCGCCAGCAGGAGCTCGGCGCCGACGAGATCTACTGGCGGGACTACACGCCCCTGCCCACCTGGCGCCCGCCCACCATGGAGGGCTCCCCTCCCGAGTACGACCTGTATCTGATCAGCTACAAGCTGGTGGAGCACAAACAGTCCCGGACGTCGATGGATCCCCTCCTGACGGAGCTGAGCGGCCATCAACGGTTGGAGATGAATCCGGCGACGGCTCGCCGCCTCGGACTCCGAGAGGGCGACGTCGTGACCGTCGAGTCCCATCACGCCCTCACCGGGGAGACCCGGCGGGTCACGACCGTCCTCCGACTCACCGAAGGGATCCGGCCCGACGTGGTGGGGATGCCCCATCATTTCGGCATGTGGACCCACCCGGCGAACCGGGAGGCCGGCCCCACCCCCAACGAGCTCTACTTCACCGACGAGGGCTACGTCGGAATGACCGCCGACGCCACCTTCCACGTCAAAGTCCGTGTCTGGAAAGGGGGTGAG
>JALSJV010000065.1 GCA_026989215.1 Acidimicrobiia bacterium | reverse complement strand
CCCACGAGGAGTCCGGCGAGGTCGAACAGCTCCCGGACGAACCCGCGGACCCACCCCCGAAGGGCGAGGGCGGCCAGATAGAGGCCGAGGAGGAAGTCGATCATCGTCAGAGCTCGGGTGGTGCCGACGAGACGAGCTCGATCTTGATGCGCTTGTTGGCGCGTCCCTTGCTCTCGGTCTTCGTGACCCGGACCTCACCCACTTCGAGGGTGGAACGAACATGGGTGCCTCCGTCGGCCTGACGATCGAGACCGACGATGTCGACGACCCGGATCTCGGACACCCATTCGGGGATGAGGTTGACCTTGGTCCTGATCAGGTCCGGGTCGGCGAGCGCTTCTTCCCGAGCGAGGTAGATGATCTCGGTCGGATAGCCCTTCACCAGCTCGGCGTTGAGAATCCGCTCGACTTCCCGCCCGAACTCGGCGGAGATGCCCGCCAGCTCGAAATCCATGCGGGCCGACCCCGGGGCCATGTTGCCTCCGGTCACCTTGGCGCCGTAGTCGCGGTACACGACCCCCGAGAGCGCATGGAGCGCCGTGTGCGTTCGCATCGTGAGGTAGCGCCGTTCCCAGTCGATCACCGCTTCGACCGGGGTCCCTGGAGGGGGGAGTTCCTCGCCGGAGACGAGGTGGGTGACCACCCCCTGCCGGCGGATCGTGTCCACCACCCGCACCTCGCCGCCGTCCCAACGGATCACGCCGACGTCGCCCGGTTGGCCACCGCCTCGAGCGTAGAAGGGAGTCCGGTCGAGGACGACGCCGCCGTCGACGATCTCGAGCACGGTGCCTTCGGCGGCCGCCACGTAGGCGTCCTGGGGTGCGATCTCTTCGACGGGACCGTTCATGGCGCGAGAGGCTAGCCCTCCGACGGCCGGTCCGGGCCGTCGCCCGAGGCCTCCTCGGACCCCACCTCGTCCACGTCGAACAGCCCCGCCTGCTCGGCGTCCCTCCGCCGGCGCGTCAGGATGCGCTCGGGCGGCGAGGGGACGACGATCATGGCCTCCTCGGCTTCCTTCCAGGACTCTCCGAGTACTCGGGTGCGCCACAGGTGGCCGGCGACGATCCGAAGCACCGCGACGAGGGGCACCGCCACCAACACCCCCAGCAGCCCGGCCTCCGATCCCCCGACGATGAGCGCCAGGACGATGACCAACGGCGAGAGATGCACCTGCGCTCGCTGGACGATCGGGGTGATCACGTGGTTGTCGAGCTGTTGGATCGCCACGAAGATGGCGACCGCCGCCAGCCCCTTCCCGAGGTTGCCGTCGAAGATCCCGACCACCAGCGCCAACCCCCCACCCACGACCGGCCCGACGAAGGGGATCAGATTGAGGACTCCGGCGGCGATCCCGATGATCAGCCAGAAGGGCATGTCGATCAGGTACAGGCCGAGACTGGAGAGCAGACCCACGATGAACGCCACCAGAAGCTGGCCCCGCACGAATCCACCGACGGCCTTGCCGACGGCCCGGAGGACGTGCTGAACCTCGGCACGGTGACGAGCCGGTGTCAGCTCGGTGACCATGCGCCTGGTTCGAGGGAGATCCAACAAGAGATAGAACGCGAGGATGGGCGCCAACACGGTGACGGCGACGACCTCCGCCACGCCCCTGAGGAGGCGTCCGGCTCCCGACCCGAACCCGCCGATGAGCGACTGGATCGCCTCCCGATTCGCCGGGTCCTGGACCCACTCCTGGATTCGCTCGTAGGTCCAGGCCGGCCCCAGGTCGAACCCGAGACGCGTCCCGAGCTCCTGGAGGAACTCCAGGGTCCGGTCGTAGAGGTCCGGCACCGTCGCCCCGAACTCGGCGGCCTGCTCCCGGATCGGCGGCACCACCAAGAATCCGGCGGCGGCGAGGATCCCGGCGGCGATCAGGTAGGCGACGAAGGACCCGATCACCCGGTGGATGTGGGCCCGTTCGAGGCCCCGCACGATGGGCTCCAACACGACGACGATGCCGCCGGCGAACACCAGGGGCAGCCAGATGATCCGGATCTCGGCGGCCAGCCAGAGGAACACCCCCACGAGGATCACCGCACCGATCGTGCTCCAGATGATCAGCGCCGTTCGGCGCAGACGTTCGGTCACCCTCGACCCTCCACGGGGTGTCGGAGTGTACTCATCGGACGACCACGGCCACCGAGCCGCCGGAACCGACTTCGATCATCCATCCTTCTCCCTCCACCGGAGCACGCCAGCCTCCATCGGAGGCGATCCAATCGTCGGGGACGATCGCCGAGCCCACCACCGTGACCGGCACCCCCTGGGGGACGACGACCGTGTAGGTACCATCCACCTGCATCGAACCCGCACCACCGCCGAGACGCACGGTCCCCGCACCGCCCACCCGGATCCGCTCCACCTCCAGGCCCGTGAGATCCACCTCGGCATCACCGGAACCAGGATCCAACCACAGATCCCATCGGGGCTCCACCGCCAGCTCCGTGCGCCATCCCGAGAACCGGAACCAGGGCGAGCCATCCTCCTCCTCGATGCGAATCTCGACCGGATCCTGGCGCTCCTCGGCGACGGGAGACCCGACCCGACCCCCCAGCCGAAGGAACCGAACCTGGTAGAGAAAGCCCGATGCCCCGGCCCGGACGACGAGTGGTCCGTCCAGGGAGACCTGGAGACGAACGGGACCCGTCATCGTCTCGGGGCCGACGAGCTCCGCCGCCGATGACGGAAGCAACGCCCATCCGGAGAGGTGGGCCGCCGTCGCGAGGACGATCCAGGTCAAGGCGAGCAACGGTGGGACCGCCTGGATCCGGTGGCTTCTCCGCCGTGCCCCCCACACGATGGGAACCGACAGCACGGCGATGGCGAGCCCCGGCCAGAGCGAGACGAGGTCGATCACGAGCGCGGGCGAGAGGATCCCGGCCAGCACGGCGAAGCCACCGACGCCGACCGTGAATCCCAGCATCAGCCAGGCCGCCGTCGGCCAGGCACTCCGCGGCGGCCGGGCGAAGATCACTCCTGGAAGGAGGCACCGAGCACGATCACGATGTCCGCTTCGGTCTCGATGGCCTCGTTGCGCTCGACCAGGGCGTCGGGCACCCAGGCTGCGATCTCGAATGCCTCGGCTCCGAACCCCTCCTGATACCAGACCCGAGACTGATCGAGGCGCGGCTGGTAGTTGGCGGGCTCCAGCGTCTCGTATCCGACCTCGGCGAGCCGCTCGGTCAGTCGCCCCGCCACCCCGGGGATCCCGACGGCGTTGAGGACGAGGACGGTGATCTCCGAGGGGGGACGGACGACGTCGTCCGGTGCGGTGGTGGTCGGAAGCGTGGTCGTGGTCGTGGTCGTGGTGGTCGTCGTGGAGGTGCTGGTGGTCGTGACGGTGACCGTAGTGGAGGGCATCGAGGTCGTCGAACTCACGACCGGAGGTTCGTCACCGAGCCGGGCGAGCGCCCACATCCCCCCGAACACCAGGGCTCCGACGACGACGATCCCCAGCAGCATCACGCCCAGGTCGCGGAGGAACCTCGATGATCCTCGAGCCACGTGACGTCCGCGCATCGGATCACTCTCCGGCCGTGCGAACACTCCGGGCCGACGCCTGCACCCGGCGCAGCCGCCGAACCGTCAGCGGATCGTAGGCATCGGCATCCGGGTCCGAGAGGAGCTCCCGCAACCGTCGGTAGTACTCGGACGACGAGATCCCCAACTCCTCGGTGATGGCGCGGTCCTTCGAACCGCCGAACAGCCACCAGCAGCGTTCGAAGTCGAGGATCCGTCGGTCGTCGTCGGCGAGCATCGCCGAAAGGCTATCGACGTCGGACCCGCAATCGATGCATTTCGGGCGTGGAGCTGGCGGTGGGACTCGAACCCACGACCTGCTGATTACAAGTCAGCTGCTCTGGCCATCTGAGCTACGCCAGCACGTGACGGTCTCAAGCTAGCGCCTCGCCGAGCCGAACTCGCCGGATCTCGTAGCAGGCCAGTGCCGCCGCCACCGACGCGTTCAGGCTCTCCACCGGCCCGTACAGGGGAATCGACGCGACGACGTCGACCCGGTCCCGTACCAGCCTCCCGAGGCCCTCCCCCTCCGCTCCGACAACCACCGCCACCGGCTCGGAGAGGACCTCGAGGCCGAACAGGGACCGATCGGCGTCCAGGTCGAGCCCGACCGTCCACACTCCCAAACGTCCCAGACGTCGGACTCCTTCCGCCACCGACGAGACCAACGCCACCGCGACGTGTTCGAGGGCGCCGGCGGCGGCCTTGCAGGCGGCCGCCGAGAACGGAGCGGCCCGTCGGGTGGGGACGACCAGCGAGGTGACACCGGCGGCGACGGCGCTCCGGACGGCGGCTCCGAGATTCTGCGGATCCCCCACATGGTCGAGCACCAGCAACGCCGCCGGGGTGCTGCGCTCCACCAACGTGTCGAGGTCGGAGGGCCTGATCGGCCTGCACCGGGCCACGAGACCCTGGGGAGCCGAGGTGGCGGCGACGACGGTCACGTCGTCGACCTCGTGGATCTCGGCACCCCCGGCGGCGGCGGCGGTGACCACGTCGGCCACCTCGGGACGACGGCGACGGCCCGCCTCCACCCAGAGCTCGCGCACCCGCCCCGCGGCCACCGCGGCGGCGACGGCGTGGATTCCTTCGACCTCAGCGCCGATGCCAGCGGGTGCCATCGGCCGAATCCTCCACCACGATCCCCAGGGCGTCCAGACGTCCGCGGATGGCGTCGGCCAGGCTCCAATCCCGCGCCTCCCGGGCTCGGCGGCGGCGCTCCAGCAGCGCCTCGACGGACGCCTCAGGGGTGGGTGGCGCCTCCAGACCGAACTCGCGGGCGAGGGATACGAGCTCTTGGGTCAGGTCGTCCACCCCGGTCGAGGTTCCGAGAAGACCGAGCACACCGGCGATCTCATGGAAGGCGGCGACGAGGGCCGAAGGATCCCCGCCGGCGTCGGCCCGGCGGTTGGCGTCACGTACCACGTCGAAGAGCAGGCCCACCGCCTCCGGGGTCCCGAAGTCCTCGTCCATGACCGCGCGGAACCGGTCGAGCACGTCGGGGTCCGCCGGCGCGTCCGTGGGCGGGAACCGGCGGCGGAAACGTTCAAGACGCTCGAAGGCCGCCGCGGCGTCGGCGATGAGCTCCTCCCGGAAATCCAGTGGGGACCGATAGTGGGCCCGGAGGTAGAGCAGCCGGACCGCCATCCCCCCGTAGCGTCGGATGGCCTCGGCCAGGTCGACCAGCACTCCGGTCGACTTCGACATCTTCTCGCCGCCGAGGTTCACCATCCCGTTGTGGAGCCAGTAATGGGCGAAGGGCTTGCCCGTCGCCCCCTCCGACTGGGCGATCTCGTTCTCGTGGTGGGGGAAGATGAGGTCGCTGCCGCCGCCGTGGATGTCGAGGGTCTCACCCAGGTATTTCATCGCCATCGCCGAGCACTCGATGTGCCACCCGGGACGACCCGGACCCCACGGGGAGTCCCACCGGGGCTCACCCGGTTTGGCGGCCTTCCACAGAGCGAAGTCGAGGGGGTCGCGTTTCAGCTCGCTCACCTCGACCCGAGCCCCTGCCAGCAGCTCGTCGGGTCGTCGCCCGGACAGCTTCCCGTAGGTCTCGAACCCGCGCACCGAGAAGTAGACGTCACCGCCGGACGGGTAGGCGAGGCCCCGCGAGATGAGCCGCTCGATGAGCTCGATGATCTCGGGGATGTGGTCGGTGGCCCGGGGCTCGACGTCGGGAGCCTCGACGGCGAGCGCGGCGAAGGTCTCGGCGAACCGCTCCGACATCTCCTCGGCGAGCTCCGCCGCGGACAGGCCCCGCTCCCGGGCGGCGGCGATGATCTTGTCTTCGATGTCGGTGATGTTGCGGACGAAGGTGACGTCGTAGCCCCGCCAACGCAGATATCGGCGGATCACGTCGAACGCGACCGCCGACCGACCGTGGCCGAGGTGCGGCTCGGACTGCACCGTCGGACCACACACGTACATCCCGAGCCGCGCCGGAGCAGCCGGTTCCAGGTCGGTGAGGACGCGCCCGAGTGTGTTGAAGACCCGCATCGGAGCGGCCATCTTACGAGGCCACGGTGACGGTGACGACGGCGACGACGGCGATCCCCTCTCCCTGTCCGAGGGGACCGAGCCGGTCGGTCGTCGTCGCTTTCACCGACACCGCGGCCGCCGGGATCCCGGTCGCCTCGGCGAGCCCGGCGGCGATGGCCTCCCGATGGGGTGCGATCCGCACGTCCTGGGCGATGACGGTGACGTCGACGAACTGGGGCCGGACACCGACGTCGGCGGCCATGCGGACCGCCTCCCGCAGGAGGTCGAGGGAGTCGGCACCCACCCATCGGGGGTCGTCGGAAGGGAAATGCTCCCCCAGGTCTCCGAGTCGGGCGGCACCGAGGACGGCGTCGGTGACCGCGTGGGCGGCGACGTCCCCGTCCGAGGTCGCCTCGACTCCCCGCCGGTCGTCCACGACGACGCCTCCGAGGAGGAGGGGAGGCTCGCCACCCAGCCGGTGGACGTCCATCCCCCACCCGACCCGGACGTTGGAGCTCACGCTTCGGGTGTCTCGAAAACGGGAAGCGCCCGGTCGAGCTTCTTCGTGGCCTCCTCCTGGTCGATCCCGAGGGCGAACTGCAGCTCGGAGGTCAAGGTGAGCCGGGCCTTCGACAGCATCCGCTTGAGGGCCGGCGAGATCCCCTTCGTCTGCTGGGCGTAGTTGAGGTCTCGGACGACCTCGGCGACCTGAAAGATGTCCCCAGAGGTCATCTTCTCGTTGAGGACCTTGTACCAGCGACTCCAGTTCGAGCCGGCCTCTTGGGGTTCGCCCTTGAGGACGGCCAACACCTTGCGGGCCTGGGTCTTGGAGATGACCGGCCGGATCACCTCGTCGATCGTGTCGAGGGGGACCATCACCGTGAGCTGCTCGGTGGCGATGTCGAGGACGTAGTAGTCCCGCTTCTCCCCTCCGAAGGTCTGCTTCACCTTCTTCGTGATCGTGGCGGCGCCGTGCTGGGGATGGACCACCTTGTCCCCGACGGCGTACTTCGGTGCGGGTTTCGCCCGAGGCTTCTTCTCGGCGGCGGCCTTCTTGGGGGTGGACTTCTTCGCCGCGGCCGCCTTCTTCGGGGTGGCCTTCGTCGCCGCGGGTTTCTTGGCGGAGGCGGCCGGAGTCTTCTTCGTCGTGGCCGCCTTCTTCGTCGTGGACTTCGTCGAGCTCTTCGCCGTCGTCTTCTTCGTCGTGGACTTCGTCGAGCTCTTCGCCGTCGTCTTCTTCGTCGACGTCTCGGCGGCCTTGTCGGTGCTGGCGGTCTTCTTGGTAGCCATATACGGCGCCGGAGTGTACCGGGTGGTCCTCAGCCCAGATCCGCGGCCGGGTCTCCGGCGGTGGCGATGAGGTTGTCGAGGTGGCGGCGGAGCTGCTGAGCTCGGGCCGGACCCACCCCCTCGACCTTCTCGAACTGCGCCACCGACGCCCGCAGCATGCGGCGGAAATCCCCGCGGAAGTGCCGAACCACGTCGTCACGGACGCTCTCGGGGAGCCGCCCCACCTTGGCGAGGAGTCGATATCCCCGGGGTTGCACCTCGTCGTCGAGCTCGGGGAAACCCAGGGCCTTGCCGACCTTGGTGGGATCTTCGAGGTCGGCATCGGAGAGCTCTTCCAGCTCCCCCAACGCCGACTGGAGGACCCGCTCGCGGCGGGGACGGACGTAGTCCCGGAGCGTGATCTCCCGCATGTGGTCGACTCCCCGGAGCAGGTCGGTGAGCTGGAGCCAGGCGAGGCGACCCTCGTCCCCCAGGGTGATGGTCTCCCGCTCGATGGCGGCCCCGACCCGGCGGACCAGCTCGGCCCTCTGCACGACCTCGACGACCGAACGGTAGGTGGAGAGCCCGGTGACCTCGAGGTGGGTGAGTTGACGCTCCGCCTCGTCGAGCCGGCGGCGGAGCCGGTCGAGGGCCTGCAGCTCCTGGTTCACCTTGGCGGCGACGACCGTCGGACTCGCCAACTCGATCTTCTGGCCCCCGTGGAACACCGTGGCGACTCGCCGTAGCTCGCTCACCGCCACCACCGGCTTGCCGGTCTGGGTGGCGATCCGCTCGGCGGTGCGGTGCCGGGCACCGGTCTCATCGGTGGGGATGTCGTTGCGGGGGACGAAGTGGACGTTGGCGGCGATGATCTGGCCCTGCTCGTCGTCCAGGATGATCCCCCCGTCCATCTTCGCCAGCTCGGCGAGCCGGGCAGGCGTGAAGGGGGAGCGCTCCAGCCGGAAACCCCCACTGGAGATCTCCTCGACCTCGGCGCTGTGTCCGAGCACGATCAACGCGCCCTTGTTCTGCTGGAGGATGCGCTCGAGGCCCTGGCGCAACGGCGTTCCGGGAGCCAGGCGGCTCAGCAGCTCGAGCATCGTCCGGTTCGTCGCCGCCACGGCCCCAGAGGGTATCAGGTTTGGGCCCGAGACGGCTTCATCCTTCGACGAGGCCCGCCATGGCGAGCACGTCCCCCACCCGAAGGGTTCGACCGTCGGTCGGGGCCACGATCCGTTCCACCCCCAGCCGAGTCGCCTCCTCCCGTCGACGAACCGAGAAGGGCACCGGCCGGACCTCACCGGCGAGACCGACCTCGCCCCAGGCCGCGGTCGAGCCGAGGGGGACGTCGAGAAGCGACGAGGCGAGGGCCAGGAGCACCGGGAGATCGCAGGCCGGTTCCACCAGACGCCATCCGCCCACGACGTTGACGAACACCTCCTGGTCGAAGGTGGCGAGCCGGGCGTGACGGTCGATGATCGCCAAGAGCTGATGCACCCGCGCCGCCTCCACCCCTCGGACCGAGCGTCGGGGAGGAGTGATCCGCGTCGGCGCCACCAGGGCCTGGATCTCGACCAGGACGGAGCGGCGGCCCTCCACGGCCGGGAACACCACCGTCCCCGGCACCGTCGACTGCCAGTCCGACAGGAACGCCGCCGACGGATCCTCCACCTCGACGAGTCCCTCGGATCGCATGTCGAACAACGCCACGACGTGGGTGGCGCCGAAACGATTCTTGAGGCTCCGCAATGCCCGGAAGCCCCGGTCGGCGTCGCCCTCCAAGTACATCACGACGTCCACCAGATGCTCGAGCAGCTTCGGGCCGGCCAATCCCCCCTCCTTGGTCACGTGCCCCACGATGATCACCGCCACCCCGCGGTCCTTGGCGAAACGGACGAGACGGGCGGCGGTCTCCCGGACCTGGGAGACACTGCCGGGAGCCGAAGCCACGTCGGCGGCGGCCATGGCCTGGATCGAATCCACCACCACGAGGTCGGGCTTCGCCGCCTCCGCGGCGGCGAGGGTCCGATCGACGTCGTCCTCCGCCAACAGCAGCACCTCCTCGCGGTCCACGCCGAGCCGAGCGGCCCGGAGCCCGACCTGAGCGGCCGACTCCTCCGCCGTGGCCACCAGCACCCGTCGCCCTCCCTCGGCCATGGATCCGGCCAACTGCAGGAGGAGGGTCGATTTCCCCACCCCGGGCTCGCCGCCCACCAGGATCACCGCTCCGGGGACGATGCCTCCGCCGAGGACACGGTCGAGCTCGCCGATCCCCGTCTCCATGCGCTCGACCGGGTCGTCTCGGAGACGGCTGACGGGGACGGCCTCGGGCACCGGACCGGAGAGGCGGCGGGGCGCCTCGGACTCGGTGAGGGGCTCCGGACTGCCACAGCTCGGGCAGAACCCCATCCACCGAGCCGAACGGTGGCCACAGGCGGCGCAGAGGTAGGTCATGGCCGGATCGTATCGGCCCGGTGGGACGGAATCACCCGCCTCACCGTCGTGAACGGCGCAGGGCCACGGTGATCGCCAGCAGCAGGGCGACGAGGAGCAGCAGGCCGGCGAGGATCGATCCGGCCGACCACGTCTCCGTCGGTCTGATCGCCCACAGGAGCATGGTCGTGGCACAATACCCCCCGTCCGAGGAGGTCCGTTGCCCCGACACATCTGCGACAACTGCGGCACCACCGTCGTCGACGAGGATTTCTGTCCGTCCTGTGGGAGCTGGATCGACCCGCTGGCCGACCCCGTCCCCGACCCGCCCGAAGGCGAGTACGAGGAGTTCACCCTCGGTGAGGGACCCCCACCCGAAGAGGGATGGCCGGAGGACCCCCGCGTCGTCGTGCCCCGCCAGGAGGTGATCTGCCCGTCCTGCGGCTCGGCCAACCCCTCGACGAATCGCCACTGTGAGGAGTGCGGCGCCCGGCTGTCGCAGGGCGCGCTGCCGGTGGCACCCCGCCCCGCCGTTCAGGCCACCGCCGGGGTCCGGGCCCTCATGGCGATCTCCGCGCTCATCCTCGGCGTCGCCCTCATCGCCCTCCTGTTCAACCTGTTCTCCGGCGAGGAGACACCGGCCACCTCGACGACCCTCGCCGCCGAGGAGACCAGCACCACCACGACCGTGCCTCCCCGCCCGATCGAGGTCCTCAGCGTCGAGTGCTCCCCCCCGGGTCTGGCCAGCTTCCGATGCGACAACCTGGTGAACGAGCGCGAAGGCGAGTGGCAGATCAACTGGGAGAAGCTGGGGGCGGACGACGAGGTGACGATCACCCTCATCTTCAACGAACCCATGGTGATCCGAGGTCTCATCTGGGAGAACCTCCCCGAAGGGGACCGCTTCTACCAGAACTACCGGGCGAAGAGCATCCTGGCCCAGGCGAAGGGCGAGGTGGCGATCCCCATCACCCTGGAGGACACCCCCGGGAAGCAGAGCGTCCCCTACGCATCCATGCGGGCGGTGCAGCTCACGATCACGGTGAAAGAGGCCTACCCAGCCGAGGTGCGGGGCGACAAGGTGTACAGCGAGCTCGCCATCGAGGGCATCACCGTGCTGGGCCGCCCCATCGGGGACCTCTCGACGACCACGACCACCGAAGGGAACGGCGGGGACGGCGGGTGACCCTCACGCGGGGACGAGCTCGATCGGAAGGGCCCTGACCCCGCGGAAGACGAGACTGGGGACCCGTTCCGGCTCCTCGGTGGGTCCCTCCAACCGAGCCACCCGCCGGGCGAGGGTCCCGAACGCCACCTCCATCTCCACCCGGGCCAGGGGCGCGCCCACACAGAAGTGGATCCCGCCGCCGAAGGCGACGTGGGGATTCTCGGCCCTGGCGAGATCGAGACGGTCCGGTCGGTCGAAGCGGCGCTCGTCACGGTTGGCAGACCCGAACAGCAGCCCCACCTTCGTCCCCCGACGCAGAGGGGTGCCCTCCCACTCCAGGTCCTCGAGCACCCAGCGCTCGAACATCTGCAACGGCGTGTCGAAGCGGAGCAGCTCCTCGACCGCCGTCCCCAGGCCCTCGGGGTGCTCCCGTAGCCAACGAAAGGCGCCGGGGTCACGGGCGAGGGCGAGGATTCCGTTGCCGATCGCCTGCACCGTCGCCTCGTGACCGGCGTTCAAGGTGAGGATGCAGGTGGCGACCAACTCGTCTTCGGTGAGCCGGTCGCCCTCCAGCTCGGCGGCTACGAGGGAGCTGACCAGATCGTCCCCCGGTCGCGCCCGACGCTCGGCGAGCAGCTCCCCGACGTAGTCGGCGAACTCTCGGGTGGCCTGCTCGGCGGCCTCCGCCTCCTCCTCGGTACATCCCTGGTCGAACAGCCGAACGATGGCGTGGGACCAGGCGAGGAGCCGCGGCTGATCGCCCCCGGGGATCCCCAGCAGCTCGGCGATCATCGTCAGCGGGATGGGGGTGGCGAACTCGGCGATCGCCTCCATCTTCCCCGCCTCCAGGGCCCGGTCCACCAGCCGATCCGCCGTCGCCTGCATCCGGGCCCGGTAGCTCTCCGAAGCCCTCCGGGAGAAGGCCCACTGGACCAGGCGCCGGATCCGGGTGTGGCGGGGCGGTTCCAGGTCGATGAACGAATCCCGGATCAGTCGCGTCCAGGTCGGATACCGAGACGGGTAGATCCGTTCGTACACCTCCGGGTCCACCTCCTCGCGGGGGACTGCGTGGCGGACGTCCCGTCCGAACCGACGATCCCGCAGGATGCCGACGACGTCGTCGTAGCGGGAGAAGAAGGTGAGCCCCCACTCCTCGTCGAAGAAGGGAGGCTCGGCGCGCAGCCGACGGTAGGTGGGGTACGGATCCCGGAGGAACTCGGGGTCGTAGGGATCGAAGGGCACCGTCAGGTGGCCTCCCCCTTCCGATAGCGCATGCCGTCCGCCGCCGGCATCCGCAGGCGCTGGGTGGCGAGGGACAACACCAACAGGGTCGTCAGATGGGGTGTGAAGGAGATGAACTCGTTGGGGATCGTGGTCGTGTTGAAGTACCAGATGAACGAGGCCGCCGCCACCACCCCCAGGGCCGCCACCGTCCTCCACGACCGCCGCAGGACCGCCCGCACCATGAACGCCACCAGCCCGATCCCCACGAACAGGAGGAGGGCGTGCACCGCCTCGCCCTGACGGAGCCGGAGCGCGTCGGCGAACCCGAACAGGGCACCTCCGGCCAGCACCCCGGAGGGACGCCAGTTCCCGAAGATGAGCGTCGCCAGCCCGATGAAGCCCCGACCGGCGGTCTGACCCTCCCGATAGATGCTCGCCTGGACGAGGACGAGGAACGCCCCGCCGAGGCCGGCCAGCGCCCCGGAGATGACCACCCCGTAGTACTTCATCCGGTACACGGGGACGCCGAGCGACTCGGCCGCCACCGGAGCCTCCCCGCAGGACCGGAGCCGGAGTCCCCACGGCGTCCTCCAGAGCACGTAATAGGTGAGCGGCACCAGGGCGAGGCCGAGCAGGGTGAGCCAGGAGATGTTGCCGGTGAGTCCCTTGAGGAAGGCCCCGAGGTCGGAGACGAGGAACCACCCCTTGGTCTCCAGCCAGCCGAAGAGGTCGGGGCTCTGCCAGCCGAAGAGATCGCCCCCGGCGATGAAGGGCAGGCTGAACGTCCCGATGGAGCCGTCGACCCGCGGGGACTGGGTGGCACCTCCGCCCGACCCGGGCGGGAAGGCGACGACGGAGAGGAATCGCATCCCACCGGCCGCCAGCAGGTTGATGGCGACGCCCGAGACGATGTGGTCGATTCCGAAACTGACGGTGCCGATCGCGTGGATGAGACCGCCGATGGCGCCGCCGACGATCCCTGCGACCACGCCCCACCACGGCCCGAAGGCCCACCCGGCCCAGGCCCCGAACCAGGTCCCCATGATCATCATGCCCTCGAGGCCGATGTTGACGATCCCCGCCCGCTCCGAGTAGATGGCCCCGAGGCCGGCGAGCATGATCGGGATGGTGAGGCGGAGGGCGGCGCCGAACGTCCCCGACGAGGTGAGCTCGGTGATCCCGGTGAGGGACTCGACGACGCTCAGGAGGAGCAGCGCGGCCACGCCGAGCCAGAGGGAACGCACGATCCGTCGCCGTCGGGTGGCGGCGGCCTCCGTCGCCGCGTCGGACAGACCGATGGTGCTCATGACGTGCGGGCCTCCTCCGCCTCCTGTTGCTCCGCTTCGATCGCCGTGGCCGCCGCCGCGGCGCGCACCTGCTCACGTTCGACGAACCTGGTCACCACCTCGTAGGCGATGACCACCGCCAAGACGATGACCCCCTGCATGATCTGCACGATCTCCCGGGGGATGTCGTTGAGGTCGAGGATCTGGGCGGACCGGTCCATGAACCCCCACAGCACCGCCCCGAGGAACATCCCCACCGGGTGGTTGCGTCCCAGCAGGGCGATCCCGATCCCGATGAATCCGAGCTGACGCGGGAAGTCGAGGGTGTAGCGGTTGAAGAAGCCGAGCAGGGGCCCGATGGCGACCAGCCCCGCGAAGGCGCCCGACAGCAGCATGGTCTTGACGACCATGGCGTTGGGATCGACCCCCGCCGCCCGGGCCGCCCCCGGGTTGATGCCGGAGGCCCGCAGCTCGTACCCGAACCGGGTTCGCCACACCAGCAGGTAGTAGCCGATCCCGAGGAGGACGGCCACGACGAGGAACCCCTGCCAGGTCGATCCCCGCGGAGGTTCGAGGCCGATGGCGGCGAGCAGCGGATTGAGTGACGGGAATCGGCCCGACGCCGGGATCTCGGCCGTCTTGATGATGAGGTCGCCCGGCTGGTTCTCCTGACGGAGGAAGTTGGCGAGCAGCCAGGAGACGAGTCCGAAGGCGATGAAGTTGAGCATGATCGTCGAGATCACCTCGTGGACGCCACGGGTGACCTTGAGCACCCCGGCGATCCCCGACCAGGCGGAGCCGACGACGATGGCGACCAGCAGCACGACGAGGACGTGCAGGGGGCCGGGGAGGGCGATGGACGCCGCCACCCAGGCGGCGAGCAACGAGGCGAAGAGGTACTGGCCTTCGACGCCGATGTTGAACAGACCCATCTTGAACCCGATCGCCACGGCGATCGCGGAGATGTAGAGCGGATAGGCACGGTTCATGATCGAGATGAACGACTTCAGGGTCGCGGCGAACTTGGCCATCTCCACGAACGCCGTGAGGGGGTTCCGGTCGACCAGGACCAACGCCACCGAGGCCACCAGCAGGGCGAACACGACGGCGGTGATGGGGGCGAGGGCCCGAAGGGCGACGGTCCTCCACCTCATGCGTCCGCCTCCTGGGAACGCACCCCGGTCATGTAGCCGCCCAGCTCCTCCGGGGTCACCGACCGGGGATCCAAGGTGGCGACGAGCCGACCCCGCAGGATCACCTTGAGGCTGTCGGAGAGCCCGATCAGCTCTTCGAGATCGGCACTGATCAGCAGGATCGCCATCCCGGCCGCCCGAGCAACCCGGATCTGCTCCCACACCGCCGCCTGGGCACCGACGTCGATCCCTCGGGTGGGTTGGGCGGCGATGAGAACCTGGGGCTGGGCGATCATCTCCCTCCCCACCACCAGTTTCTGCTGGTTTCCTCCCGACAAGGCGACCGCGGGGATGTCCGGTCCGGGGGCCTTCACGCCGAAACGCTCGATGATCTCCCGGGTGCGACGACGCGCTCCGGCCCGATCGACCCACACCCCGTTCATGAAGGGCGACCCGAACTGGTGTCCGAGCATGGCGTTCTCCCACAGCGGGCTGGGCAGGAGGAGCCCCTGGCGGTGTCGGTCCTCGGGGATGAGACCCACCCCGAGCTGCCGGATCTGGGCGGTGGGTCGGTTCGTGACGTCCTCGTCGCCGAGGCGTACCCGACCCTCGGAGACCCGCAGGATCCCGACGAGCGCGTCGACGAGCTCACGCTGTCCGTTGCCCTCCACCCCCGCGATCCCCAGCACCTCGCCCCGGCGGATCGAGAAGGAGACGTCGTCCAGGACCCTCCGTCCTTCGTCGTTGACCACGGTGAGGCCGTCCACGTCGAGCTCGACGACGTCGGTCACCGTCGACTCGCGGATCTCGGGGGTGGGGAGCTCGCTGCCCACCATCAGCTCCGCCAGCCGATGGGCGTCCACCTCCTCGGGAGCGACCGTCGCCACGGTCCGTCCGCCACGCATCACCGTGATCTGGTCGGCGATGGTGAGGACCTCGTCGAGCTTGTGGGAGATGAAGATGATCGTGACGCCCTCGCTCTTCAGCCCACGGAGGTTCTCGAACAGCTCGTCGACCTCCTGGGGGACGAGAACCGCCGTCGGCTCGTCGAGGATGAGGATCCGGGCTCCCCGATACAAGACCTTGAGGATCTCGACCCGCTGCCGTTCGCCGACGGCAAGCTCCTCGACGAGCACGTCGGGATCCACGACGAGCCCGTACCGCTCACCCAGCGAGACGATGTCGGACCGGGCCGACTGGAAGTCGAGAGCGAACCCCTTCGCAGGTTCCGAACCGAGGACCACGTTCTCCAGCACGGTGAGGTTGTCGGCGAGCATGAAGTGCTGGTGCACCATGCCGATCCCGACGTCGATGGCGTCCTTCGGCGAGCGGAACCGCTGCTCGGTGCCGTCCACCAGGATGGCGCCCTCGTCGGGCTGCTGCATCCCGTACAGGATCTTCATCAGCGTGGACTTGCCTGCACCGTTCTCGCCCACCACCGCGTGGACCTCACCGGGCATCACCCGGAGGTGGACGTCGCGGTTGGCGATCACACCGGGGAACCGTTTGGTGATCGCCACCAATTCGACCGCAGGTGTGACCGCCGCTCCTGTACCCGTCATGGCCTCCATGAGAACGGGCCCGAGGCTAATGCCTCGGGCCCGCTCCCCGTCGAATCGGGAAGGATCAGGCAGCGGGAGCCGTGGGCACCTCGATCTCGCCGCTGATGATCTTCGCCTTGAAGTCCTCGAGCTGGTCGACGATGTCGTCGACGAAGCCGCCGCTCGTCGAGTAGCCGACGCCGTCGACCGACAGGTCGAAGACCACGATCCCGCCCTGGAACTCGCCGTTCACGAAGGCCTCGATCGTGTTGTACACCGCCACGTCCACGCGCTTGAGCATGGAGGTGAGGATGTAGGGCTTCAGGGCGTCGTCGACCTGGTTGTACTGGTCGGAGTCCACCCCGATCGCCCAGACCTGGGTGTTGTTGGCCTCCGAGTACTCCTTGGCCGCCTCGAAGAGACCGCCGCCCGTGCCGCCGGCGGCGTGGTAGACGACGTCGGCGCCCTGCTCGTACATGGCGGTCCCGATCTCACGGCCGCGAGCCGGGTCGTTGAATCCGCTGAAGTCCGGGGGCTGGCTGACGTACTGGACGATGATCTCGGCGTCGGGGTTGACGGCCTTCACCCCGGCCTCGAACCCGGCCTGGAACTTCTTGATCAGGTCGATCTCCACACCACCGATGAACCCGATCTTCCCCGTCTGGGACTTGAGGGCGGCGGCGGCACCCACGAGGAACGAGCCCTGCTCTTCGGCGAAGACCAGGGACGCCACGTTGGGAGCGTCGACCACGCTGTCGATCAGCCCGTACTTGGTGTCGGGGAAGTCGGCGGCGGCGGCGGCCACCGAGTCGGTGAAGAGGAACCCGATGGCGAAGATGAGGGGGACGCCCTGCTCGGAGAGCAGGCGGAGCAGCTCCTCTCGGTTCTCGCCACCGGCCGACGGCTCGAGCTCGAGTGGTTCGATCCCGAAGTCGGCCACGGCCCGGTCGAGACCGGCGGCGGCGGCGTCGTTGAACGACTGGTCGCCACGACCGCCGATGTCGAACACCATGCCGACCTTCACCGCCTCCTCCGGCGGCGTGGTCTCCGGCGGGGCGGTGGTGGTCGTCTCCTCCGGTGCGGCCGCCGTGGTCTCCGTCGTCGGGGCTTCGCCGGCGGTCGTGGTCGTCTCCCCGCCGCCGCCGCCACAGGCGGCCGCGACGAGGGCCAGCACCGATACCAGCGCGAACAGTTTCGTGTATCTCCTCAAAGCTTCCTCCCAAAGTGGATCACCGAGGCTGCGCGGCCTCGACGTGGGAACATTAGCCACCTTCGGACCCTTCGGCCCCATCGGCGACCCCCTACGACCGCGCCATACTGGCCCCATGACCACCGTCGATCTCCGCAGCCAGCCACCCCCGTCGTCGTGGGGCGTCGACGTCGACCTCGGCTCGGTCGACCGCCTCGCCGACGCCTGGGCCCGACGTCCCTTCCCGACCCCGACCTTCGACTATCCGGGCCTCCCGCCGTGGTCGGGAGATACCTGGCTGGACTTCGCGGTGGTCGCCACCTCGGTCGTCGCCTGCCTCTGGCCCCCCGACGGCGAGCCCATGTGGGGGGTGACCTTGGACGGCGAGCGCCTGGTCGACGCACCCGCCGTCTGGGCCTGCTTCACCCGCGGTCTCCGCCCGGCCGAGAACGGGCTCGACCTGGATCCGGTGGCGACGATGGAGGACCCGGCGGAGTTCTTTCGCGGTGAAGGGACCCTTCAGCTCCTCCCCGAACGGGGCGAGCGCCTCCGCCGGGTCGTCGGCGCCCTCCGCGACCGCTGGGGAGGCCACGCCCGCCGTCTCTTCGACCGGGCCGAGTTTCGGGGTCCCGAGGTGGTTCGCCTGCTGGTCGAGACGATCCCCGGGTACCGGGACGAGGCGGCGACTCCCCTCGGTACCCTCCGGTTCTGGAAACTCGCCCACCTGGCGGTGGCCGTGGCCGCGGCCCGAGCGCCACGGCCGGTGACCGGCATGGAGGAGTTCCCCGTGTACCCCGACTACATGCTCCCGGTGGTCCTCCGACACGAGGGGATCCTCGTCTACACCCCGGAGCTGGCCGCGGCGGTGGACGAGCGCCGACCGATCCCGGCCGACTCGGAGGCGGAGTGGGCGATCCGCTGGGCGACCGTGTACGCCGGAGAGCGTCTCCTGCGGGCGCTCCACGCCCGGGGCAACCCGGTGACGGGGCCGGCCCTCGACTACGCCCTCTGGAGTCGGGCGGTGCTGGGACCCGAGGCCGGCCGCATGGGCGAACACCACCGCACGGTGACCCTCGCCTACTGAACGGGGCTCAGCCTTCCTGTCCCGCCATCTCGATCGGCGGACGGTGCGGCGCCTCGATCATCTCGAAGGTGAGCTCCTCGTTCTCGGTGTCGACGTCGACGACGACCGTCGACCCGGCCTTGAACTCGCCGAGGAGCACCTTCTCGGAGAGCGGGTCCTCCAGGAGACGTTGGATGGCCCGCCGCAGGGGCCGCGCACCGAGCTCGGGATCGTATCCCTTCTTGCCGAGGAAGGCCTTCGCATCCTCGGTGAGCACCAGCTCCAGGCCCTGGGAGGAGAGCTGCTCCCGCACCCGCTTCATCATCAGGTCGACGATCTCCTTCACCTCGTCGAGCGAGAGCTCGTGGAAGACGATGATCTCGTCGATCCGGTTGAGGAACTCGGGCCGGAAGTAGCGCTTCAGCTCTTCCATCACCTTTTCCCGCATCTTGTCGTAGGTGACCTGCTCGTCCTCGGCCTGGAACCCGATCGTCTTCTTCCGGAGATCCCGGGTCCCCAGGTTCGAGGTCATGATGATCACGGTGTTCTTGAAGTCCACCGACCGGCCTTGGGCGTCGGTGAGCCGGCCCTCCTCCAGGATCTGCAGGAGGGTGTTGAAGACGTCCGGATGCGCCTTCTCGATCTCGTCGAACAGGACGACCGAGAAGGGTTTGCGCCGCACGGCCTCGGTGAGCTGTCCACCTTCGTCGTAGCCCACGTACCCGGGGGGCGACCCGACCAGCCGACTCACCGTGTGCTTCTCCATGTACTCGGACATGTCGAGCTGGATGAGGGCGTTCTCGTCGCCGAAGAGGAACTCGGCGAGCGCCTTGGCGGTCTCGGTCTTCCCGACTCCGGAGGGACCGAGGAAGATGAACGACCCGGCCGGGCGCTTCGGGTCCTTCAACCCGGCCCGGGTGCGGCGAATCGCACGGCTCACGGCGACGATGGCGTCGTGCTGGCCGACGATCCGCTGATGGAGCTCGTCCTCCATGTGCACCAGTCGCGCCGTCTCCTCCTCGGTGAGGCGATGGACGGGGATCCCGGTCCACTGGGCGAGCACCTCGGCGATCTCTTCTTCGTCGATGACCCAGCCGGTCTCGACCCCTTCCGCCCGGAGCCGCTGCTCGACGTCGACCCGACGACCCACCAGGGTGCGCTCCTGGTCGCGGAGCTGGGCGGCCCGCTCGAACTGCTGGGCACGGATGGCGTCCTGCTTCTCCCGTCGGATCTCCGACAGCTTCTCGTCGATCTCGGCGAACTCGGGATTCGAGCTGGAGCGGTTGATCCGCATCCTGCTCCCGGCCTCGTCGATGAGGTCGATCGCCTTGTCGGGCAGGAACCGATCCGACAGGTACCGATCCGCCAGGTTGGCGGCGGTGACGATCGCCTGGTCGGTGAAGCGCACCGAGTGGTGTGCTTCGTACCGGTCCTTGAGCCCTTGGAGGATCTGGATGGTGTCGGCCACCGACGGCTCGTCCACCTGCACCGGCTGGAATCGGCGTTCCAGCGCCGAGTCCTTCTCCAGGTACTTGCGGTACTCCTCGAGCGTGGTGGCGCCGATCGTCTGCAGCTCGCCCCGGGCCAGCATCGGCTTGAGGATCGAGGCGGCGTCGATCGCCCCTTCGGCGGCACCGGCTCCGACGAGGGTGTGGATCTCGTCGATGAAGATGATGATGTCACCCCGGGTCTTGATCTCCTTCAGCACCTTCTTCAGGCGCTCCTCGAAATCTCCCCGGTAGCGCGACCCGGCGACGAGGGCGCCGAGGTCGAGGGTGTAGAGCTGTTTGCCCTCCAGCGTCTCGGGCACATCACCGGCGACGATCCGCTGGGCGAGCCCTTCCACGATGGCGGTCTTCCCGACCCCGGGCTCACCGATCAGCACCGGGTTGTTCTTGGTGCGCCGCGACAGGATCTGCATGACGCGTTCGATCTCCCGGACGCGTCCGATCACCGGGTCGAGCTTCCCCTCCCGGGCGGCCTGGGTCAGGTTGCGTCCGAACTGGTCCAGCACCGTCGACCCCGACGGGGCCGACTCCCGGCCCGACCCGGCCCCGGAGGCGCCCGGAGGCTGTTCCTGGCCGGCCTGGGGGCCGGAGAGGAGCTGGATCACCGTCTGACGGACCTTCTGCAGCTCCGCCCCCAACTTCTGGAGGACCTGTGCGGCGACGCCCTCGCCCTCCCGGATGAGTCCGAGGAGGATGTGCTCGGTCCCGATGTAGTTGTGTCCGAGCTGCAGCGCCTCGCGCAGGGACAGCTCGAGGACCTTCTTGGCCCTCGGGGTGAAGGGGATGTGACCGGTCGGCGCCTGCTGGCCCTGGCCGATGATCTCGACGACCTGCTCCCGCACGGAGCTCAGGTTGATGCCGAGACTCTCCAGCGCCTTGGCGGCGATCCCCTCGCCCTCGTTGAGGAGGCCGAGGAGGATGTGCTCGGTCCCGATGTAGTTGTGGTTGAGGAGTCGAGCCTCTTCCTGGGCGAGAACGACGACTCGCCGGGCCCGATCCGTGAAGCGTTCAAACAACGCAGGTTCCTCCTCGCGTGGTCCCTGGCCGGGTGAGAGGAGTATACCCCCGACCCGATCTCAACTCGGAGCGCAGCCAGGAACACGATGCGCACTGTTCCCATCGGCACCGCCACCCTCCGACTTTCGGAATGGGGGCTACGACACCGAAGGGGTACCATCTCGACGCGTGGACGATCTCAGGACCCTCGTACCCCTCCCCCGGATCTGGGAGCAGATGGAACGCCTCGAAACCCGACTGTTCGAGGCCTCCACCTCCGACCACGCCCAGCTCACCGACATCGCCCAGCATCTGCTCATGGCCGGGGGGAAGCGGTTCCGGCCGCTCCTGGCGCTCCTCGCCGCCGAGTTCGGGCCCTCCTCGGACGGCCGACCCATCGAGGCGGGGGTCGCCGTCGAGCTCATCCACCTGGGCAGCCTCTATCACGACGACGTCATCGACGAGGCCGACACCCGGCGGGGCGCCGCCTCGGTCAACGCCAACTGGTCGAACACGGTGGCCATCCTCGCCGGCGACTTCCTCATGGCGCGGGCCTCGGAGGTGGCCGCCACCCACCTCAGCCAGGAGTCGGTCCGGCTGCTGGCCGCCACCTACGCCGAGCTCGTGGAGGGCCAGACACGGGAGCTCGGCCTGTTGGACGATCTCGACCACTCGATCGCCGACTACGAAGCCGTGATCGGAGGCAAGACCGCCAGCCTCATCTGCACGTCGGCGCGTCTCGGGGCGATGGCCGCCGACGCCGACCCCGACACCGTCGAGGCCCTCGCCACCTGGGCCTGGGAGGTCGGGATGGTGTTCCAGATCGCCGACGACGCCCTCGACCTGGTCGCGACCGACGACGTGCTGGGCAAGCCCGCGGGGTCCGACATCCGGGAGGGCACCTTCACGATGCCGGTGCTCCTCGCCGCCGCCGGCCCCGACGGCGACGAACTGCGCTCACTCCTGGCCGGGCCTCGGCCCTATTCGGAGGAGACCGTGGAGCGCGCGGTCGCCCTCGTCACCGGAGGCGGGTACGTCGACCGCGCCCTCGACGCCGCCCTGGAGCGTCTCGCCCGAGCCCGACGTGCCCTGGAGCCGCTCCCCGACAACGACGCCAAGGCGGTGCTGGAGCGCCTCGGGAGCTACCTGCTGGATCGAGTGGTGGCCGCCCGCGCCTGACCGGTGCCGCCCCGCCGCCGAACCGAAAACCGCTCCAGACTCCGCCGTTGGTGCCGACGATGAGATCGACACCCCGATGAGCGAACTCCAGGCCTTCTTCCGTGAGGCCCTCAACGAGCGGATCACCGCTCTCGAGGTCGCCCTCTCCGCCCTCGAGCAGGGCGACGCCGACGCGTTGGAGTCCCTGCGTCGGCTCGGGCATGCCCTGAAGGGCGCAGGCTCCAGTTTCGGCTTCCCCGAGATCTCGGTCCTCGCCGGAGCGGTGGAGCAGGCGGGACCCTCCGAGATGCCCCATCGGGTGGCCGCCCTGCTCTCGGTCCTCTCCCGTACCGCCACCACTCCTCCCCGGGCGGTCGTGTTGGTGATCGACGACGACCCCCTCCTCACCCGCCTGCTGGAGCACAAGCTGGCGGGGGCCAACCGGGAGGTCCGGGTCGCCCGCACCATCGAGGAGGCCGAGCAGGTCCTCTCCTCGGGACGGGTCGAGCTGATCCTGTTGGATCTGTTCCTGCCCGACGCCGACGGCCGTACCCTCCTCGGCGAGCTTCGGTCGCGGCCCGAGACCGCCGGCATCCCCATCTTCGTGATGTCGGGGAGCTCGAGCCCGGTGGCCAGGACCGAGTGCCTCGCCCTGGGAGCCGACTCGTTCATCCAGAAGCCCTTCGACGTCGACGCCCTCGCCGCCATGGTGGGGGCGGCCCTCAGCCGGCGTCGCTGGCAGACGGGCGGGGCCGTCCACGGGGCGGCGGCCACCGCTCGGGAGGTCGTCCTGTCCGCCTTCCACCGCCTCCTGGAGGAACACGAGTACGTCGCCGTCGCCGCCATGTCCCCCGAGGCCCATCAGCCGGGCCCCGAGGGAAGCACCGTCTCCGAAGACGACTTCATCAGCATGCTGCAGGCCCTCGAGGAGACCCTCCCCGACGGCTCCGTCGCCGCCCGCTGGTCGCCGAGCGAGCTGATCGTCGTCGCCCCCCTCTCCGAGGAGGAGCTCGCGCACCTGGTGGACACGGTCCGTATCCGGGAGCGGAACCGTCCCGGCCGCAAGGGTGCCCTCGTCACCTTCTCGGCCGGGGTGGTCGTCACCGACGGGGCCTCGGGCCTGGCGGACGCCTACGCCCGCGCCTCGTCCCTCGCCGACCGGGCCCACCGGGCGGGCGGTGACCGGGTGCTCACCGCCCACCGCCGGTCCGGCAAGGCGCGGGTCCTCCTCGCCGAGGACGACACCCTGACCGCGGCCCTCATCATCCACCGACTGGAGCGGGAGGGGTTCGAGGTCGAGCACTACACCGAAGGTCTGGGGGCCCTCCAGGCCGGTTCCGAGGGGGACTTCGCCGTCGCCATCCTCGACGTGCAGATGCCCGGCCTCGACGGGTTCGAGGTGCTCGCCCGGCTCCGAGCCAACCCCTCCGCCACCCATCTCCCCATCGTCATGTTGACGGCGATGGGGTCCGAACGGGACGTGGTCCGGGGCTTCGACCTGGGCGCCGACGACTACATCCTCAAGCCCTTCTCCCCCGCCGAGCTCACCGCCCGCCTCCGCCGCCTGATGGACCGATCCTGAACCGGTCGACGCGACCCCTTCACCGCCCGACCGACCGGCCGACAGGACCGTCGCCGACCTACGGAGGAACGACCGCGGTGGAAGGTACCGAGGCCACACCCATCACCCGCTTCGATTTCCGCGCTCCGCACAAGATCCCGGCGGGGTTCATCCGCGAGATGCTGGAGCTGCACGACACCTTCGTACGGCTCACCTCCGACGCCCTCACCCGCCTCCTCAAGGTCCCCGTCACGATCGACGTCATCGGGGCCGAACAGGTCTCCTACGACGCGTACGTCCGCTCCATGCCGAACCCCAACCTGATGACCCTCATCGCCCTCGACCCCCTCCCCGGGACCGTCGTCCTCGAGGTGAGCCCCCAACTCGGCCTGATCCTCGTCGACCGGATGCTGGGCGGCCCGGGTCGACCCGTCGCACCCCGGCGGCCGACGCCCCTCGAAGAGACGCTGCTGGCCACGGTGGTCGATCACCCGATCGAAGCCCTGACCGAGACCTTCGCCGGGATCGTCGACGTGGAACCCCGAAGGATCGGCACCGAACTCAACCCCCTCTTCGCCAACGCGGCGCCGCCCACCGAGACGGTGCTCACCTTCACCTTCTCGGTCCTCATCGAGTCGAACGCGGCGACGGCCCGGGGTCTGATCGGCCTGGGCTACCCGATGGCGGTCCTCGAACCCATCGAAGAGGCGATCAGGACCGCCAAATGGAGCGAGACCCGTGCCGATCGTGACGCCACCGACGACATGACGGCGATCCTCGTCGAGGCGCCGGTCGAGGTGGTCCTGCACACCCGCCCGACCGTCGTGAAGGCTTCGGATCTGTGGGGCCTCTCTCCCGGTGACGTGATCGGACTCGACCACCGTGCCGACGAGGCATTCCTCATGTCCGTGGAAGGAACCCCCCTCATCACTGCCGAGCTGGGTCGCTCCGGACCCAACCTGGCGGCTCGAATCGGAGCGTGGAGATGACGACCGACACCGCAACCGCCCTCGCTGCCGCCGCCGACCAGATCTCCGGCGTTCTCGGCGTCCCCGTCGAGGTCCGCATGGAGCCGGAGGCGGCTCCCGCCGGCGACGACACCCTCCGGGTCGAGCTGGAACCCAACGCGGGGATGGGCCCCGGCACGCTGTGGCTGCCTGCCGACGCCCTCGCCGGCCTCGACTCGGACTCACCGCCGGAGGAGATCGCACAGTCGATCGCCCTCGCCGTGGAACAGGCCTTCGCCGTCGCCAACGAGACGACCCCCCGCACCGTCGCCCAGGTGATCCCCGACACCGACATCCCGCCCGGAGTCTCCGGCCTGGAGATCGTCGCCGGAGAGGTGAGGATCGCCGCCGCCTGGGATCCGGGGACGCCCCGCGTCGGCGGCGGCGAAGAGACGGGGCTGGGCCGCCTGGCCGACGTCCCCCTCGACGTCGTCGTGGAGATCGGACGGGCCAAGCTCCCCATCGGCGAGCTCCTCGCCCTCGACGAGGGAAGCGTCGTCAGCCTCACCCGTGCCGTGGGCGAGCCGGTGGATCTGCTCGTCAACGGCACCCCCACGGCGCGCGGCGACATCGTCGTGGTCGACGGTCGGTTGGGCATCCGGGTGACCGAGATCCTCGACTCCTGACCCCCCGCCGACCGGAGCGGAGGACACACACCCCCGACCTCAGAGCAGACCCGAGGCCACCTCGACCACCATCGGGTCGAGCACCGATCCCGCTTCTTCGGCCAGCCCGTCGACGACCGCGGCGGCGCCGTCGGTCGACGCGATCCGGTCCCATCGGTCGGCGACGGCGAGGATCCGGGCTCCGAGGGGGATGCCGTCGCCTTCGAGACCGTCGGGCCCACCCGAGCCGTCGTAGTGCTCGTGATGCCCACGGATCGCCGCCGCCACCTCGTCGCCGGCGGCGTGACGCACCATCCCGGCTCCGATCTCGGCGTGTTCGGCGACGCAGCGCTCGTGCTCTTCATGGGATTCGTCGAAGGCGGCATCTCCGAACGCCAGCTTGCCGAGGTCGTGCAGTCGGGCGGCGAGCCCGACCTTCGCGACCTGTTCGGGCTCCAGGCCGAGCGCCTCGGCGATGCGCACCGCCAGGTCGGTGACCCGCCGATGGTGTTCTCCGCTCGGGTCCCGGGCGTCCACGGCGTCTGCCCCGGCGACGACGACGGCGAGCTCGAGCTCGGTCGCCGAGCTGTGGGCCAGCTCGTCGGCGTCCGCGATCTGCGTGCTGCTCGAAGCCGCCCGGTCCCGAGCCCGGAGCGCCAGGGCCCGCAACGTGTCGGTATCCGAGGCCGTCTCGGGCCCGGCCATCCCCACGGCCACCGCGAGGGGAACCCCGTCGGGTCGGAACAGAGATCCGGCGGCGACGATCTCTGCGGCCATCCTCCGAGCGGACTCGAGGTCGAGGCGGCGCACGAGGAAGGCGAAGCCGTCGTCCTCCAGGTCGAAGAGCTCACCGCCCCGGGATTCGACGAGGGAGCGGACCAGGTACCCGAGCCTGCGCCGGATCGAGGTTCCGGCGGCGATCCCTCCCCGTTCGAGGCCACCGAGGGAGATGAACCCGAGACGTGGCAGCAGCCCCTCCTCGGAGACCTCGGCGAGGGCCCGCTCGAAGGCCCGGGCGTTCCCCAGGCCCGACGGGGCGGTCATCGACCGAAGATCCTCACCTCCGTCCTGGGTCGAGAGCCAGCCCTCGACCAGATCCTCGGACACCCCGTCGTCCAAGAACCTGACGATGGCCCCCTCGTTGCCTTCGGCGACGGTGGTCTTCGCCCCGGCTTCGAGCAGGGCCACCGCGGTCTGTTCCCCGCCCGGATGCACGAGCACGATCACCGGAGCGACCTCGGCGAGGTCGGGGACCATGCTCCACCGGGCCGGAGGGAGCCGCGAGGAGACGACGGCGGCGTCGAATCCCTCGGCGGCGTCGTCCACCAGCTCCACCTCGTCGAATTCGAGGAGGCGGCGCCGGGCCGGGACCGGAAGGCCCACCCCGAGCACCCTGCGGTGGGTCACCGGAGCCGCGGATTCGCCTCCGCCCGCCTCCGCCGCCCCGTCGGTCGTCTGGTCGGTGGCGGTCTCCTCGATCGTCGCGGTGTCGCTCATCGTCGACTCCTCTCGTCGGTGCGATCAGACATCCCCGTCACCCTGTCGAACGGTGAGCCGGGGAGCTTCGGCACGATGCCGGGCGGGGATCACCGCCCGCTGCAGGTTGGCTCCGTCGCGGCTCTCGAAGACGAGGTCGCCCCCGAGGAGGCGGGCCGCCCTGAGCGCCATGAGGCGGTCGAACCCGGGGGCATCGTCGGTGAGCAGGTCGCTCGCAGGCGGCGGAGGCGACGACCCGTGGTCGAGCACCTCGAGGACCGCCACCCCGCGATCCATCTGGCCGCTCACCATCACCGGTCGGGGGTCCCCTCCCGCCACCGCGGTCCGCATCATTCCCTGGACGAGCTCGAGGAGGAGCCGACCGGGGGCCTCCACCACCGGCAGGGGCCCCCCGACCACGACCCGCCCCCGCGGAAGGCCCAGATGCCCGACCGCTTCCACCACGACGTCACCGAGAGGGATCGGGGTCGAGGGCTCCAATCGGGCGGCGTGCGCCTTCGTCACCCGCTGGAGCCGATCGAGCAGGGTCTCCAGCTCGTCGATCACCTCGACCGCCGGCCGTCGCCGCAGGTTCCAGAGGGCGGTCTTGATCGCGGCGACGAGGTAGTCGAAGTCGTCCTGACGCTCGGCGAGTCGGCGCCGGAGATCCTCCGCCTGTTCCCCGATGACGTCGAGCTCGACGTCGCGGAGCTGCTCACGGCCGAGGGAGTCCCGCAGCGCCTCGTGGCGCGCCACGGCCTCGGCGGCGGCGGCCCGGAGGAGCCGCCGCAACGGTCCGGCCCACTCGGGGAGATGCTCCTCCCAGTCGGCGGGCGGGACCTTGCGGAGGTGGATGGCGAGCCGAAGGACGGCGGAACGGCTCCAGATCACCCCGACGGCGAGCCCGATCGAGACGCCGACGAGGAGCCAACCGGAGACGGTCACGGACCAGGCGACGAGCCCGACGGCGATCCCCGCCACCACCACCACGGCCCAGCGGACGACCCGGTCGGTCGTCGTCGCGGTGGGCTCGTCCTGTCCCGGCCTCCGTCGACGGAGGCCCCTGCCGTCCGTGGCGGTGCTCATGGTGTGTCGTGTCGGCAGCCGGGCCGGGGACTTGCGCCTTCTCCCCCCGCTCTCTCCGCGCCGCGAGGCGCGCACTGCCCCACCCCCTCCCCCCCACGCCTCACGGCGTGGGGTACTTCCCCCTCGGGGAGGGGGAAGAACACGGAGGCGAGGGGGAGGGGCCCCCGCTCTCTCCGCGCCGCGAGGCGCGCACTGCCCCACCCCCTTCCCCCCACGCCTCACGGCGTCGGGTACTCCCCCCGGGAGGGGGAAGAACCCGGAGGCGGGGACGGGAGGGGCGGGCGACCGCTTATCCGCCCGGAGGGGACGCCGACCAGGAACAGCGGAAGTGCGAGTGACACGGACGTCGCCCGCATCGGCACACCGCAGACAACAAGGAGGTTCACCACATGTCTCTGCGGA
>JALSJV010000064.1 GCA_026989215.1 Acidimicrobiia bacterium | reverse complement strand
CCAACTCCATGAGCCGTCCGTCTTCCACCTCGGCAGCCTCCCGGCGGGCGGTGACCTGGGGGGCGACCGTCTGCACGAAGCAGCGCACCGACGCCAGCTTTCCGGCGTAGAAGGGGTCGTCGCCCACCAGCGGCACGGCGACCTCCGCCTGCCGGAGGAGCAGCCACGCCACCACCACCTCCGCGAGGCTGAACAACAGCGGGGTGGCGTGCAGACCCGTCCGGTAGATCCGGGTGGGCTCGGACTGTGCCGCCAGGAGATGCTCGACCATGATCCCCACGTGGGCCTGGGCGTCGTCGAGCATCTTGCCCAGCATCTCCCGCTCCCGGGCGAGGGGATCACCGGACCCTCCCGACTTCACGAACTCGGCGATCTCCGCCGCCAAGGCGGCGATGGTGCGGCCCTGGTCACGGGCGATCTTCCGGAAGAACAGGTCGAGACCCTGGATGCCGGTGGTCCCCTCGTAGATGCTGTCGATCTTGGCGTCCCTGATGTACTGCTCCAGCGGATAGTCCTTCAGGTAGCCCGAACCTCCGAGCGTCTGGAGCGACAGCGCCAACAGCTCGTATCCCTTCTCCGAGGAGTACCCCTTGACGAGAGGGAGGAGCAGATCGTTGCGTCGCCGCCACGACTCATCGTCGGGATGGAGGAGCGCCTGATCCTGAACCCAGGCCGCGTAGGCCACCAGGGCACGGAGACCTTCGGCCCATGCCTTCTGGGTGATCAACATCCGCCGTACGTCGGGGTGGGCGATGATCGGTACCCGTGGCGAGGTCTTGTCGGCCGCCCTCGTGAGGTCGGGTCCTTGGATTCGCTCCTTGGCGTACTCCAGGGCGTTGAGATATCCGGTGGACAGCGTCGCCATCGACTTCGTACCGATCATCATCCGGGCGTGTTCGATCACCCGGAACATCTGTCGGATACCGTCATGGACGCCCCCGACCAGGTACCCGACGGCCGGACGGTCCATGCCGAGGGTGAGCTCGCAGGTCGCCGAACCGTTGATCCCCATCTTCTTCTCCAGGTTCGTGGCGACGACGCCGTTGCGCTCCCCCAGGTTCCCGTCGGGGTCGACGAGGAACTTGGGAACGATGAAGAGGGAGAGTCCCTTGGTCCCCGGCCCCGCACCTTCGGGACGGGCCAGCACGAGGTGGATGATGTTCTCGGCCGCGTCGTGCTCGCCGCCGGTGATGAACCGTTTCACCCCTTCGAGGTGGTAGAGGTCGCCTTCGACATGCCGAGCCTTGGTGGTCCCGGCTCCCACATCCGATCCGGCGTCGGGCTCGGTGAGCACCATCGTCGCCGCCCAGCCGCGCTCCACCATGGTCTTGGCGAGCCGGCGCTGCTCCGGGGTGCCCTCCTCCCAGAGCACCCGAGCGAACAGGGGACCCGACGCATAGAACATGACCGCCGGGTTCGCACCGAGGAGGAACTCTTGGGTCGCCCAGAAGATCGTCGGGGGAACCACCATGCCGCCGAGCTCCTCGGGGATCCCCAGCCGATCCCATCCCGTCTCCCGAAGCAGCGCCAACGAGCGCTTCACCTCGCCGGGCAGGTGGACCTCGCCGTCGACGAGCTCCAGTGGCGTCCGGTCGGCGACGACGAAGGACCGAGCCCACTCCTCCCTCGCGAACCGCTCCACCTCACGGAGGATGTCTCGAGCGGTGTCCTCGTCCAGATCCGAGAAGGATCCGAGGTGCTCCTGGATTCGCAGGACCTCGAAGAGATTGAATTCGAGGTCCCGGAGATTCGATCGGTAATGGGTCATGACCATCCCTTCCCTCGTCCCCGGCCAGTCTAATTTGAGTTTTGACTCAAGAACATTCGCACGGAGCCCGAACGATCCCCAGGACGGTCGGGACGTACGGCTCCACCCCGCCACACCCCGATGGAGTCTCCGGCTCGAGCGATCCTCATGGCGGCAAGGGTGCGCGAACCCAGCCCACCACAGCCTGGTACGGTCGCCGCCATGAGGAATTCCTCATGGCGGCAAGGGTGCGCGAACCCAGCCCACTACAGCCTGGTACGGTCGCCGCCATGAGGAACCGCGCCGGTATCGAGACCCGGAAGCGCATCCTGGAGGCGACCCGCACCCTCCTCTCGGAGCGAGGCCTGGACGGCACCACCGTGAAGGCGATCTGCGACGCCGCCGGGATCTTGGCGGGGAGCTTCTACAACCTCTTCGACTCGAAGGAGGAGGTCGTGCTGTCGGTCGTCACCGAAGCCATCGCCGCCGTCGACCCCGTCGGCGAAGGGCCCGAGACCGTCACCGAGCTCGTCGAGGCCTACGTACGCTTCGTCACCGAGCAGCAAACCCTGGCCCGCGTCTACCTGGCCGTCGCGGTGAGCAAAGGACTCCAGGACCCGGAGATGGCCCGCCGAGTCCTCCGCCATCACGAACAGCGGGTCGAACGGTTCCGACGAGCTCTGGAAGCCGAAGGGGTCGGTCCGTCGGAGGCCGCCCTCCGAGCCGAAGCCGTCGCCGCCACCCTGGAGGGATTCGCCCTTCACGCCCTCCTCGACCCGAGCTTCGATCTGGCCGGTCATGCCCTCCGTCTCGTCGCAGAGGCGGTGGAAGCATGACCGTCGAGACGCTCCGAGCCGACGACGTCCTCGTCGTGCGACGCGTCCCCTCGGTGGGTCCCTTCGACAACAACGTCTACGTCGTCGGCAGTCCCGGCGGGGAGGCGGTGGTGATCGACGCCGCCGCCGAACCCGACCTGATCATCGAGGCATGCGCCGATCTCAGCCCACGAATGATCCTCACCACCCACGGCCACCTCGACCACATCGGCGCCCTCGACGCCGTCCAGGCGGCGTTCGACATCCCCTTCCATCTCCATCCCGCCGACACGGAGATCGCCGGGCGCGCACCCGACGAAGCCCTCGAAGACGGCCAGGAGATCGTCGTCGGCGACATCGCCCTCCACGTGGTGCACACTCCCGGACACACTCCGGGGTCGGTCTGTTTCGTCGTCGAGCCGTTCCTGTTCTCCGGCGACACCCTGTTCCCCGGAGGCCCCGGAGCGACCCGATGGGAATATTCGAGCTTCGGCCAGATCATGGATTCTCTCGAACGGCGCCTCTTCACCCTCCCCGACCCGACCCTGGTCTACCCGGGCCACGGCGCACCGACGACCATCGGGACGGAACGTCCGCATCTGCCGGAGTGGCGGGCTCGCGGTTGGTGACCCCCGGGCGATAGGCTCCCTCGTCATGGACTACGCCCTCATGACCGAGCCGCAGATCGGCGGCACCTACGACCAGCTCCTCGACCTCGCCCGATGGGCGGAGGATGCAGGCCTGGTCTCCTTCGCCCGCTCCGACCATCTCTACTCCTCCCGGGAGCCGCGCCCGGACGCGACCGAGGCCTTCACCACCCTCGCCGGCCTCGCCCGCGAGACCCGACGGATCCGACTCTGTGTCCTGGTGACCCCCGTCACCTTCCGACATCCCGCCATCATCGCCAAGGCTGCCGCCACCATCGACCAGATGTCGAACGGACGCCTGGACCTGGGCATCGGAACAGGGTGGATGGAGCTCGAACACGAAGCGTTCGGCCTCCCCTTCCCCTCGTGGACGGAGCGCTACGAACGCCTCGAGGAGGCGATCACCTACGTGCGGGCCGCCTTCGACGACGATCACGCCCGCTTCCAAGGCCGCCACTACCGCATCGACGCCGAGGTGCGGCCGCGACCGGTCGGCACCCGCATCGTCATCGGCGGTTCGGGGGCACGCCGGACGCCG
Source organism: Acidimicrobiia bacterium (assembly GCA_026989215.1). GTDB lineage: Bacteria > Actinomycetota > Acidimicrobiia > Spongiisociales > ZC4RG35 > S012-128. The sequence goes on along the minus strand of JALSJV010000064.1, from coordinate 24,421 downwards.
TCACTGGCAGGACGCTTCGCCGACGAGTACAACCACTTCGTGGCCCCGCCGCAGACGATCGCCCCCAAGATCGCGGTGATGCGAGAGGCCGCCGAGCGAGCCGGCCGCGGTCCCGACGAGATCACCGTGTCGGTGATGGGGCCGGTGCTGGGAGGTGTGGACGAGATCGACTACCGGGAGCGTCTCGCCCGGCGCGCCGCCGAGCGCGACGTCTCACCGGCCGAATACGAGGAGCGCCTTCGGTCTGCGGGCGTGCCCGTGGGCCCCCCCGACCGGCTGGCGGAGACGATCGAGGGGCTGGAGTCCGTCGGCGTCTCCAAGCTGTACCTCCAATGGATCGACCTCGGCGACCGCTCCGGCCTGGAGGCGACGTACCGGGCCCTCACCGGCTGACCTCCCCGTTTTGGCACCCAGATCGCGCGTCATACGCGACATTCAGGTGCCAAAAGGCTGGTCGCGCTCGGCGATCTCGGCTTGGACGGCACCGGAGACCCGCAGCAGGTCCGCGACCGACAGCGGAAAAACCGTATCCGGTGTGCCTGCCGCCACCCACACCGGGTCGTGGCGGGCCAGCAGCGGATCGGCGAAGACCCGGAGGGGTCGCGGAAATCCGAAGGGGGCCGTCCCGCCGGCAGCGAACCCCGTGGCCTCCCGCACCTCGTCCAAGGTCGCCCGCCGCGCCTCCCGCCCACCAGCGGCACGGGCCAAGCGATCCGGATCGAGCCTCCGATCGCCCGGCACCAGTGCGACGACCGGCTCACCGTCCACGACGAAGACCAGGGACTTGACGATGGCCGCCACCTCGCACCCCACCGCCCGGGCAGCCTGGGCGGCGGTCTTCGTACCCTCGGGGAATCGGTGGACCTCCATCGGTACGCCGAGCTCCTCGGCGACGAGCTGGAGGCGGCGGGTCGAAGCAGACAGATCGGTCACGACCAGCCGAGACTAATGATTGCGTCCGAAACCGCCGATACTGGGAGCATCTACGAGAGGGGAATGACCGTGAAGATCCGCCTGACGGCCCTGATCGCCGTGCTCGCCCTGGCTGCGGCGGCGTGCGGCAGCGCGCCCCAGACCGCCACCACGGCGTCCAGCCCGACGAGTGCGGTCACCGCCGGAACGTCGCCGGGACCGCTGATCGAAGCGGCCCTGTTCGGCTACGGCTACGACGACGTCGAGGTGGTCGAATACGTGCTCACCCTCGACCAGACCCTCTCCATGACCGCCGACGGCGACGCCTCGGGGTTCGGAACCGGCGACTACGAGCTGCCGGTCGACATGGAGGCGACCCTGCAGGCCGAGATGAGCCTCCGCTACGAGACGAGCCCGGGACCGGAACCGGGGACCACCACCCTCCGCATCACCTCCGAGATCACCGATCTCGCCATCCAGGGCACGATCAACGGCGAGCCTGCGAGCGACGCCGACATCGCCGAGCTCGGCCCCGGGGACATTCCTCCCATCGACGTCACCGTGGTCGTGGACGAGCGGGGCAAGGTCGTCGACCTCCAGAGCGCCGGTGAGGACCTCGGCGCCCTCTTCAGCGGTTTGGGCGGCCTCGAGAACCTGGGGACCGCCCGGCTCGGCCGCCCGGTCGGACCGGCCTTCCCCGAGGAGCCGGTCGGTGTCGGCGACACCTGGACCGAGACCACCGAGACGGAGGGCCCGGAGGGCCCCATCGTCACCCGCGCCACCCACACCGTCGTCGGCACCGAGATGCTCGCCGGCCGCGAGGTCCTCGTCGTCGACAGCGTCTACGAGACCGATGGGTTCTCGATCGACTTCACCGATTTCCTCCGAGGCTTCTTCGAGGGGCTGGCCGAGACGGCCGGGGATGAGGGCTCCGCGGAGGTCGGGGACATGCTCGACCAGCTCGTGTTCCGCATCGAGGTCGCCCCCACGACGAACACGGTGACCTCACGCTTCGACCCGGAGGAGGGTCTCGTCGTCACCGCCGACGGGAGAGACGACACGGGCCTGGCGATGCGGTTCAAGGGCCCCAACGAGGAGACGGGGGAGATGGAGAGCCTCGACCTCGACATGACGATCACCCAGTCCCTCACCTACGAGCTCGTCGACCCCGACGCCTGATGCCGCCGCCCCGCCGGGGCCGCCCCGGCGGGGTCCGCATTTCCACTATCGGGACCGTAGAAATTAGGCTGGGTACGTGACCGCTCAGACCCCCCTCCTCCAGATCGAGAACCTGCACGCCGGGGTCGACGACGTCGAGATCCTCAAGGGCGTCGACCTGACCGTCGAGCGGGGCCGCATCCACGTCCTGATGGGCCCCAACGGATCCGGCAAGTCCACCCTCGCCAACGTCCTGATGGGCCACCCGTCCTACGAGGTGACGGACGGCCGCATCCTCTTCGACGGGGAGGACGTCACCGAGATGCCGGCGGACGAACGAGCCCGGCGCGGCATGTTCCTCGCCTTTCAATACCCCGAGGCGATCCCCGGGGTCTCCGTCATCCAGTTCCTCCGCCAGGCGCTCTCCAACCGCCACGGGATCGACTACACGGTGCTGGAGCTCCGACTCAAAGTGATGGAGGCGATGAAGGACCTGGGGATGGACTCCACCTTCGCCGACCGCTACCTCAACGAGGGATTCAGCGGCGGTGAGCGGAAACGCAACGAGGTCCTCCAGATGGCGATCCTCGAACCCAGCCTCGCCATCCTCGACGAGACCGACTCGGGCCTCGACATCGACGCGCTCAAGATCGTCGCCGAAGGCATCGAGAAGCTCAGAGAACCCGCACGCGGGTTCCTCATCATCACCCACTACCAACGTCTCCTCGACTACGTCACCCCCGATGAGGTCCACGTCTTCATGGACGGTCGCGTCGTCGAGACCGGGGGACCCGAGCTGGCGAAGCGTCTCGAAGAGGAGGGCTACGAGGCCTTCCGACAGGCCGAGGTCGCCTCATGACGGGACTCGAGCACCTGAGGGCCGACTTCCCCGTGCTTCGGCGTGAGATCGGCGGGAAGCCCGTGCATTTCCTCGACTCGGCCGCCAGCTCCCAGAAACCCGTCAGCGTGCTCGAGGCGATGGACGAGTTCTACCGGTGCTGTTACGCCAACGTCCACCGCGGCGCCTACACGCTGTCGGTGGAGTCGACCGATCGCTACGAGGCGGCCCGCACCCGGGTCGCCTCGTTCATCAATGCACCCGATCCCGACCAGGTGGTGTTCGTCCGGGGTGCCACGAGCGCCCTCAACCTCATCGCCCATGGTTGGGGCGGAACCCATCTCCGAGCGGGCGACCGGATCCTGCTCACGGAGATGGAGCACCACGCCAACCTGGTCCCGTGGCAGATGGTGGCCGCCCGAACGGGAGCTCGCCTCGACTTCATCCCCCTCACGCCCGAGTACCGCCTCGACCTCGAGGTCTTCGAGGACAAACTGGATGACGACGTCGCCGTCGTGGGCGTGACCGGGATGTCGAACGTCCTCGGCACCATCCCCCCAATCCCCCGAATCGCCGAGGCGGCGAAGGGCGTCGGCGCCCTCGTCGTCGTCGACGGGGCGCAGCTCGTCCCCCATCAGCCGGTGGACGTCCAGAGCCTCGGCGCCGATTTCCTCGTCTTCTCCGCCCACAAGATGCTGGGGCCGACCGGGATCGGCGCCCTGTGGGGTCGTCCCGAGCGGCTCGAGGAGATGGAGCCCTACGAGGGCGGCGGCGAGATGATCGCCGACGTCCAGCTCCACAGCTCGACCTGGGCCGCCATCCCCCATCGGTTCGAAGCGGGCACCCCTCCCATCGTCGAGGCCGTCGGGTTCGCGGCCGCCATCGACTACCTGGAGAAGGTCGGCATGGACCAGATCGCCGCCCACGACGCCGATCTCACCGGCTACGCCCTGGATCGACTCGCCCAGGTCCCCCAGCTCAGCGTGTACGGCCCTGCGGGCGTCGAAGGCCGGGGAGGAGTCATCTCCTTCACCCTGGCGGACGTCCATCCCCACGATCTGGCGACGATCCTCGACCAACACGGAGTCTCGGTGCGGGCCGGACACCACTGCGCCAAGCCCCTGATGCGCCACCTCTGCGTGCCGGCCACCGCCCGGGCCTCGTTCTACCTGTACAACACCCGCGCCGACGTGGATGCCCTCGTCGCGGCGTTGGGAACGGCATCGGACCTGTTCGGAGTCGGCTGAGGAAGGCGCAGATGTCCTTGGAGGAACTGTATCGGGAAGTCATCCTCGATCACTACCGCAACCCGCGTCACCGCAAACCCCTCGACCGGGCCGACGCCCACGCCGAGGGCGTGAACCCGCTCTGCGGCGACGAGGTCACCGTCGAGCTGACGGTCGCCGACGGCACCATCACCGACGTAGCCGCCATCGGCCAGGGCTGCTCGATCAGCCAGTCGAGTGCGTCGATGATGACCGATGCCGTCCTGGGGAAGCGCATCGAGGAGGTCCGGGAGCTCATCCACCGTTTCAAGGCGATGATGGACATCGATCGGGAGGTGGACCTCGGCCTTGATCCAGAACGCCCCGGGGCGGTGTTGGGAGACCTCGAGGCGCTCCAGGGCGTCCGCCGCTACCCGGTCCGGATCAAATGCGCCAACCTTCCCTGGACGACCCTGCAAGAGGCCCTGGACCAGCTCTCGGACTCTTAGGTCCTTCTTGATCCCCTGCTGATGCGCCCCTGAGGCGCACCCCGGCACGATGTCCTCAGAAGCTAGGGATCAGGAGGTCTCGAGATGGAACGAAAGATCTGGACGACGGCAGCGGCCCTCACGGTCGTCCTGGCCGTGACCGGAGTGGCCTGGGCAGGTCTGCCGCGGGCCGAGGAGACGACCGCCACCGTCGCGGTGCAGAACGAGTTGGTCGCCCCGGCGGGTGACGCCGGCACCGTGACGCTCCGCAAGGTCGACGCCGGCCTCGAAGTGGTGGCGGTCGACCCGGCCGCGGGATGGGACTACACGGTGAAGCACGCGATCGGCAACGAGGTCGAGGTCGACTTCCGTTCGGCGAACGGTGAGGTCGAGTTCGACGCCGAGATCCGTAACGGCGAGGTGCGCATCAAGGTGAAGGTGAAGATGCAGGCGACCGTGACCCCTGCCGACACCTCCAGCACCACCGAGGTGTCCGTGCCTTCGACCGGCGACACCACCGCCACGTCGGTCGCCGACACCTCGTCGACCACCCTCGCCGACGTCACCTCCACCACCGTGGCCGAGTCGCCGTCGACCACCGTGGCCGACTCGCCGTCGACCACCCTCCCCGACGTCACCTCGACCACGATGTACGACGATGACGACGACCACCGCACGCCGACGACGGTCTACGACGACGATGACGACGACGACCGGAGCACCACCTCGACCACGGCGCCGAGCAACGACGCCGACTACGGGACCAAGGTCTTCGACGTCCTCGGCATCGGCACCGTCACCATCGAGCGGGACGCCGACGGGATCACCCTGATCGCCGTCGTCTCGGATCCCGACTGGACGATCGAGGTCGAGAAGGCCGGTCCGAAGGAGATCGAGATCAAGTTCCGGTACAACGGCGAGAAGGTCGAGTTCGAGGCCGAAGTCGAATACGGCGACCTCCGTGTCAAGATGAAGCGGGAGTCCGATTCCTGACCGATCAGCCTCGTCCGAACACCACACGGAGAACCGCCCCGCCCTCGGGGCGGTTCTTCGCGTCCACTCGACCACCGGTGCGAGCGGCGGTCCGGGCGACGATGTCGAGTCCCAGGCCCGTGGAGCCGGCCCCGCTCTCACCCCGCCGCAGGGGATCGACCCCTTCCGGAAAGCCGGGGCCCTCGTCGACGACCTCCAGCACCGCCCCGTCACCGGTGTTCTCGACCCGGACCGTGAACCCGGTTCCCGGCGGCGTGTGGGCGAACACGTTCCCGACCAGGGCGTCGACCGCGGCGGCGACGTCCCCCGGGGGGAGCGGAACCGCCGTCGGTTCATCGGTCACCTCCACCACGAGCTCTCGGTCCTGATCCTCTGCCGCCACCGCCCAGAACCCGATCCGGTCCCGCACGACCGAGGCCAGGTCACAGGACGACGGGCCGTCGTCGGGCCGTCTCCGCGCCTCTTCGATCAGAAGGTCCACTTGACGCTGCAGGCGGTCGAGCTGGGCGAGGAGGGAGTCCCGCTCGTCGGAATCTTCGAGCCGCTCCACCCTGAGACGCAGCGCCGTCAGCGGGGTGCGGAGCCGATGGGAGAGGTCGGCCACCGACTCCCGCTCGGCGGCGAGGAGATCCTCGAGTCGCCGTGCCAGCCAGTTGAAGGATCGCGCCACCTCTTCGATCTCCAACGGACCTTCGAGAGGCACTCGGACCTGGAGGTCGCCCGCGCCCAGTCGACGAGCCGCGTCGGCGAGACGGGTGACGGGACGGACGATCGAGGTCCCCAACCGGTCGGCCACGATGACCGCGGCCGCGATCATCCCGATGCCGAGCACGGCGAGAAACGCCCATGCGGTCGCCACGCCCGAGCGGAGTCGGGCGTCGGTGACGAAGGCCGTGACCACGATCGGGCCTTCCCTCGTCACCACCGGCAGCGCCACCTGCCATCCCCCTTCCACCTCGTCCGCCACCGACCGCTGCTCGGCCGCCGCCAGGCGGGTCACCTCGCTCGGAAGCGCCGACCCGATGAGGGCCCCGTTGGGGAGGATCACGCTCACCCCGGAGGGGAGGGGACCGAGGAGGTCCCCGAGGGAGTCCACGTCGAGCTCATCGACCTGGGCGAGGGCGAGCGCCACGAGACTCCCCACCTGCTGGATGTCCCGCTCGGCCGCGACCCGGGCCCGAGTCTCCGCCTGATGCCGGACGAGGAGGGCCAGGGGGACGGTGAAGGCGATGACCACCAACGACGTCACGGCCAGGGAGACGAGGACGAAACGGCGTCTCACGATGCGGGATCGACCAGCTTCACCCCCACACCGTGCACCGTTCGCAGGTAGCGGGGTTTCTGGGCCGACTCCCCCAACTTCTTCCGGAGCCACGAGAGGTGGACGTCCACCGACCGCTCGCTCCCCCCGTAGGGTTCACGCCAGACTTCGGCCATCAGCTCCCGCTTCGAGACCACCTCCCCGACCCGTTCCGCCAACACCCGCAGAAGGTCGAACTCCTTCGGGCTGAGGTCGAGGGGTCGGCCGTCGAGCGACGCCTCCCTGGCGGAGGGATCCACCACCAGCCCACCGATCACGATCGGTCCGTCCCTCCTTCCCGATTCGGCTCGTCGGAGCACGGCGCGGACACGGGCCTCGAGCTGTGCCACCGAGAAAGGTTTCACGAGGTAGTCGTCGGCGCCCGCGTCGAGGGTGCGCACCACCGATTCGTCTCCCTCTCGAGCCGTGATGACGACCACCGGGACCTGCGACACCGCCCGAATCATCCGCAGCAGCTCTGAGCCGTCGAGGTCCGGCAGTCCCAAGTCGAGGATCACCAGATCCGGGGACGTGCCGACGACGAGCTGAAGCCCTTCCATGGCCGTCGCCGCCGACTCGACGTCATGGCCCTGTCGAGCCAGGGTCTCGGCGACGAGGTGCCGGATCTCGAAGTCGTCTTCCACGACGATCACACGCGCCATCGCCCCGGAGCATATCGGCGCCACCGGACATCCCCACACACCTTGACGAAACCTTGAGCACCCCTTGAGTACCGGAGGAGGGGTCGTCGGTCAGAATGAGGGGCATGCGGAGGTTCGCACTCGTCGTCGCCTGGTTGGGCGCCACCGCCCTCGTCACCACCACCGCCTGGGCGGTGGTGTCCGCCGTCGAGAACCGGGTGAGCGACCGGCCTCTCACCCCGCTCATCGCCACCACCGTGGCGGCGAACGACCAGACGACGACCACCACCACCCTCCCACCGGTGACGGACCCCTCCGCCGAGGAGGCGCCGTCCACCACCGACCACGAGCCCACGACCACGACCACGACGGTCCCCAGGACCACCACCACGACCGAAGGCAGCGTCGGCTCGACCGGCAACGGCGGGCCGAGGGTGACGACCACCACGACCACCACCTCGACGACGGTCCCCACCACGACCACCACCGAAGACACGACGACCACGACCACCTCACCGGACGAGTGGGAGACGAAGACGGTGGGCTCTCCCGGGGGCACGGTCACGATCCGTCACCGTCCAGGCGAGGTGGTCCTGATCGCCACCCAGGCCGCGCCCGGCTTCTACGTCGAGGTCGACGACACGGGCCCTCCCGAGGTGAAGGTCGAGTTCGAAGACTTCGCCGACACCGTCAAGGTCAAGGTCAAGATCCGATACGAAAACGGCGTCCTCGTCGAAGACATCACCGAAGACCAGAGCTGACCTTCAGAGGATCCCGCCCTCGGTCATCTTCTTGATGTCGAGGGCGGCGTCCACCTCGTCGGGGCTCATCAACCCCTTCTCGAGTACCACTTCCCGCACCGTGCGTCCGCTGGCGAAGGCCTCCTTCGCCACGGCTGCCCCGGCGTCGTAGCCGATGTGGGGATTGAGGGCGGTGACGACGATGACGTTCTTCTCGACGAGCTCTCGGGCCCGGTCCTCGTTCGCCTCGATGCCGGTGACGCACTTCTCCGCCAAGACGCGGGCGGCGTTCCCGAGGATGGTCACGGCCTGGAGGAGGTTGTGGGCGATGACCGGCATCATCACGTTCAGTTCGAAGTTGCCGTTGGCTCCACCCCAGGTGATGGCCGCATCGTTGCCCATGACCTGGGCCGCCACCATCATCACCGCCTCCGGGATCACCGGGTTGACCTTGGCAGGCATGATGGAGGAGCCGGGCTGGAGAGCCGGGAGCCTGATCTCCCCGATCCCGGTGACCGGGCCACTCGACAACCAACGGAGGTCGTTGGCGATCTTGAACAGCGACGTGGCGATGGTCTTCATGGTCCCCGCCGCCTGCACCGTGGCGTCCTTGGCGGCCTGAGCCTCGAAATGGTTCTCGGCCTCACGGAAGGGGATCCCGGTCCGCTCGGCGATCACGGCGATGACCTTGGCGGCGAACCCCTCGGGACAGTTGATCCCGGTGCCCACCGCCGTGCCGCCGAGGGGAAGCTCTTCGAGCTCGGGCAGCACCTTCTCCGCCCGCTCGATGCCCTTGCGAACCTGGGTCGCGTACCCCGAGAACTCCTGCCCCAACGTCACCGGGGTGGCATCCATGAGATGGGTGCGCCCCGACTTCACGACCCGTTCGAAGGCCCTCGACCTCTCCTCCAGGGCGAGCGCCAACGCCGACAGTCCCGGGATCAACACCTCACGGATCTCGGCGGCGGCAGCGACGTGGATCGCCGTGGGGATCACGTCGTTGGACGACTGCCCGAAGTTGACGTGATCGTTGGGGTGGACCAGTTTCGAGCCGAGGGCGCCACCGAGGATCTCCGAGGCACGGTTGGCGATCACCTCGTTGGCGTTGGTGTTCGTCGACGTCCCCGAACCGGTTTGGAAGATGTCGACGGGGAAGTGCTCGTCGAGCTCTCCCCGGGTCACCTCATCGGCAGCCTGCTCGATGGCCTTCGCCGTCTCGGCGTCCACATACCCCTCGGGCCCCGCCACGGCCGCGACCGCCCCTTTGATCAACCCGAGCGCCCAGATGAACCGCCGGGGGAAGCGAATCCCCGAGATCGGAAAGTTCTCGATCGCTCGCTGGGTCGAAGCTCCGTAGTAGGCGCCGGCCGGAACCCTGACCTCGCCCATCGAGTCCTTCTCGGTGCGATACTCCACGATCCTGCTCCTTCGTCGACGGCTCCCAGAGTACGCCCCGACGAAGCAGGGCGCGACCGCCGAAAGTCCTCAGACGTCGAAGGGCGTGTCGGTGAAGAAATCCGAGGGTCGTCGCTCCGCCGCGCTGGTCACCGGCTGCAGACCGAGCCGTTGACGCAGGGCCTCGTATCCGCCGGCCTCCAGCTCCTCGGCGAGTTCGGGACCGCCGGAGGAGACGATCCTTCCGTCCATCATCACATGGATCCGATCGGCCCGCAGATACTTGAGGATCCGTGAGTAGTGGGTGATGAGCAGCACCCCCAGGTCGGGGCCCCGCATCTCCTCCACGGCGGCGGCGACCTCCCTCACGGCGTCGATGTCGAGCCCCGAGTCGATCTCGTCGAGCAGGGCGGCCTTGGGGCGGAGCACCGCCATCTGGAGGATCTCCGAGCGTTTCTTCTCGCCGCCCGAGAGGTCGTCGTTCACCGATCGGTCGAGGAACTCGACCGCCCCGAGCCGCTCGGCGAGCTCCCGAGCCCGGGCCAAGGTCTCATCCGGGTCGACACCTCGCTCTTCGGCCGCCTCTCGGAGGAGCTCGGACAGCTTCACCCCGGGGATCTCGACGGGGTACTGGAAGGCCTGGAGCAGACCGAGACGGGCCCGAGCGTCCACGTCGAGGTCGAGCACCTCGGTTCCATCGAGGAGGGCCGAACCGGAGACGTGGTAGCCCTCCTTTCCCGTCAGCACGTGGCAGAGGGTCGACTTTCCTGATCCGTTGGGACCCATGACGGCGTGGACTTCGCCGAAACCGACGTCGAGGTCGACTCCCCGAAGGATCTCCACCGAACCGACCGAGGCGTGCAGGTCGCGGATCGAGAGGGCCGAGTTCATGACGACTCCAGGGCGAGGTAGACGTCACCGTCCTCCACCTTCACCCGATAGGTGGGAACGGGTCGAGTTGCAGGCAGGGTGAGCGGCTTGCCGCTCCGCAGATCGAAGACGGCCCCGTGACGGGGACATTCGATCTCGGTGTCGAAGATTTCCCCCTCGGCGAGCGAGGCCTCGGCGTGGCTGCACCGGTCACCGATGGCGTACACGGCGTCGTCCACCCGCACGAGGGCGATCCGATGTCCGCCGACCTCCACCCGCACGGGGCGCCCCGGCAGGAGGTCGTCGAAGGAGGTGACCTTCACCCAGGTCATCCCAACCTCCCGGCGGCCTGAGCGGCGGCGAACCGGTCGTCGACCTCCCGACGAAGCGGCTCTGCCATCGCCTTCGATGGGAGACGTTCGATGACCTCCTCGAAGAACCCGTGGACGAGCAGGCGCTCCGCCCGGGGTCGGGACAGACCCCTGCTCATCAGGTAGTAGAGGTGCTCGGCGTCGAGGGGCCCGACGCTGGAACCGTGCCCGCAGACGACGTCGTCACAGAGGATCTCCAGGTTTGGTACCGAATGCGCCTTCGCCCCTTCGGAGAGGACCAGATTTCGGTTCGTCTCGAAGGCCGAGGTACGGGCGGCGCTGGGCGCGATCCGCAGCAGGCCGGTGAACACCGACTGGGCCTCGTCCTCGACCGCCCCCTTGAGGAGGACGTCGGAGCTGGTCGACCGCCCCACGTGGTCGATCACCATGCGGTAGTCGAGCACCTGCCTGGCCTCGCCGAAATACAGGCCCACCACCTCGACCGAGCTGCCGTCGCCGTCGAGGCGCACGCCCAGGTCGAGCCGAGCCAGGGCGCCCCCGAGTCCGGCCTCGCCCACCCGCAGCGTGGCGTCGCGGTCGAGGCGGGCCCGCTCGTGGGCGACCAGGGTGGTGGCGTCCCCCAGGAGTTGCACGGTGGTGAAGCGCAGCCGCCCTCCCGGCGCGACGTCGAGGCCGAGGAGTGGAGCGATCACGGCATCGACGTCGTTCGGGCTGCGGTATACGACCACGACGTTGACGTCGGCGTTCTCGCCGACCTCCACGACCACCTCCGGGAAGGAGATCGTCCCTCCGGTGGCGGCCTGGAGCTCGATGACGACCGGGCGGGGCTCGACGACGCCGGCGGGGACCCGAAGGGCGGCGCCGTCACCGCCGAAGGCGAACCCGGCGGCGGCGAACTTGTCGACACTCGGGTCGACCAGACGGGGTGCCTCGCCTTCGAGCCACAGGGTGGCGGCCGCCGTCAGTCCCACGGATTCGCCACCGTCCACCGTCACGGCGTGGCCATCGACCACGACGGCGTGGCCGACGGCGTCGGTGATGGCCGACACGAAGGGGCCGGGGGCGAGGGGGTCGCCCGCCCGCTCGGCGAGCGCCAGCGCGTCGAAGTCGACGTCGATCTCGACGTACCGCCAGGCCTCCTCGGTGTCGGAGGGTGGCGGTGTCTCCTGGTAGATGTCGAACCCGGCGACGCGTCGCCGAACGAGAGGTTCGGGAGCGTCGCGATTCAGAACCTCGAGGGTCGTGGCATTCAGGGCGAGCACGGTCTCTCCGCAGACAGGGACTGGCCGAATCGTATTCGCACTATCGCCGTATTGGAAATTGGTCGAGCATCGACCGCGCCCGCCGGAAGACGTCGTCGAGCATGGACTCGGTGAGTCGCCCCGTGAAGGTGTTCTGTTGGGAGGGGTGATACGACGCGAGGAGTGTGGCCGACCCCAGCTCGACCTCCACCCCGTGACCGAATCTCGGACGTGGACGCGGGAGATCACGGCCCAGGTCGTTCCAGGCGCGCAACACCCCCTGGAACGCCACCCCACCGAGGGCGACGAGAACCTTGGGGTCGAGGAGCTCGAGCTCACGTACCAGGAACGGACGACACTCCGTGGCCTCGGCGGCGGTCGGTCGGTTCTGCGGCGGCGCGCACCGGGCGACGGCGGTGATCCAGCAGTCGGAGAGGGTGAGGCCGTCGTCGCGCGTGACGGAGGTGGGACGGTCGGCGAATCCGGCCCGGTGCAGCGCACGGTAGAGCCAGTCCCCGGAGCGGTCGCCCGTGAACATCCTGCCCGTGCGGTTGGCGCCGTGGGCTGCAGGGGCCAACCCGACCACCACCAGCCGCGCGGAGGGATCTCCGAAACCCGGGACGGGACGACCCCAGTAGACGTCGTCCCGGTAGGCGGCCCGCTTGGCACGGGCCACCTCCTCCCGCCATGCCACCAGCCGCGGGCACCGACGACAGGCGACGACCTCCCGTTCCAGCTCGACGAGGCTCACTCGCTGCCCGCCGGTCTCAGCGCCTCCACCGTCACCTTCGAGAGGGCGTTCCACAGCATCCATCCGAACCCGAACTCCTCGGCGGAGTCGATCTGCTCCCGAACCTGGGACGGGTCGTATCCGAAGTCCTGGAGCCACGGCCGGACGACCGTCCCCGAACCGAGCCGCTCCACCCCGTCGACGAGCGCCTGATACACCACCTCGCCCGGGTAGTCGTTGGGATTGTCGAACCCGAACCAGCCACGCCCGTAGTGGCTGGGGTACAGCATCGGGGAGATGACGTCGACGACCTTCGCCACCTCCGGCCAGAGCTGACCGATGCCCCCGTCGTCCCGGGCGGTGGTCGTGAACCCGAAGACGTCCGCCGCCACCGCACATCCGAGGGGGTGGAGCTGATCCCGAGCCCGCTGCAGGAACCCGACGATGGTTCGGACCCTGGTCTGGGGGTCGGATCCCTGGTCGAAAACCGTGGACGGGCCGAACCCGTCGGGGTAGCGGACGTAGTCGAACTGGATCTCGTCCACACCGCGGGTACACGCCTCACGGGCGATCTGGAGGGCGTAGTCCTGTGCCGCCGGATCGGTGGGATCGAGGAACCACTGCCCTCCCTTGCGGTACGGGGCTCCCCGTGCCGTGTCCCACACCGCCATCTCCGGAGCACGCCGAGCCGCGATCGGATCCTGGAAGGTGACGATCCGTCCGACGACGTAGAGACCGGCGGCGTCGGCCTCACGGACCACCTGGTCGAGCCGGTACGGCTCCCTCGCCACCGTCCCCAACTCGACCGCCGTCGCCACCTGCGAGTCGTACCACACGAGGCCGTCGTCGTCCTTGAGGTCGATCATCAGGGCGTTGAGCTCGGTCGTCTCCGCCATCCGGAGATACTGGGCCCGCCGGGCGGGATCGGCGAGCATGTCACCGCCGATGTGGACCGCCTTCACCACCAGAGGAACGAGTCGGATCTGCTGGAAGCCCGGGCCTCCATCCCATTCGACCGCCGTGTTCTCCCACGCCGGGCGCCAGACGTCGACCGGTCCCGGTTCGGCACGGCGCAGGACGAACCGTCCGTCGTCATCGGTGGTCGTGGAGACCCCTCCGGAGGTGATGCGTACCGCCCCGACGGGCCGTCCCTCGGGGTCACGCACCTCTCCCCTCAGCATCCGCGCCTGAACCCGGAACCGGACCGGACCTTCGGGGCGGACCCGGATCGGCATGGTCCGGGGCAGGTATCCGGGGACCTCCAGGGAGAGCCGCGTCCCCGGAGGTCGCCACTCCAGGAGGACCGCCCCCGTCTCGTCGGTCACCCCCAACGAGTCACCGTCGGCGAACACCTCGGCTCCCACCACCGGATCCCCGTCCTCGTCGACGACGAGCACGGGGACGTCGGCGCTCCCGGCGGCGACCCGCCAACCGGCGAGTCCGGCCCAGAGGAGGGTGACGAGGAGGAGCAGCCGGAGCTGCCTGCGTCGGGACACCGCAGACAGGATACCGACCACCCGCCGCCAACCATCCCGCCGATATGCCAGGATTTTCCATTGTGGTTCGGAGCGGCGAGTGATAGCGTTGCCTCCCAAGGGGACAGAGGTGATGAGGTGGCAGAGCACCGCCGATCCGGTGCCTCGGTGGCGGATGCCGTAGGCCTCTACCTCGACGAGGTGGCAGATCACTATCTGCTCAGCGCCGAGGACGAGGTCCGGCTGGCCAGGGCGATCGAGCTGGGACGACGCGCCCAGGGACGTCTCGACGGCGACCCGTCCCTCGATCCGGCCGAGCGAGCCCGCCTCGAGCAGCTCGTCGAAGAGGGACGCGACGCCAAACTCACCTTCATCCGCTGCAACCTCCGGCTCGTCATCTCGATCGCCAAGCGATACACGGGCCGGGGCCTCGACCTCCTCGACCTCATCCAGGAGGGCAACCTCGGCCTGATCCGGGCGGTCGAGAAGTTCGACTGGCGCAAAGGGTTCAAATTCTCCACCTACGCCACCTGGTGGATCCGCCAGGCCATCACCCGCGGCCTCGGCAACAACGCCCGCACGATCAGGCTCCCCGTCCACATGGTGGACGTGGTCCGGACCGTCCACGACACCCACCAGCAGCTCTCCGAGGAGTTCCACCGGGCCCCGACGATCGACGAGATCGCCGCCGTCTCCGGACTCGACCCGGACCGGGTGGAGGCAGCTCTCTCCGCGCCGACCGACACCGTCTCCCTCGACCGGCCCGTCGGCGACGACGGCGACGCCGAACTCCACGAGTTCATCTGCGACGACGAGACCCCCGACCCCTTCACGAGCGCCCTCGAACGCATGCGGGACTCCGAGATCCAACGGGCGCTCTCGATGCTGACCCGCGAGGAACGGGTCGTCCTCACCCTCCGATTCGGGCTCGACGGCCGCGACTCGTGGACCCTGTCGGCCGTCGGCAAGCTCCTCGGGATGACCCGGGAACGGGTCCGCCAGATCGAGAGCCGGGCGCTCGCCAAACTCCGTCACCCCTCTGCTGCGGTCCATCTCGAATCGCTCCTCTGACCTACGACGGGACCGGGTTCCTGGCCATCGGAGCACGCTCGGGTAGCCTGACTGCCCGATGGATGCCATCAGCAGCGAGATCGTCGACGCCTTCCTCCGCATCGCCGTCTCCGGCGGCCTCGGGGGGCTGTTCGGCGGTTTCATCGGAGGGCGGGGCAGGAACCTGATCGGCTCGATCCTCCTCGGCATCATCGGCGGCATCTCCGCCTCGGCGATCCTTCGGATCGCGGGCGTGAGGGCCATCATGAACGCCGGTGAAGGGTTCGGATTGGTCTACGGCTTCATCGGCGGCTTCCTGTTGGCGTTCGTGGTAGGAGCCTCCAATCGCTGACCTCGCCCGCCCCGGAGTCACCAAGCTCGACATCGCCCGCGACTGGCTGCCCCGGTACACGGGGATGCCGGTCGACGGCTTCGGCGAGTACATCTTGCTGACGAACTTCGCCTACTACGTCGACCGGTTCGCCGAGCGGTTCGACTGTCGGATCACCGGGACCGACCGCCCCATGCAGGCCGCCACCAACGACGACGGCCTCACCATCGTCAATTTCGGGATCGGGACGGCGAACGCGGCGACCATCATGGACCTGCTCACGGCCCGCCAGCCCGCCGGCGTGCTCTTCCTCGGCAAGTGCGGGGGGCTCAAACACTCGACCGAGATCGGGCACTTCATCCTCCCCATCGCCGCCATCCGGGGAGAAGGAACGTCCAACGACTACTTCCCACCCGAGGTCCCGGCCCTCCCCTCCTTCAAACTCCACAAGTTCGTCTCCGATCGCATCGTGGCCCGCGGTCTCGAGTACCGCACCGGCGTCGTCTACACGACCAACCGCCGGGTGTGGGAACACGACCAGGAGTTCCTCGCCCGCCTCCGTCGGCTCACCGCCATCGGCATCGACATGGAGACCGCCACGCTCTTCATCGTCGGACATGCCAACCGGATCAGCCGCGGGGCGTTACTGCTGGTCTCCGACGTGCCCTTCCATCCCCAGGGCATCAAGACCGAGGAGAGCGACGCCCAGGTCACTGCCGAATGGTCCGACGTTCACCTCGACATCGGGATCGAGGCGATGACTCAGATCGCCCGGGAGGGGGAGCCCATCAAGCACTTCACGTTCTGAGTCGGCCGGTAGAGTCCCAGGCGTGTTCGGCTTCCTGTTCTCCCTCGTCGTCGCCGCGTTCGCCGGATGGCTGGGAGCACGGCTGGCGGGTCGCGACGAGCCCCTCGGATGCCTCGCCTCGATCGTCCTCGGGTTCATCGGGTCCCTGTTCGGATCGTGGCTCGCCCGCAACCTCGGCCTGCCCATGTTGTGGACGATCAGGGACTTCCCGGTGATCTGGGCCGTCGTCGGCGCCGCCCTGTTCGTCGCCGTCCTCAACCTGCTCGGCGGGCGACGCTGACGCCACCCTCAGCCGACGGCGCCCGCCTCCGCCATGTTGAGCTCGATGAGACGGTTCATCTCGACGGCGTACTCCATCGGCAGCTCCTTGACGATGGGCTCGATGAATCCGGCCACGATCATCGACGTCGCCTGATCCTCGGTGAGACCGCGGCTCATCAGGTAGAAGAGCTGCTCCTCCCCCACCTTCGAGACGGTGGCCTCGTGGCCGATCTCGGCGTCGTTCTCCTCGATCTCCATGTACGGATAGGTGTCGGAGCGACTCTTCTCGTCGAGGATGAGGGCGTCGCAGCGGACGAAGCTCCGGGAGTCCTCGGCACCGGGCTCCACCCGGACGAGTCCACGGTATCCGGCCCGCCCGCCGTCCTTCGAGATCGACTTGGAGACGATCGTCGACGTCGTGTTGGGGGCGGCGTGGACCATCTTGGCTCCCGTGTCCTGGTGCTGGCCCTTGCCGGCGAAGGCGATCGAGAGGACCTCGCCGTGGGCGCCCGGCTCCATGAGCCACACCGCCGGGTACTTCATGGTGAGTCGGGATCCCAGGTTGCCGTCCACCCACTCCATCGTGGCGTCGGCGTAGGCCATCGCCCGCTTCGTCACCAGGTTGAAGACGTTGGACGACCAGTTCTGGATCGTCGAGTACCGACACCGGCCGCCCCGCTTGACGATGATCTCCACCACCGCGGCGTGGAGGGAGTCGGTGGAGTAGATGGGGGCCGAACAGCCCTCCACATAATGCACGTAGGCGCCCTCGTCCACGATGATGAGGGTCCGCTCGAACTGACCCATGTTCTCCGAGTTGATCCGGAAATAGGCCTGGAGGGGCTGCTCGACGTGCACGCCGGGGGGAACGTAGATGAACGAGCCTCCCGACCACACCGCCGAGTTGAGGGCGGCGAACTTGTTGTCGTTGGGAGGGATCACCGTCCCGAAGTGCTCACGGACGAGGTCCTCATAGTCCTTGAGGGCGGTGTCCATGTCGGTGAACAGGACCCCTTGGGCCTCGAGCTCCTCCCGGTTCCGGTGGTACACCACTTCCGAGTTGTGAACGACGATCCCCTCGGCGATGAAGTTGTGGGGTCCGGCGACTTCGATGTCGTACACCGGAGCGACATCGGCCTCTTCGATCTCGACGACTCGCGCGAACCCGAGGTATTCGGTGGTGTGCGCACGGAACGTGGCCCCCCTCGCCGACGTGTTGCCCTGCCGATACTTCCGGAGGCCCAGGCGCTCTCGGCGCTTGGGGTTGCGAACCGGGATCCGTTCCACATCGCCCGACAGCCCGAGCCGGTAGCCGGTGATCCGTCGAGCGTCGTCGAAGGGGTGGGCCGAGGTGAACCGGTGAGGCCCGGACACCCGCAATCCACAGAGCAGCGCGAGCTCGGCTGCATCCGCCAAGAGGGATTCGTTGGCCGAGGTGAGGCTCAGCGCGTTGCCGTGACGGTCGGGGCTCACATACCCGTCCGCATCGACGTACCCGGCGAGCAGCGCGAGGCGTTGCTCGAGGGGGAGTGAGAACACCCACTCCGGCATTCGCTTCGTGTGGGAGGTCCCCCCGACGCCATTCGCCTCGAGCCACCGGACGAGCGGCTTCGACGCGAAGGCCACCCTCCATTCGTCGGGTGCGGTCACCTCGAGGCCGAACAGGTCCCGGACCACTCGGGCGACCTCCGCCCGCAGCTCGGTGTCCGACGCCGGAATGGCGACCTCGACGCGGTAGGTTCCGTGACGGGCCTCGTTTCGTGTGTACCCGTCTCCCAGCCACAGCCCGAGCAGCCACATGAGATC
Organism: Acidimicrobiia bacterium; assembly: GCA_026989215.1. Classification (GTDB taxonomy): domain Bacteria; phylum Actinomycetota; class Acidimicrobiia; order Spongiisociales; family ZC4RG35; genus S012-128. Next base: position 5,847 of record JALSJV010000064.1, on the reverse strand, counting down.
CGACGAGGTGACCCGGGGGTAGGTGGGAGGAGTGTCGTCCAGGGCCGTCAGGGGATGCGCCTCACCGAAGGCGGGCAGATCCCGAGAGACCGCGACCAGGTCACCCACCTCCAGCTCGGCGACGGTCTTCCAACGCCGCTCGTAGCGTGCCCGCTGGCGACCCGGCTTGCGTGCGTCGACCAACGTGAGGATCGGATGGTTGTCGGTCGCGTGGATCGTACGTCGAAACCTCCCGCCCACCGTGACCCGGTAGGTCTGACGGACATCGGTCTGCGCCGCTGCCTTCACCGGGGCCACCCTCAGCTCACCGGTCTCCTCGTCCAGAGAGAAGACCCGATCCCCCGGTGCGATCTCCTTGATGGGAACAAGGCCCCGATTGGCCGTGTAGACGCGGACGTCGCCCCGCAGGCATTCATACTGCGCGGTGACCCCGGCCAGGTATTTCCGCTCTGCCTCGGGGATCCCCAGCTTCTCGTAGGTCTCCTTGATCTCCTCGGGGACCATGTCCCACGACTTGGCCTGACCTTCGGTGGGCTTGATGTAGTAGTAGATGTCGTCGAAGTCGATGGTCTCGAGCAGGCCGCCACCACCCCAGGTCGGCATCGGCTTGCGGAGGAAGCGCTGATAGGCACGCAGGCGGAAGTCGAGCATCCACTCGGGCTCGCCCTTCATCTCCGACATCTGCCGGATGATCTCTTCGGACAGGCCCTTCTGGGGTTTGAAGACGTACTCCTCCTCGGAGTCCTTCCAACCCAACTTGTAGGCGCCCAGATCGATGTCAACGGTTGCCATGCGGCCGCTCCTCGAGGGTCTTCACCAGATCGATTTCCACTACGCGGATAGTGTATATGAATTCGGCGGGTTCAGCGACCCACATGTTCGGCTTCGGCGGAGACCGCCGGCTCCCGGATGTCGGCCACCTCCAGGCGACGTTGGGGACTGCCCGAACGCAACACCCAGAAGCGGGCCACATGTCGGCGCCAATCCTCCAGGATGCGGATCGCCACCGGGCTCGCCGTCTCGGCCGCGAAGAGCTCCACCAGCGCCTTGAGCTCCGCCTCCTCCACCTCGTTGAGACGGCGCATCGCCGGTGAGGTGTCGGCGACGTGCCGGTTGAGCGTCATCTCCGGATCCCACACGTAGGCGATCCCCCCGGTCATCCCCGCCGCGAAGTTCCGGCCCACCGGACCCAGGATCACCGCCACGCCGCCGGTCATGTACTCGCAGCCGTGGTCGGAGCATCCTTCCACGACGGCGGTCGCTCCCGAGTTCCGTACGGCGAAGCGCTGCCCCACCGTTCCCGCCAGCAGGGCGATCCCGCCCGTCGCCCCGTACAGGACCGCGTTCCCGGCGGCGTGGGGCACATGGGCCGAGTCGCCCCGTCGGGGGACCACCACGATCCGACCTCCCCCCATCCCCTTGCCGACGTAGTCGTTCGCCGTGCCGGCGAGGCGCAGCTCGATCCCCGAACAGAGCCAGGCCCCCAGACTCTGCCCGGCCGTCCCCGACAGACGGACCCGGATCGTCCCCTCAGGGAGGCCCGCCGCCCCCTTCCGGGCGGTCACCTCACCCGAGAGACGGGCACCGATCGTCCGATCCACGTTGCTGATCGGATAGGAGAGCTGCACCGGATGCCCCTCCTCGAGGGCAGGAGCGGCATCGGCCACGAGTCGGGCGCTCAACGGCGAGAGCTCCATCCTCCGGAAACCGGGATGTCGCAGACGACCTTCGGCCCGTACGAGGAGATGGCTGAGGCCTTCGGCGAGGGGGTGGTCGGTCGGCTGCAGCAGATCTGCTCGCCCGATGAGCTCCCCCACCGTCCGTGCCCCGAGGGCGGCGAGATGACGCCGGACCTCCTCGGCGAGGAGCCGGAACAGGACGATGACCTGTTCGGCCGCTCCCGTGAACTTGGCGCGGAGATCCTCCCGCTGGGTGGCGACCCCGACCGGGCAGGTGTTGAGATGACAGCGGCGCACCATCTTGCAGCCGAGGGCGAGGAGCGGCAGCGTCCCGAAGCCGAAGCGCTCGGCGCCCAACAGCGCCGCCACCACCACGTCACGTCCGGTACGAAGTCCACCGTCGGTCTCGAGGGCGAGCTGGGACCGCAGACCGTTCGCCACCAGCACCTGATGCGCCTCGGCGAGCCCGAGCTCCCACGGCGACCCGGCGTGTTTGATCGACTCCAGGGGGGATGCTCCGGTCCCCCCTTCGCCCCCCGAGATGAGGATGGCGTCCGCCCGCGCCTTGGCCACCCCCACCGCCACCGTCCCCACCCCCGGCTCGGAGACGAGCTTCACCGAGACCCGGGCGGTCGGCTTGAAGGCCTTGAGGTCGTAGATGAGCTGGGCGAGGTCCTCGATGGAGTAGATGTCGTGGTGGGGCGGTGGCGAGATCAGACTCACCCCGGGTTCGGTGTGCCGAAGCCGGGCGATCTCGGCGGTGACCTTGTGCCCCGGAAGCTGGCCACCCTCCCCCGGCTTGGAGCCCTGGGCCATCTTGATCTGCAGCTCCTCGGCCGACATCAGATATGCGGGCGTCACCCCGAACCGCCCACTCGCCACCTGCTTGATCGCCGAGTTGCGGGGGGTGCCGTATCGAGCCGGATCCTCACCCCCCTCTCCCGAGTTCGACAGCCCTCCGATCTGGTTCATCGCCTCGGCGAGCGCCTCGTGGACCTCCGCCGAGAGCGCCCCATGAGACATCGCCGACGTGACGAACCGCCGCATGATGTGCTCCGCCGGCTCCACCTCCTCCAGAGGCACCGGCCGACGCTCCACGAAGGTGAGCAGATCCCGGATGGTGATCGGAGGGCGATCGTCGATCGCCTCCAGATACGCCTCCCAGTCGGCCGGGTCGCCGGACCGGACCGCCCGCTGCAGGGCCAGCACCACCGCCGGGCTGGTGACGTGATGGGGACCGCCTCGGCGCTGCTTGAAGTAGCCACCCACCATCTCTTCGCCGTCCTCGAACTCGGCGTGGAGGTCGAGGACCCGGCGAGCAATGTCCTCCAGGTTCCGGCCTGCCATCCGCCGGGGCGTGTTCCGGAAGGCGAGCTCGCAGATGTCGCGGTCGAGCCCGATCGCCTCGAACAGCTCGCTGCCCCGATACGCCGAGACGGTGCAGATGCCCATCTTGGACATGATCTTCAACAGCCCCGACTGGAGAGCCGACCGGTAGTTCTCCTGGGCGACGACGGGGTCGACGTTGACGATGCCCCGCTCCGCCAGCTCCCGCACCTGGTCGATCGCCAGGTACGGGTTCACGGCCGATGCCCCGTATCCCAGGAGGCAGGCCAGGTCGTGGGAATCCCGCATCTCGCCGGTCACCGCCACGATCGAGGCCCGGAGCCGGATACCCCGATCGATGAGGTGGTGGTGGACCGCCCCGACCGCCAACACCATCGGGATCGGCGCGTGCTCGGCGTCGGTCTCACGATCCGACAACACGATGATCGAGGCGCCCGACTCGGCGGCATCGGCCGCCTGCTTGCAGATCTGCTCGATCCGCTTCCGCATCCCCGCCGGGCCGTCGGCGACGGGCCACACGACGGGGATCCAATGGGAGAAGAACCGCGGGTCCCCGCTGCGGACGATCGCCTCCAGCTCGGCGTCGGAGAGGATCGGCGACGACAGCTCGATGAGATGCGCCTGCTGGGGTGTCTCCTCCAGCAGCGAGCCCCGGGCCCCGAGGTAGGTGCGGAGGGACATCACGAGATGCTCCCGGATCGGATCCATCGGCGGGTTGGTCACCTGGGCGAAGGCCTGGGTGAAGTAGTGGGTGAGACGCCGCGGCTCGGTGGCGAGGGCCGCCAACGCCGTGTCGTCTCCCATCGACCCGACCGGGGTCTTGCCTTCGGCCATCGGGGCCAACAGCAGGCGCCGCTCCTCCTCGGTGTATCCGAAGGCGCGGCACATCTTGGCGGGATCGAACCGGTCGTCGGCGTAGGGATCGAAGGGTTGCTGGACGTAGACGGTCTCGGTGTTGATCCACTCCCCGTAGGGCCGGCGACGGGCGAGGGTGGCTCGGACCTCTCGACCGAAGGCGACCCGGCCTTGCACCCGGTCGAAGAGGATCAGATCACCGGGACCGAGCTGACCGGTACGGAGCGCCTGGGCCTCCTCCTCGGGGCAGACGCCGGCCTCGGAGGCGACGAGAACCACGTTGGGGGTGAGGGACCAGCGCGCCGGTCGGAGACCGTTCCGATCCATCCCCGCCAGCAGGGAGACGCCGTCGGTCGCCACGATCGCCGCCGGACCGTCCCAGGGCTCGGTGAGGAACGCGTGGTACTCGTAGAAGGACCTCAGCTCCGGGTCGAGATCGGCCACGTTCTCCCAGGCCGGAGGGATGAGCAGCTCCTTGGTGTGGGCAAGGTCCCGCCCGGTACGGAGGAGCAGCTCGAAGACGTTGTCGAGGCTCCCCGAGTCGGACTGTCCGTCGTCGAGGAACGGCATGAGGTCGACCAGTCGGTCCCCCCACACGGGTGACGCCGCCCCCCGCTCACGGGCCTCCATCCACGAACGGTTGGAGCGGATGGTGTTGATCTCCCCGTTGTGGGCCAAGGTCCGGAACGGTTGGGCGATCGCCCACGACGGGAAGGTGTTCGTGGAGTAACGCTGATGGAAGATCGCGAAGGACGTCTCGAAGTCGGGGTCGGAGAGATCCCAGTAGAAGTCGGCGATCCGGGCGGCGGTGAAGAGACCCTTGTACACGATCGTTCGCCCGCTGGCAGAGGGGACCGAGAACCCGTCGAAGACGCGACCGCCCCGCTCCATCCGCTTCCGGGCCAGGAACAGCAGCCGCTCGAAGCCCTCGGCGTCCTCCTCCTCCGGGCCCTCCACCACCGCCTGGCGGATCACCGGCATCGACTCCCGGGCACGGACGCTGAGGACGTCGGGGTCGACGGGCACGCTCCTCCACCCGAGGAGACGGATCCCCTCCCGGGCGAGGGCGTCCTCGACCAGCCGCTCACCCTCGGCCACGTTGTCCGGCGGAAGGAAGACCATCACGACGCCGAGCTGCTCCGGCGACGGCGCTTCGAGCCCCCAGCCCCGCACCTCCCGGGCGAAGAGGCGGTAGGGGATCTCGGTGAGGATGCCCGCACCGTCACCGGTCCCGTCGGCGGCCTTGGCTCCGCGGTGGTCGAGCCGGACGAGACATTCCACGGCGAGACGCGTCAGCCGGAAGGAGGCGGTGAGATCCCGCGCGGCGATGAAGCCGACGCCACAGGCGTCGTGCTCGAACGACGGGTCGAGGAACGGAAGGGTCCTCTCCGGCCTGGGCATGGGTGGGGCTCCCGGGTCGGCGGAACGGCGATCTTACCTGCCCTGGACGGCCCTCCGGTCGGACCGGTACCCTCGAGGGCCCATGCCCGTGATCGTCGTCGGCGCCGACACCGCTGCCGGAGAGGCCGTCATCGCCGCTCTCCTCGCTCCCGAACGCGAGGTCCGGGCGTTCGTGTCCGACCCGGGGGTCGCCCTGCGGTTGAAGAAGGTCGGGGTGAAGGTGGCGCTCGGTGACGTCTCCGACGCCTCCCACCTCGCCGGTGCGGCTCTCAACTGCTTCAGCATGGTGTGCATCGAGGCGGCGGCCACCGACGAGCGGGACCGAGCCTTCGCCGACGACCGCCGAGCGGTGCTGGAGGCGTGGGCGGAGGCGGCGTCGGATGCGGGCGTCCGACGCGTCATCTGGGTGACCCGGGACGAGCCTCCGACGACCCGGGTCCCCGAAGCCGCCCGGGTCGATCCGGGGTTGACGCTCCCCGATCTGGCGCGTCGAGTGGCGGAGCTCGACGACGCCGCCGAACTGTGAGCGACCTCGCCGGGATCAGTCGAGGGGGATGGTCCCCAG